>JAUHZF010000377.1 GCA_030426145.1 Polyangia bacterium
GGCATGATCAACACGAACCACGATGCCCATCCCATCAGCGCTGCAATGGCCATCGCCCGGCGCGTTCGCGTCACCCCGCCATCATGTAGCCTGCGCGGAACGCCATCGCGCAGCGCGCTCGGTAACACAGGTCTTCCTCCGGCCGAGGCTGTGTGGCCACCATCCGGTGGTATGGAGGAAAGTCGCGTACACGAACGAAACCGGCGGCGTGGCTCTGAAGACAACCAGAACGGAGCATCAAGCCGATTGCGAGCTCGACCTGGTCGGGACTGATGGAACTGCAGTGTGACTTGAGCAAAGAAAGACCCTTCGGCGCGTTCTTTCCCTCTGAATCGTCGAGCTCATCAAGAACGCTCGCGAGGCAGGCGAGAGCATCATCTGGTCGCAAGTCTGGTTCTACGTCGTAGGCACCTGCGGACAGCAATAGCCCCCAATCAGCGCTGCTTGAAATCGCTCTACCATCGTGATCTTTCGCCAGGCGTTGCCATTCGCGCTGGATCACTTCATCGTAGGCGCCACCGCCAACACCATGCCGCAGTACGATAGAGCGCAGTTCCGACCTTGTAAGGCCGGGAGCGAGTGGTCGAGCGTAGACTGCGGCACAAAGTGCGAGGGCGACCAATCTCCGCGCCTTCTTATGAACGTCCACCATTGTACAAGTTCTAGCAGACGTTGGCCTGGGCTGGGACTTGGCCACGTCCGGACAACTCATAATGTCCCTACTGGCACAACCAGCTGATGTCCGAAGCAGTACACTGCGGCTCCGCAGGTTAACGTGCCGCATGCGCGGGGCAGGCGCTCTTCCAGGGCGTCATGCAGGACCTTCGCGCTAGCGCACATCATGCTTTTCGTCGTGCGTTAGCCTGCTGGCGCCTGTGGTGAGAGGTGGGCGTGTGCTGCACAGCCGCCCCCCCCTACGGCAGCACAATCCGCTCAATCAGCACATGCCGCCCCGTGTTGGGCCCCGGACTCGTCGGGGAAAACGGCTGAATCAGATTCTCGCCGAGGTCGAGCATGTTGCCGCTGAAGGTGACGGCGGTGTAGACGGTCTCGTCGTTGCCTGCGACGGCTTCGACGACCTCCTGGCCGGTGGGGTCTTGGTAGAAGCGCATGAGCGGGTCGCTGGTGCCGTCGATACTGATGAGAAAGCCGTCCTCGTCGTTGGCGCCGGAGGTGGTGGGGGTGGGGCCGTAGTTGAGGGAGCTCGCGAAGGCGCCTGCGATGAGGGTCTGTTCGCGAACGCGGATGAACTTGGGGCCCACCAGGCCAGCGGGGGGGAAGTTGGTTCCGAGCGTTGATCGCGTGTTCGGGAAGTGGCGGACGGTGGCGAGGGTGAGGTCGGGTATGGCGTAGTCGGCGACGACCAATTCACCCCCCATGGCGGTGGGGTAGTCGGTCGTGTTGGAGGGGGTGCCGTTCACGGCGAGGAGGACGCGGATGCTGTCGCCGTCGCGGAAGGCGTCTTGCACCCAGATTCTTCCATTCGCGGCTAGAACCTGGGCCTTGTCGCCCGACCAGGCGTTGGGGTCGGGGTTGCTGGTGTCGAGGCGTACGATGAAGGCGCTGCGCGAGTCTTGGGCGGTGCCCGCGGTGGGATGGGTGAGACTGACGTTGCCCAGGCTGACGAGGTCGAGGAAGTCTCCGATGAGGAAGACGTTTTCGCCGGACCAGATGGCGCGTTGAATGCGCACCTCGTCGCCGATGGCGAGGGCGCGGGCGCGGAGGGAGCCGCGGTTGTTCGGGTCGTCGTCGAGCACGCCCAAGAAGCCCTGGCGGAATTGGCCCGCTTGGCTCGTGAGCTCGGGGCCGGGAAAGCCCTCGAAGGTGAGGGTGCCTGAGAAGTTGCCGCTGATCAGCTCGCGGTCGTCGTCGACCGTGCGCACGCGAACGTATTCGTCGGATCCGCCGAGAACGATGGCGCGGAGGCTGCCGAGTCGTTCGGCGGTGTTCTCTGGGGCGTCGTGGAAGGTGGCGACGTAGCCCATCCTGGCGTCGCTGACGCTGATCGCGGGGCCGCCGTCGAGCCGGATCTCGCCGTAGCCCCAACCCGCGAGCTCCCACACGAGGTCGCCATCGTCGTTCGTTCTCGAGATCAGGCTTCCGGCGCCCATCTGGGGCTGGCCGTTCGCTTCGGTCGAGTAGAGGAGACGGCGCCAACGCACGCTGCCCGTCGACTCGAGGCGCAGGATGCGCAGGGCGACGGTCTGGTTGTCGAACTTGTTGGTGATGAGGCCGGCGTCGAGGGCACCGAGGTCGCCCCGGGCACGGATCACCACCACCGCGCCGCAATCGGGGGTTACGGCGAGCGATTGCACCTCGAGGTCGTCGCCGTCGTAGCCGAGGCGCATCGTCCACGGCGCGGTGCTCTCGCAGCCTGGGGACGGAGGCTTGCCGCCTTCGCCCCCTGTACCCCCGGTCGAGGTTGCGCCGCCTGTGTTCTCTCCGCCGCTGCCGCCCGACCCGGTGGATTCGAATCGATCGAGGTCGAGCAGCGCGTCACAACCAAAGGCAAGGACGGCGAGGGCGAGCCAGCCACCGCGATGAAGCATGCCCCCATCCTACCACCCTGCACCGCCTCACGCGGAGAGCGCAGCACGAGCCGTACGCGCGCCGCCGATGGCGGTGGCGAGCGTGGACTGGCCGGGGAAGGCCGAATCTCCCACCAGGAAGAGGCCTGGCATCACCGGCGCGGGGAAGATCCCGCGGTAGTGCTCGAGGCCCTTGGTGCGGGGGATGCCCCCCACGTAGCCGTGCGCGCGTCGGGTGAAGCGCTCGAAGGTGCGTGGGCTCGCCGTCATCTCGTGCGCGATGCCCGCGTGCAGCTCGGGGGCGAGCTTCGCCAGGGTGGCGCGCATGCGCTTCTGGATCTGGGCCACATAGGCGCCGGGCGATGCACTCTTACGAAGCGCCTGCATGTCGACATGGGTCGAGACCGTCACCGTGCGTTGGCCCGCGGGGGCGCGGTCGGTTTCGCGGGCGTCGCTCACGGAGCAGAAGATGTGGTTGCCGGCCACGAAGGGTGCCCGCGGATCGGCGACGAGCTCGAGGTGGTGGGCGCCCTCGCCATGCGGCGCGTCGGCCTCCACGCCGAGGTAGAGCATCGCCGCTCCCCATCCCTCTTCGACCCGCGACGCCATGGCATCGAGCCGCCGCAGGGCACCACCGTCGGCGGTGCTCACCATGCTTCTCAGGTTCTGCGGCAGCAGGTTGGCCACCACCAATGGTGTGCGCACGGTGCCCCGGCGCGATTGCACCACCCATCCTCCACCATCGATGCGCAGTGACTTCACGCGGTCGGCGAGGCGAACCTCGCCGCCCATGGTTTGAATGGCCTGGCAGAGGCTCTCGGCGAGCACGCCGATCCCCCCACGCACGTGGGCGGTGCCGCGAAAGCAGTAGTCGGTGGCGGCGAGGGCGAAGGGGGCCTCGGCCCGATCGGCCGAGACTTGCACCGTGATCTGACAGAGGGCGTCGAAGTAGATGCGGAGGGGCTCGAAGTCGTGGAGGCCCTCTTGCGCCACCACCTCCATCAGGCTCGTGTTCATCAGCCGCAACAGCGGGAGGTAACGCGGCGAGCGGGCGGCATGGCGCACCAACGACTGGAGCGTGAGCGGGGGCAAGAGCTCCGGGTCGTCGAAGAGCTCCCACAGGGTGTCGGCCACACGCCGCTGGCGTTCGAAGAACCGTTGCAGGGCGGGGCGCCGCGATGGGTCGAAGGCGGCGAAGGCATCGATGAGCGCCTCGCGCTCGGGGGGGACGGCGAGCTGAAACTGAGGCGTGCGGAGCTCGATGATGGGGTCGAGCCAGTCGACCTCGACCGGCAGCTGGTGGCGGTCGATCCAGGTCCGCATGAGCTGACCCTCGCCGAAGCCCGAGAAGAGGGTGGCCCCCGCCTCGAAGCGGTAGCCGCCGCGGGAGAAGGTGCTGGCGCAGCCGCCCGGATAGTTGAGCGCTTCGAGCACCAACACCCGGGCCCCGGATTCGGCGAGCTCGACCGCGGCCCCGAGGCCGCCGAAGCCGGCCCCGACCACCACCGCATCGAAGCTGTTGGGATCACGCGTCACGGAAAGGCCCTTGGCGGGCCCACCGCCCACGTCAATCAGGGCTCGACGGTCACGAGGCCAGCCGAGGTCACCTGGTAGGTGCCGCCGAGGCTGAGGCTGAACGCCGTTTCCTCGGAGATGGTGCTCGTTGCGCCGTCGAAGAACAGGGCCTTGCCGACCAGCTCCGTCTGCGTCGAGCTGACGACGTAGGTGGCGGTCACCCCGCCCTGCACCACGAAGGGCAGCTCTTGGTTGGCGATGGCGAGGCTGTGAAGCCCGGCCCACGGCCGACCCAGCACCACCACGTAGTCGTCGAGCATTGCCTGGAACATCTGCACGTTACCTTCGGGATCGGGCAGCAGCGTCACCGTGCCGAAGGCGAAGGGCAGCGCCAGCGGTACCCAGGTGTCGACGTTCTCCATCGTGAGCGTGAGCTCGAACCCGAGCGCCTCGTTGCGCAGGGCGTCCCGGAACCCGACCGCAGCGCTGGCCAGCGATGCATCGACGCGCAGCGCGACGGGAAGCTGATCGGCGGTGAGCGGCTCGGTGAGGGCGGTCTTGCTCCCGTCGAGGGCAATGGCGGCCGTGGAAGAAGCTTGCCCCTGGGCCGTGAGCTGCACCGACAGGCCGAGAACGTCGAGGTGCTCGACCACGGCGCTCGAGCACGTGGGCTGGTACCGGGTCTCGGGCGACGTGCCCTCCGGGGCGTCTTCGGGCAGGGGCATGATGACCGGCTCCACCCAGCACTGCGCGAAGGTCGGGCCTTCGCTGCGGGCGGCTTCGTCACGCTCGTCGAGCGGGCGCAAGCCGTTGGGATCGACCACGTAGCGGCCGGCGCCGGTGAGCGTGAAGGGCACGTCGTCGGTGAGACCCACGCGGGCCTTGCCGCTCAGCTCGGTGGTGCCGCGGCTCACGGCCAGGAGACGCTTGTCCTGCTTGCCCACCTCGAGGTTGGGGAGCCAGGCTTGCTCGATGGCGATCTCCGACGCGTCCCGCTCCGTGAACGGGGCGACGTCGATCATGTAGGGGTCGACGCGCGCGCTCGAGAGCGAAGCCTCCAGGGCCGTGATCTGAAGCGCCCAGAGGTCGAAGGGCACGCGCACCGTGGTCGGCTCGATGTCGGGCTGCGCGACCTCGAAGGTGTGTACGAGACGGCCGTGACCGAGACCGGCCACATCACCGGGATCGATCAGAAGGTCGATCTGCACCTCGGCCGGGTACTCGTTGGCCTTCAGGCTCAGCACCTTCACCGGCTCGGTGCCCAGGTCGGCCAGGCGCATACCGCCCGCGTTTCCGTCATCGCCGAAGGCGTTGACCGAGCCGTGAATGCTCAGGGGAAAACCCGAGACGTCGAGCCGCTGGCAATAGAGAGCGTCGGAGCGGAAGAAGTCGTCGTTCGTCGAGGTGTCGCGCTCGGCCCAGCAGCTCACCACGTCGGGCCCCTCGATGAGCTCGAATCGCTCCTGCGTGGCGGCCATCTCGGTGGCGTCGGCGTTGGGGCCAGCGTCGCAGCCTTGGCTCAGGCTGCCGGCGGCGAGGGCAAAAAGTGTAACGATCTTCTTCGAATCCATCCCCGGTTCTCCTCGGTGTGCCCCGAGGACCCACTTGTGCGCACGATGTCGCACCTTTTCTTGGGGAGCTCAGTCGGGGAGGCCGAAGGTGTCGCGCATGGCGCGGGCTTCGAGGGTTTGCCGACCGTCGGCCCCGCGCACCAGGAGGGACTGGTGGTCGACCGCGCCGCATCGAGAACGCTTCAGGGTCCACACCGAGAAGAGGGGGCCTTTGGCGTCGGGGCGGGGGATGACGTCGAGGCGACGATGGATGTGCAGGGATGCGGCTTTCGCTCCGGCTTCGACCCGGTCGGCGTCGCCGCCGCCGGCGCAGGCCACCACCGTGCCTTCGGGCGCGAGCACGCGGTCGGCCGAGGCGAGGTAGTCCTCGATGCCGCCGCGCAGCTCGAGGCGGGCCGCGGCGCGCTGGGGGTCGGGGGAGGCGAGGGCGGTGCCCACCGGCAGGTAGGGCGGGGTGCCGGTGATGAGGTCGAAAGGCGGGTCGGTCCACGCCGCCGTGACCTCGCGGTGGTCACCCTCGACGAGCCGCGCCTGCAGGGCGTTGAGGCGCAGGTTGTACCGGGCGAGCGTCGCGCTCACGTCGAGGGCCTCGATGCCCACGATGGTCGTCGGCTTCAGGCGCCAGCTCACCATCAACAGGGCCGAGCCGATCCCGCACCCCAGGTCGAGGTAGCGGGGCACGGTGTTTCCCCCCGTCGCGCGCACGGCCTCGGCTGCGGTCGCGAGGTCGTCGAGCGAATAGCGGTGGCCTTTGCGCCGCTGCAGAATGCGGAAGTCGGCGGTGATGGCGTCGCAGGTGAGCGGGTCGCCACCGAGGGCGGCTTCGGCTTCGGCGCGGCCTTCGTTCCAACGGGGATGCATGGTCAGCGCGGCTGCTTGCTGGGGCCGCGGTCGCTTCGGCGCAGGGTGAAATAGGCATCGAGCGCATCGCGGGCCACCTCGTTGGCCTTGCGCCACCACTTCGGCCGGTTGGCGAGCAGCACGGCCACCACGACCTCGGGTTCGTCGGCGGGGGCATAACCGCCGAACCACGACAGCAGGCGTCGCGGCTTGGGCCAGCCGAGGGTTCCGGTTTTTCCCGCCGCCTTGATGTTGGGTCGGCCCTTCTTGGGCGCGAAGGCCTTGCGGCTCGTGCCGCGGGTGGTGGTGACCTCGAGCATCTTGCGCAGAGCCTTGGCCGCCGCCGGCTCGATGACCCGGTCGGCCGGACCGAGATCGGTCGCCGCGAGCACGCGCAAGGGACGGGCGCGCCCATCGCGCGCGATGGCCGACATGGCGTACAACAGCGCGAGCGGCGAGACCTGTCCGCGATGAAAGCCCGCTGCGGCGCGCGCGCGACCGAGCAGGTCGTTGGGGTAGACGATGTGGTTGGGGGCGAGGCCCACGTCGATTGGCACCCGTCCTTCGAAGGCGAGGTGCTCCGCCCGTTTGCGCAGCGCAGCGGCGTCGAGGCGATGGGCGCCGAGGCGGCCGAAGATGACGTTGACGCTGCGGCCCAGCGCCTGCCCGAAGGCCATGCGGGGCTCACCGGGACGGCACATCTGGGCCACGTCGGCTTCGGTGAGTTTTCGGTGACCGCCGCTGAAACACATCTGGGTGCCGCGGAAGACCACCTCCTCCTCGAGCGCGGCGGTGGCGGTCACCAGCTTGGCCACGCTGGCTGCGGGGTAGCGGGGCGTGCGCACGAGGTCGATGGGACCGCGGCTCGCCCACGCGAGGATGCGCCCGCTGCGCGGGTCGGCCATCACGATGGCGCCTTCGGGGGCGCGCGACTGCGCGAGCAGGGCCTCGACCCGCCGCTGTAGGGCGACGTCGAGGGTGAGCCGGATCTGACTGCCTTCACGGTGACCGTAAGCCTGGTCGCCGGCGATGCGCACGGGGGTGACGGAGACCTCCGCGGCAGCAGCCGGCGGGGCGAGGGTCCAGACCGCGAGGAGGGCCAAGACGCACCAACGGATCATGCTGCGGATGAACCGCGGCCGAATCGATCGGGCCAAACGGTCAGAAGGTGCCGCGCACCGAGGTGTAGCCAGGGCTCACCGACAGCTCGACCGCGGTGCGCTCGTCGTCGTCTTCGGTGTCGGCCCCCGAGCTCCACAAGAGGATGCCCCCCACGGTAGCGGCGGCGCCTCCGGCCATGAGCACGATGGGCAGCACGCGGTCGGGGTCCTCGTTGGGCACCCCCGTCGAGGCGTCGACGTTGGGACCGAACTCGCGGAACATCATGAGCGAGCCGCCGAGCCCGAAGGCCATGATGCCCGGCGTGGCGAGGGCGATGCCGGCGTAGGCGGTGGCGCTGCTCGACGGCGCGTCGGGGGTGAGCCCGAGCATGAGCAGCGGAAGCCCGATGGCCATGGTCGTGGTGCCGAGCGCACCGAGCCCCAGCGCGGCTTTGCCGTCGTCGGCGGTGGCACCGACGATCACCCCGGCCACGCCGATCCCTGCGCCCACCGGCAACAGCACCGAGCCTGCGGTCACGTAGTCGGGGTAGCGCGGGTCGCCCGGATCACCTTGCTCGGCCTCGGGGCTGACGGCTTCCTGCGCCTCGGCTTGGCCCGCCATCAGGGTGATGGCGAGGGCGACGGCAAGTGAGCCACGACGTTGTGCCAACATGGGCGGACGGTAGCACTCCGGGCGCGGAGATCCCGTTGTCCCATGGGGCCAGCCACAGAAGGCCGACCAGACTTCGCTAGCTTAGCGACCGGCACGAGATCTGCTTTGTGATTTGGGGACCCCCCAAGGAGAGCTTCTCGATGTCCGCCATGCCCCGACACGTTTCGTTCAACGGCCGCCACCTCGAACCCGCCCGCCTGTCGGCGCTCGAGATGTACGCCCAGCGCTTCGCGAGCGGGGCCTACTGGTACGACCGGCGATCGGGCCTCTGGGGAAAGGTCGGGCACGGGGCCTCCGGTCGGCTGATGTCGGGCCTGCCCCTCGGGCGCATGCACCCGCACTGCTCGCGTCAGGATGGACCCAGCACGGGTGTGTTTCTCAACGGCCGTGAGATCACCGAGGCCGAGCTCGCCCACCTTCGACAGGTGAGCGGCAAGCTGTCCGAAGGTCGTTACACGCTCGACGCCGACGGGCACATGTTCCCCGAAGAGGGCGGCATGCCGGTGCACGTCTTCGTGCGCGCGAGCTACGCCGCTTAGAAGGTCAGGGAGAGGCCCGACGGCAGCAGGTCGAGGCTGAGACCCGCCGACGCGTCTTCGACGAGGGTGATCTCCAGCGTTCCCTCGGGCTGTTGGTTGCCGGCCACGAGCAGCATCACACCGCCCACGAGCACGGTGATGCCACCACCGGATGCCAACAACACGCCCGCGGTGCACAGCGCAGGCGTCTCCGCCGTTTCGCAGGCGCCGTCGTCGAAGGTCGACGCTGGCTCTTGGCTGCTCGGCTTGGAGGCGAGCAGCATGGCCACGCCTCCGCCCAAGATGCCCGCACCGATGCCGAGGGTGATCAGCGACGGCGTGTAGCTCGACCCACCCTGCTCGGGCACCGCGCGCACGGTGCGGCCCGGCGTGTAACCCAGGTCGGCGGGCACGGGGAAGACGCGGATGTCCTCCTTGCGGGCGGCGTCGAGCTGGATCTGCATTCCTGCGTTGTTGCCCACGCGGCGGGTGCAGGGCAGCTTCTCGCAGAGCACGTCGCCCTGGGTGCTGAGCAGGATCCAGTTCTGGTCT
>JAUHZF010000378.1 GCA_030426145.1 Polyangia bacterium
GTGCTGTTCCCGTCGTCGCACTGCTCGACGCCGGTCTGCACGAAGCCGTCACCGCACGCCGCGTTCTGGCAGGTGCCGCCGTTCGCCGTGTCGTCCGGACACGCATCCGTGTTGGTGCTGTTCCCGTCGTCGCACTGCTCCACGCCCGTCTGCACGAAGCCGTCGCCGCAGGCCGCGTTCTGGCAGGTGCCGCCGTTCGCCGTGTCGTCCGGACACGCATCCGTGTTGGTGCTGTTCCCGTCGTCGCACTGCTCCACGCCCGTCTGCACGAAGCCGTCGCCGCACGCCGCGTTCTGGCAGGTGCCGCCGTTCGCCGTGTCGTCCGGACACGCATCCGTGTTGGTGCTGTTCCCGTCGTCGCACTGCTCGACGCCCGTCTGCACGAAGCCGTCGCCGCACGCCGCGTTCTGGCAGGTGCCACCATTCGCCGTGTCGTCGGGGCAAGCGTCCGTGTTGGTGCTGTTCCCGTCGTCGCACTGCTCGACGCCCGTCTGCACGAAACCGTCGCCGCAAGACGCGGGCTGGCACGTGCCACCGTTGTTCGGATCGTCGGGGCAGGCGTCGTTGTTGTTCTGGTTGCCGTCGTCGCAACCCTCACCGGCCTGCATCACGCCGTCACCGCAGGTGGGTGCCGCGCAGACGCCACCGGTACATACGCCGCTGATGCAGTCACTGGGCCCGTTGCACCCCTGATTGGCGCCGCAGGCGTTGCAGGTCCCGCCACCGCAGTCGGTGCCGGTCTCGTTTCCGTTCATCATCCCGTCGGTGCACTCACAGGCACCGGCACCGTTGCAGCTGTCGCCCGTGATGGCCGTGCAGGCGTTCTCCGGATCGCTGTTGTCCGGGTGCGGGGTGCACGTTCCCTCGGTCCCCGTCAGGTTGCAGGCCTCGCAGCCGCCGGTGCACGCAGTATCGCAGCAGAGCCCATCGACACACTCACCGCTCTGGCACTCATTGGCGCCGTTGCAGGCGTCGCCATCCACGAGCTGACCGGTGCATACGCTGTTGGGGTCACAGAACTGGTTGTTCTGGCAGTCACCATCACCACCACAAGGGGCGCAGGTGCCACCGGTCGTCGCGCCACCGGCTCCGCCAGTGCCCCCACCGGCCCCGCCCGCACCGTCATCGCAGAATCCGCTCTCGCAGTCGTCGAAGTCGAGGCATCCGAGGTTGTTGGCGCAAGGTGCGCAGTCGTCGCCGCCGCAGTCGACGTCGGTCTCGGTGCCGTCCTGCATCAGGTTGAGGCAGGGCGCGGGAACACACGTATTGTTCGGGACGTCGCAGACGTCGGTCCCGGTGCACTGGTTGTCGTCGACGCACTCGACGCAGGCACCGTTGCCGTCGCAGACGTTGCCCCCATCGCTCGTGCACGTCGTTCCCGACGAGAGGTTCTGCTGCCCACAGACGTTGGCCGTGCAGGTCGCCTCGATGCAGTCGGTCGTCGGGGCCGGGCACTCGTCGGCCGTCGCACAGCCACCGCTCCCTCCACCCCCGGTGGGATCGATACCGCCCGTTCCGGTGCCACCTTCACCGGTAGGGATCTTGTCCCTATCGACGGCGGCGATGATCTCGCAGCCGCCTGAGGCAGCGACGACGAGGGATAGAAAGCTCAGGGTGAAGAAGTGACGTGAGAGCGACATGCGTCTTTTCCGAGCCCAGCGCGCATCCACCGCCAGGCTAACGATTGGCAGGATAGGCCAGGGTCGCGGAGTGAGGAAACCATCACGAAACGAAAGTCTCCTCCCTCCGCGCACCTTTACCGACCTCAGCCGGCATGCCCCTCAAGCTGCCATGGGCACCTCTCGACGAAGCCTGCGGCGCTGCTCACGCGCCGCAGGCAGCCAGTGCCGGCGTTCGACACGATGCCAGAGGATGAAGGCGCCAACGATGATTTCGACCGAGATCCCGAGCCACCCTCCGAGGGCGCCGAGTTCGAATCGAGCGTGGAGCCACCAGGCGAGAGGCGGCGTGGTGCACCATGTGATGATGACGCCCAGCACGGCCGGGAAGCGCACATCTCCGATCCCGCGCAGGACACCCCGCGCGATGATGTTCACGCCGTCGAACACCTGGAACACCGCCGCGACCCAGAGCAGCTTCACCGTGAGCGTCACCAGCTCGGCATCGCTCGTGAAGAGGCCCGCCAGAGGGCGCGCGAAGACGCCGAAGACCAGCGCACAGAACCCCGTGTAGAGGCTGCCGACGAAAGCGGCACGCCGCGCCACGCCCACCACCAGCCGGTGCCGCGCGGCCCCGATGGCCTGACCGGCCATCACGCTGGCCGCCTCGCCGATGGCAAATGCGGGGAGAAACGAGAGGTGCAGGATCTGCAACGCGATCTGGTGGGCGGCCACGTCGCGGTCGCTCATGGAGGCGAAGAGCGCAGTGAGGGTTGCGAAGGCACTCACCTCGAGCACCATCTGCGTCCCGACCGGCCAGCCGAGTCGCCACACCGCCGGAACCTCCTCCAGGCTCTGACGCCATCGGCGCAAACCGAAGCCCTCGGGGCGTTGGGCCAGGGCGAGCCAACCCGCCGCGGACGCGATCGAGATGGCACTCGCCGCCGCCGCGCCCGTCACGCCCCAGCCGAAACCAAAGATGAAGAGCGCGTCGAGGCCGACGTTGAGGACGTTGGCCGCGATCATCGCCCGCATGGGGCTCTTGGTGTCCCCGCGCCCGTAGCGGTACTCCTTGAGCGCAGCCTCGCAGAGGCCGAGCGGTGCCCCGAGCCCGCGCACGACGAGGTAAGAGCCGCCGAGCGCAGCCACTTCAGCCGTAGCGGTGACTCGGTAGAGCTGACCGGCCACGAGCCAGGTGGCGGCGATCTCGACCAGCCCCATGCCCAAGGCGACCATGATGCCGGCCCCGAGCACGGTGACCAACGCACCGCGACCTGCGCCCATGCGCTGGCTGACGAGGATCTTCACGCTCCGCAGCATCCCCATCGCGAAGACGAAGAGCGTGAAGTAGGCGACCCCACCGAGAGCCACGCCGGCCAGCGCTGCCGGCCCCAATCGACCGACCATCAGCGTGTCGACGAAGGTCATGACGCTCTGCGCGACCATCGACACCGCGATGGGCCAGGCCAATCGACCGAGCTCGCGAAAGGGTCTCTGAGACCATGTAAGTGCACGTGACATTGAAAGAAGCTCCGAGAATCAAGGGGACAAAACGAAACCAGCCGCGGGGTCCTGGGGGACGCCGCGGCTGGAAGCGAAGTGGCTAAAGAGGAGATTCAGCGCATACGTTCGTTCCTACCCGCGGCGACCGCGCCACCCTTCGCGACCATCGTCGGTCGAGGGAGGGTGGCGTCGATGACGACGCAATTGGGGTAGGCGGAACGCATGGGTCTCGGACTCCTAGAGCAGCGAGAGTGACTTGTTGAAACGGCTTGGTCAACCCCTGTCGCGCATTCGTCACCAACGAGACGGGGCAGAATCGCGACCGTTCGGACGTATGAGCACCGCATGGGATCGAAAAAGGGACTCGAACGAGCCAGCATGCTCCTCGTCGGCGCGCTCCTCTTGTCGGGCTGCGGCAACGAGAGCGACAGCACGCCATCCAAGGACGACAGCCGAAGCGAGCAGAGCGACGACGACGATGCGTCCAAGAAGAAGAAAAAGAAGAAGAAGGCGAAGAAGTCCGCTGAGAAGGACGACGGCAAGAAGGCCAAACCCAGCGACGACGCCGTCTTCACCTCGCGACCACCCCAGGTGGGGGACAAGGCCGAGCAGACGTCCAAACAGACGGTGACCATGGAGGTCGAGGCCGGAGGACGGAAGACCAACATCGACGAGGTGACGACCAAACAGAAGATCGAGAAGGTCCTCGCCGTGTCGGACGGGCGCGCCACCAAGCTCGAGGTCTCCTACGCGAAACGCTCGAAGCTGAAGAGCACGGGCGGCAAGGAGAGCACCGTGGTCGAGCCCGTGCAGGGCAAGGCCTACGTCGTGGAGAACGACGGCGCCGGGGGTCCCAAGGTCACCTCGGCCAACGGGTCTCCGCTCACGCCCGAGGAGATAAAGCTCGTAGAGAAGGACTATCGGCGCACCTTCAAGACCCCCAGCGGCTCCGAGGAGATGCAGAAGGCCCTGCTCGGCGCAGAGCTCGTCGAAGGAGAGCGCGTCACCGATGCCGAGAAGGCGTTCGCGAGCTACTTCAGCGAAGAGGACGCGCAGCAGCCCGGCAAGACGATGACCATCTCGGAGGTGAAGCTGGTCTACCGGGGCCTCGAGGGCGAGCACGCCATCTTCGACATCGGCTTCACCATGAAGGTCGAGGAGAAAGGCATGGTCATCATCATGCCGCTGACGGGCCAGCTCCAGGTCCGGCGGGTCGGCGTCGTGCCGGCGAGGATGAACCTGAAAGGTCCGCTCGAGGTCGACGCCAGCAAGATGCCCATCCCCGTCACCCTCACCGGTCAGCTGAAGATGGACACCACCGAGGTGTTCACGCCCGGCGGCTGAGCACGTTCGCGCCCACGCCGCGAACGTGGACAGCGGGGCGCCGATATCAAGAAAAGCGCCGAACCCTCCAGAGAGAGAGTCCGGCGCGCATGAAGGGTCTTGGGTCTTGGCTATCGAGGGTTGAGGGCCCCAGGAGCTTCACGTGGTGGGGAAGACGCTCTGCACGACCTTGCCGTCGGGCAGGATCTCGTCGAGCCGGTCCTGCGAGACGCCGAGGGCAGCCCCGAGGGTCTTGCCCGCGGAGTAGAGCGTCTGCTCGAACGGGATGTCGCCCGAATCGCCCGTGACGCGCTCGCCGGTCTGGCTGTTGATCGAGGTGGCGCGCCACTCGTTGTTCTGCTGCTCCACGCCGCCGACGACGCCACCCTCGAGCCCCGCCCCCATCATGAGCATGCAGTGGTGGTTCGAGTTGTGGTCGCGCCCGGCGCGCACCTTCTTCTTGAGGGTACGGCCGAAGACGTTGAGCGTCGCGAAGATGACGCCCTGCGGGAGGTTGCCCTCGCCGTCGAGCGTGTCGAGCTCGGTCATCAGGGTGTTGATGGAGTTGCACGCCGACACGTGGCGGGTGGCCTCACGGTCGAGGTCGGGGTCGGAGTGGTTGTCGCCGCCGAAGTCGATGTGAACCGTGATGACGGGCGAGATGTTCATCGCCGCCAGAACCGCCGCGGTGCGGACCTGGTTGACCTCGTTGTTGTTGTTGATCTGCTCCAGACGGCCGATGAGGCTGGTGCTGATGTTCCGCACGTCGTCGCGGGAGCGAGCCCACTTGTCGAGCAGACGCACCTGACTCGGCGTGCCGCGGTCCTTGTAGAGGGCGTAGATCTGGTCGATGTGCTTGTCGCGGAGCGTCGTGAGGCCCTTGAGAGGACCGTCCACGCCGCCGAGGGCCGCGCGGACCGAGAGCGGCGCCACGTTGCCGATGATTCGCCCACCCGAGCTGAGCAGCTCGCCACCGTTGGTCGCACCGAGGGTGATGGGCTCGGATTGCACCGAGCCGAGGCCAGCCGCGAGCTCCTTGGCGAGGAGCGACACGAGCATGTCGTTCTTCTCCGTGGCGTCCATCATGCGCTGGACGCGCGGCATCTCGCCGTGCACCGGGGTGTAGGTCGCGTGGTGAAAGAAGACGGCCTGGTCGAGGAACTTCTGGTCGATCTGATTCCAACAGGCCGCCGCCGTCTTGTTGACGCTCCCTAGGCGCACCTGCTCGGGCGTCATCGCGGGGTCGAGCGGGTGGTAGAGGTCGTCGTAGTAGGACCCGCCATAGCAGCCCGGCACGTTGGCGTTCATGGGGTCGCCGAGGCGCGAGCTGGCCAGGATGAGGGTCTTGGGGGGCAGCGCCATCTGGGCATCCGCGGAGAGCGGATCCATGAGCACGGCGGCAGGGATCCCGGTGGCGAGGGAGCGGAGGAGGACTCCGCCTCCGAGGGCACCGAGGCCCCCGAGCATCCCGCGGCGTCCGAACTTGGGGTTCTTGTGGTTAGCCATGATGATGTTTCCTTCGCGGTTGGATCAGAAGCCCACCCCGGCGGTGCCCGGGGACATGCAAGCAATGACGAAGGCCGACTGCAGGGCCTCGGTTTCGGTGGCTGCACCCTCTGCGTCGCTCTGCGCCTCGGAAACGTGCGCAGTGAGGATGTTGATCGCCGCCTCGTGGCGGTGGTCGTTGGCCGGCAGGCCCATGAGGTCGGTCACGAGGCTGTCGATGACGTCGGTCGGCTTCATGCCGTCGTAGACCATGGCGAAGGCGTTCTGCGCCGCGACGGTGCAGGCCACCTCGCGGTTGGCGCGGATGAACAAGCCGGTGTCGGCGATGGTGACGGGCTCGACCAGCGAGCGGCTGAAGCTGTCGTCCGGGACCGACGCCATGGCGCTGCGCATGCCGTTCTGAAGGTTGGAAGCGTCGTCGGACAGCGTGAGGATGCCGCAGATGTCTTGCACCCCGAGGCGGTTGCTCAGGTTGGCGCAGAAGGCGGAGCGGCGGGCGATCGTGGCCTCGGTGCCGGCAACGACGTCGGCCACACAAGACTCACCGGTGACGAGCGGCGAGCTGAAGAGCTCCCGCACCGCGACGCGAAGGTCGAGGTTGCTGTCGGTGAAGGCCGCAACGATGCGGTCGAACTCGGCGCCCTCGGGACAGGCCTCGCTGTTCGCGAAGTAGCAGAGCTTCTGGATCCAGCCCGGCGCGAAGGCCGGGTGCTGGGCGAGAAGCCCCGCGAACTCCTTGATGCCGCCGGTTCCGATTTGCTCCATCCCCTGAAAGATGAAGGTGGCCTCCATGGCGTCACGCGTGTCGTCGAGCTGGTCACCGTAGTAGTTGGTGACGGAGGCGCGCACGAAGTCGCGCATCGGATCGAGCGTCTGGTGGCAGCCGTAGCAGGGCGTCTCGGGCCCGGCGTGCTCGACGTCGAGGTTGCTCGGGGTGAAGTCGCTGACGGCCTCACCATCGAAGCTCTGGCCGAGGGCCACGATGAGCATCTGGTTGAGCGTGACGCGCGAGCTGTTGTCCTCGTTGTTGGGCCAGGTGGAGTAGAAGCCCATGCGGGTGAGGAAACCGGACTGGTCGGTGACCAGGCGCAGCTCTTTGGCACCGCGGAGGTTGTTGAGGTCCCAGAACTTGCTCGCCCCGCCCGCGCCGGACTTGGTGAGCTTGACCATGTGCCAGTCACTGAAGTCGTTGCGGTCGAGCAACGGCGTGCGGTTGGCCGCGCCGGTGTTGCAATTAGGGGTCACGTTGTGCTTTCGCACGGACTCGTGGCGTCCCATCATCGCCATGTAGATGAAGTTGGCGACGCCGAAGTCACTCCCGTTGGCGATGCGCCACTCGCCATTGGTGAATGACTGGGTATTGATGGTGATGGGACCATTCACCGCACAGCCCCCAGTGCCATCCTGCAGATCATCATGATAGAAGGTCATGAAGTTGGCGCTGTTCGGGTTGAAGACCTGCGCTGGGGGAGGAGCCTGCCCTTGGTTCGGCACCAGCGTAATGGTCGGATAGTCGCTGTCGCCGGTCGTGCGTACGGTCTTGCTCTCGTCGTCGTTGACGACGACGTTGTCCTTGTAGGCGAGGAAGACCATCTGCGCGGTGGTCATCATGATCTCGTCCGTCGTCAGCACCTCGTTGAAGGGCCGCCCTGCCTTCACCAGCTCGACCGCGGTGCGGGCGAAGCTCTCGGCGAAGTTTTGGTTGAGCATCTCGTGGGTGAAGTTGGTCCGCGGGTTCTGGAAGCGCCCCGTGTTCGCGGCGTTGCGCCCCTGCAGGTAGAAGAACGACTCGACGTCGCCCCCCGTCTGCTGGAAGGCGGTCATGAAGAAGCGCATCAGCACCTCCTCCGCCTCGGGGGTCTGGATCCAGCCGTCGATCATCGTGGCGAGCTCGGCCTGGGGGTCGGCGGCGTCACGAAGGGTGGCGAGGTCGACCTCGGACAGGGGCAAGCCGGTGAGCAGACCCTTCACCTTGGTGGCGTAGCTCTCGACGGAGAGGAGGGCGTCGACGTTGCACTCGCCGGTGGTACCGGAGGGATCCCAAGCCGTGTCCTTGCTGCCGGGGCCGTCGATGGGATCGTCCACATCGGGACCGTCGGTGCCCGCGTCACCGCAAGCGACGGCGAGCATCATCGCGAGGGCGGATACGCCTCCCAGCCAGCGGGCGTTGCGCCCATGGTTCAGCTTCTTCACGGCAGCATTCCTCCTTCGAGCCACTGAGCGACCACGACCACGTCGTCGTCCCAGTTGGCGCCCCGGCTCGAGGCCGGGGGCATATCTTGTTTATCCACGACGCGGTCGTGGATGGTGGCGGCGTTTTCGACCCACGCTTCGTAGCTATCGAGCGCGGGGATGGTTTCGTTGGTCCCGTGACAAGCGGTCCCGGTGCAGTTGCTCTCGTAGAGCGGCTTGATGTCGGTGGCCCAGCTCCGCTCCACGGCCGTCTGGCGCTTCACGCTCAGGGTCCGCTCGGCGTCGCCGGCCACGATGGTGAAGGTGTGCCAACCCACGGTCTCGATGCTTCCGCGCACCGAGAACCACCCCGGGTTGTCGGAGTCGGGCGACACCGTCACCGCCTCGCCGTCGAGGGTGGCGGTGATCTCGGCACCGCTGATCTCGGCCACCGAGAACTCGACGTCGTCCTGGTAGAGACGGGCGTAGGGGCGCACGCCCGACACGCGAACCAGCTCGGTGGGCGCGAGGTGGCAGAGCTGGTCGCCAGCCTGCACCCAAGCGCCACCGGCGTGGGCCTCGATGCGCTCCAGCCCGCTCATGTCGTGCCGGATCTCGACGAAGGTCTCGCCATCGAATCGGAGGAGCTGGTCGCCGGATGCCATCCACACCTGGCCGTCGGCCGCGCTCAGCGACGTCGGGGCGTCTCCCGAGAAGACGTAGGGCTGCCAGGCGTCGGGGCCAATCCAGAGGCGATCGCCGTTGATGGCGGCCACGAGGTCGCCGGTCGCCACGGCATCGAGAAGCTCGTCGAAGTGGATCGGGAAGGTCACGCGGGCGGGCTCGATGTGCCAGAGGCTGCCGTCGGCGCCGGTCATCCACATGACGTTCTGAGGACCGATGCACTCGCCCTCGTACGGGAGGATGGCGACGGGTCGCTGGCTCTCGTCGACGTCGGGGGTCCAAGCCCACCACTGCTCGTCGGCGCGGTGCTCGAAGAGGGTGCCCCCGCTCAGCATCGCCCCGTTGAAGCGCGGGTCACCGCAGAGCTGCGCCGGGGCCGCGAAGCCCTCGGGAGCCTGCAGCTCGATGCGGGCCATCTGGTCGAGACGCCAGAGGCCGCCCTGCGCCACCAGGCCTGCATCGCCGTCGGTAAAGGC
>JAUHZF010000379.1 GCA_030426145.1 Polyangia bacterium
CGTAGACCGCCCCGAAGCCGCCTTCCCCGAGCCGTTCCTCCACACTGAAGCGCCGAGCTGCCACGAGCGCGGGGTGCGTACGCTCCAGCTCTCCCGCCAGCTCCGCGAGCACGGCGTCGAAGGTGTCGGAGGCCTCCGTGACGGAATCGGTCACGATGTCTGGCTATAGCCCTGCCTGTGCGCTGCTGTCACCCTTCGTGAGGCACCCTCATTGATGGAAGGGAAACATGCTCACCCCGGTGAGGCTGTCGGCCACCACGGTGACCTCGGTGAAACTGACGGGCTCCCCAGACTCGGGGTCGAACCAAGTGAGTGTTTGCTTCCCCGGCAAGACGTTGACCGCGACCGCCCCGCCCAGACCTCCGGAGGAGCGGTCGACCTCGTCGCTGTAGCTCGCACCGACGATGTAGAAGAGCCGAGACTGATCGTCCATACCGCCGACCATCATGGAAGACCCGCGGTTGTTGCAGTCGAAGAACACAGCGAAGACGATCCCCCGCGCCGGGTCGAGTCCCCCCGCTTGGGTTCCGATGTCCTCGAGGCCCGAGGCCGAGACGATGGCGGTATCCCATTCCTCGTAGCCAGGAATGGGACGGCTCCACTCGAACCGATGCAGCTGGGAGATCCCGGCTTCGGGAGGAGGCACCACTTCCACCCAACTCGTGGGGGCGATGGGACCCGATGGCATGAACGACGGTAGCGGGTTGCGGCTCGAGGTCTGGGAGGGGCTGCACCCGCTCTCCTCGCTACAGAGTCGGACGTCGGCCCCTTCGACCGGACTCAAGATGAGATTGACGTCGATGTCGAGGCGGGTGGGTCCCTCGTGGGCGGTCGAGTAGTTCAGGCAAGCGAGGTCTACGGCGGGGTCCTCGAACGCGTAGGGGCCTTCTCCGCCGGCACGACGGCACCGCGCGCTACAGGTTCGAGTGAAACACGACAGCCAGGTCGCGGTCTGCTCTGACGAAGGCGCCGCGCGATCGGCGCGGTAGGGCGGCCCCTGACCCCACTGGATATTGCACACGGGGTCGGTGCAGCTGAGTCGCGCTTGCCATAGCGAAGCACACTCCGGGTCCTTCAGACACTCAGCGAGCTCGACGCCACAGGTCTCCTCGAGGCAGGCGGCGCAGTCGTCAGGGCGGTTGCACACCAGCTCGTCGATGGTGGTCGGCGGCGGCGAATCGGGCTGGCACTTGTGCGCCACGGGCGACAAGTCGGACAGACCCGACACGTCCCGACAGCCCGGGGCTGCAAACAAGAGAAGCACCGCGCAAGCTGAGCACCGGCGATCCCGACCTGGCCGCATGGCGCGAGGCTAGGAGATGGCGGGAGTGCCAGCAACGTCGTCCTTGGGTCGTGCGGTCAGCGAGGCGATGTTAGCGTCCCCCTGATGGCCGATGGTCACACCGGGGGTCGCTGGCGACCGATGATCGTACTAGGCGCGCTCGCCGGCGTGCTCGGATGGTCTGGGTGCCGAAACGTTGCGGGTCTAGACGGGCTCACGCCGGTGGAGAATCCTGGGGTGGCGTGCCGTGCTTGCGCCGAGGCGCACTGCCGAGAGCTCGTCGACGCTTGTTTCGGAGACGAGGAATGCGAGGCCTACGCGAGCTGCCTCATGAGCTGCGGCCCCAATATGCCGGTCTGCCGCAGCGACTGCTTCCTAGCCCACCGGGCTGGCTACGACGCCGACCCGCGCCTCGATCAGTGCCTCCGCGCAGATTGCGAAGCGGAGTGTATCGGTACGCGCAGTTACTATGGGTGGTTGGGGGCCGAGTGCGAGGCGTGCGTGCAGGACGCCTGCGGTGACGATCTCGCTGCCTGTCGCGGCGAAGCGCAGTGCGATGCCGCGTACGCGTGCGCCGGCGTGGCCTCGGACCCAAGCCAGAAGTGGGGATGCTCCACCGCAGTTCTCGATCCGGACGGCGACGCCGAGTGTGCGCGGCTCCCGGACGACTTCGTGGATTCTCCGGTCGGCTTGTGTCGCACACGTAGCTGCGGCGTTCCCTGTCAGACCAACGACAACTACGCATGCCTGGACGACTACGAGTGGCGCTGGTCGCCGGGCCCCCAAACCCGCTGGCACCGCGTCATGGAGCTCACCTCTGCCGGATGGGGTGACAGCCCCATGCCAGGGCTCCAAATCCGTGCCTGCGAGGTGGGAGACGTGGCTTGCGCCGCTCCGGTAGCGGGACCTGTCGAGTCCGACGACGACGGTGAGATGTGCCTGACCATCGATGGTGGGGTCACCGGCTTTCGAGGCTACCTGGAGCTGGTCGACCCCGCGGACGGCTTCACGTTCCTCTACACGCTCCGGGATCCCATCACCACTTCGACCGGGGAGCTGCGCGTCCCCTTCCCCATCGCTTCGGTGAAAGCGTTCTACGACCCCCTTCTCGCCGAAGGTCGCGGGCTCATCGGGATCGTCATGTACGACTGCCTCGACACGACGGGCGAGAACGTACGCTTCGAGCTGGAGCCGAACCCAGGCGACGCGCTCCAAACGTACCTTCGGGGGGGGACCCTCGACTTCAAAGCAGACCGCACCGACCGCTCCGGGACTGGGGGCTTCGTCAACGTGGCGCCGAGCTCGACCCCCTACATCGTACGGGCGATTCATGCCGACACCGGACAGGTCTTGGCGGAGCGCGCGGTGCCGGTTCGCGGAGGAGCCTTCACATCGGTTTCCCTGTGGGTACGACCCAGCGGGGTGGTCGGCCTCTGAACAGCTGCTCGGCGAGGCCGCCACCGTGATGAGAAGCCCTGAGGAGGCATCCGATGGCAGAAAAATGTACGTCGCCCCCTCACAATCTTGCGGGGCTGGCTCTACCCGAGCATGAACACGAAGCACCTCGTGAGCCTTGGCCTCGTCTTCGCCGCACTCGGGTGCGCGACGCCAGAAGGTGGGACGCCGCTCGAGAACGACCTCCCCAACGTGGAGGGAGAACGAGCCTGGCTGGTGGCCAAGGTGGAGCGGCCTACGGGGAGCGTGATCGAGTTCTACGAGATGTCACCGGGCATCCTGGTCGTGAGCGAAGTCGGGACCGGCGAGCCGACGTTTACCCCCGAGGAGCTCGAGACGATGTCGACCGCGGAGCTCTACGCGGCGATAGCTCCCACCGCGGAGATGCCGGCTCATCTCGCGGATGCGGTCGACCGGGAGGCCGAGCTGCTCGCTACCGGAGTAACCCCCGAGCGGCAGGGTGTCCCTCCTCAGCTAGAGCCCACGGACGTGGATACCCTCGCACCACCGGTCGCATCGACGCAGGCGTCGACGGGCATGCAGGCAAAATTCTGCCGGGCAGACTGGTTTCGGAAAACCTTCTGCAGTTCGAACAGCCAATACAAACGATGCGCCACCGACCGCACGAGCAGTCGGTTGCACACACTGAACGGCATCCAGAGGCACACGTCGGTCGTCTGCACCAGGGAGGGCAACCCCATGTTCGCCATGCAGTCCCGGCACGAGTTGGCCTGGTGGTGGACGCATGAGGTGTGGCACGTGCCGGCCGGATATTGGCGCTATTGGTCCCATGTCGACAACAGTTGGGACCACGACGTGAAGGCATCGGTCAGCATCGCCACGAGCAACGACCACTTCCACTACAGTCACTACGGCAATTGGTAGTCTGTGCGTTGGCCGTCGTAGGAGAACATCGTTCGGGCACAGTCCCCCAGCGCGCAGGACGGTCGACGACTGCGGTGGGGGCCAAAGTGATGACCACATGGTGACGAGCGTTTGGATACGCTGGGCGCTGCACCGCGACGGGGAGCGGGCCATCACGGAGCCAGCTCTGCTCGAACAGCACATCGCCGAGGCCCTTGCCGAGGGAGACGGCTACGAAGCCACCCTTCGGGCCCTCGAAGGCTGGGGGCGCGAGGTGCTTGGTATGTTGCTCCTGCTGCTTGGCGATCAGGCGCGCGCCACGACCGCCTTCTCCACCGTCGAGTCGATGGCGCGTGATGAGATCAGCGCCCCATGTTGGCCCGAGTCGAGGCGCGTGTGGCTCCACATTTTGGGCAAGCGAGCTGCGGACGCAGCACCTCAGATGCTCGAAGCCACCCCGAGCACATCCTGCACGCCAACCTGGCCCTCTGCGGTCGCAGCGTCCCCGCTGTCGCTTCCCGACCTACACGAAACCCTCGATGTGGAAGACAAGCTCCGGCTGGTCTTGCGGATCCGACGCAGATTCTCATGGCGAGAGATCGCGGCCGTCATCGACGGTGTGGCTGCCGACGATGAGTCGGCCCTCTGCCGGGCGGCGCAGCGCCAACGACTCCGCCACCGGACCGTCGAGCTTCGTCTCCGGGCCCGTCACCAACACAGGAGCCCCAAGACGTGACGTTGAAGGACACCGAGGATGGCTTCTCGAACGAGGCGGACGAGGTTCTCGCCGGATTGGGGAGCCGCTACGGTGGCTCGATGGCCGAGGAGAGCCGTACGGACTCGTTCGAGGCCCTGCTGTTGGAGTTGGTGGGGGAGCTGGATGAAACGCATCCGGCCCTTACGAACCTCGGGCGTTTCGACGTGACGGGAACCCTCGGCGAGGGTGGCTTCGGAGCGGTCTATGCGGCGACGGACACGCGTGACGGGCGGGAGGTGGCGCTCAAGGTCCTGCGTCGAGGCAGTGCGGATGCGCTGCTGCGGTTCAAGCGTGAGTTCCGCTCGCTGGCGGACGTACGTCACCGCAACCTCGTGCAGCTCTACGAGCTGCTGCAGGTGGGGGACAAGTGGCTCTTGTCGATGGAGCGGGTGGGAGGTGTGCCCTTCGATCGCTATGTGGAGGCCCACCCTGACGGGCTCCGCGCCGCCCTGGGACAGCTGGTGGAGGGGGTCTGCGCGCTGCACGGGGTCGGGAAGCTGCACCGTGATCTGAAACCGAGCAACGTGCTGGTGGAGGATGGCGGGCGGGTCGTGATCTTGGACTTCGGACTCGTGCTGGAGCAGTCGAGCGATGGCTCGACCGTGCTCGCGGGCACGCCCGCGTACATGTCTCCAGAGCAGTGCGCTCAGGGCGAGCTGGGGCCCGCGAGCGATTGGTACGCGGTGGGAGTGATGCTCTATCAGGCGCTGAGCGGGCGGTTGCCGCTCGAGGGGACGATGGTGGAGCTGCTGCAGCGCAAGCAGGAGCAGGACGCGCCTCAACTCGAGATGGAGGGCGAGCTCGCGTCGCTGGCCATGCGACTCTTGGCGCGAGCGCCAACGGAGCGACCCACCGGTGAAGAGCTTCTCGCACTGGTCGGAGGGGGGTGCGAGCAGGTACCCGCGACGCGCTCGCCGTTCGTCGGACGACGGAGCGAGATCCAATGGCTCGAGCAGCGCCTGCGACGGCGTGCACCACAGCTGATCGTCGTCGTGGGACCGCCGGGCATAGGGAAGACGACCCTCGTAGCCGAGGCTCTGCGGGTCACCCCGGAGGTGCTCACGTTTCGCGGGCGGTGTCATCCGCGTGAGAGCGTGCCGTTCAAGGCCTTCGACGAGGTCGTCGATGCCATTGCCCGTTTCCTGGCCAAGACCCCACAGCCCGAGGTGTTCCTGCCGCGCGATGCAGGGTCTCTGTCGCAGGTGTTCCCAGTGTTGCGAGACGCCTGCGGGAGCATCAGCGCGAGCGGCGATCGTGGCGAATCACGTCGGCGAGCCTTCTCCGCGCTTCGGGAACTGCTGGCGCGTATCGCCGAGCGCAGGTCCGTCGTCGTCGCGATTGACGATCTTCAATGGGGCGACCGCGATAGCGCCACCCTGCTCGTGGAGCTTCTCCACGGTGCAGGGGCGGCACCCATGACGGTGCTTGCGACGCTTCGCGATGACGAGGAGGGAGAAACCTTGGCGCAGCTGAGGCGCCTCGGCGCAGAAGGTGTCGGCATCCCCACCGAGGAGCTTCGCCTCGACGTTCTCGACGTCGATGGCGCTCGAACGCTCGCCGCCGCCCACTTGGACGATGAAACTGCCGTGGACCGCGTCGTGCGCGAATCCAGTGGGCACCCTCAGCGCCTCGAGGAGCTTGCGCGCTACGGTGGAAGTGGCGACTACGCAGCGTTTCTGCGCGGCCGGTTCGAGAAAGCGCCGGCACGAGGCCGGGAGGCGCTTCGCCTCGTGGCCGTGGCCGGCTTCCCCGTACCACAGCCGTGGCTGCTCTCCGCCCTCGCCCTCGACGCCGTCGACGAGCTTCAACCGATGTTCGAGGAACGCCTCTTGCGTCGGACGCCACGTGGCGTGCTGCCTCATCACGACCGAGTGGCGGAGGTGGTCCTCGCAGACATGTCGGATGAGGCACGCGGCCGAGCCAGCTTGATCCTCGCGGAGGCCTGCCCCGAGCCGACAGTTTGGGCGGAGCGCGTTGCTACTCTGTTCGAAGACGCGGATGACCCACGCGCAGCAAGTCGTCTGCTGATGGCTGGACGACAAGCCGCTGCACAGCTTGCCTTCAGGAGAGCTTCCACGCTTCTGTTACGCGCGCGCGTGCAGCGACATCGGCACACGTCGACCCGTGAGCGTGACGCGTCACTCGAGGTCGAGCTCGCGAGCGCACTCAGTCTGGCCGGTAGTGCGGTCGACGCCGCTTCGGCCTACGAACAGGCGGCGAACCAGAGTCTCGCGCCCGAAGAGGAAGCGAGGCTGCGCTCCTTGGCCGCCAATGAGCTGGCGATGACGGGTCGTCTCGATTCAGCGCTCGCGTGTTGGCAGCAGGCACTCGGCGCGCTCGAGCTGCGTCTTCCCCAGACCAATGCCGAGGCCGGAGCGGAGCTCGCGCGCCAAACCGTGCGTCGATGGTGGCCCCGGCGCCGCCGCTCCCCTTCCAGGGCGCGAGCGCGCGCCCGAGCTTTGTACGAAGCATCGTGGCTGTTGCAGTTCATGCGCCCCCTCGTAGGCGCCGCACTTGCGGCCACCCTTCGTGCCGAGGCGATGGACAGCAACGACCGCTACCCACACTTTCTGGCCGCTGGCGCGGAAGCGCTCTCGGTCGCCATACGACGTGGAGGTGCTGGCCATGCCGAGGCTCTCGACATCCTCCGGCGAGCCCACCGCGCGGTCGCACCCCTCGGACTGGAGGGGGTGGAACAGACCAACCGCTTCCTCGAGGGCTGGGTCCATTGCTACGGACTCGACATGGCACGGGCCCGGCAGGCCTTCGAGGAGCTCATGGCCATGCCCTCCATTCGCGGCGCTTGGGGCGCCGAAATGGCGGTCGCCAGGAGCGGCCTCGGCACGGCACTATTCTCCCTGGGAGACCTCTCGTTGGGGCGGTTTGCTACGTCGCTCGTCGTCGAGGCCGAGGAGCGGGATCAGCTGGTCCTTCGGTTGCTTGGTCGAATGTACGAGTCGGCTTTCGTGCCCGGCCATGCGCTTCCCGGGGTGGCTGCAGATGTCGACGCTCTCGCCTCCGAGGCACGCCGACGCGGCATGGAGATGGCAGACCTCTGGACGCGTGTCTTCGCGGTGGGGACGGCCCTCATGAGCGACGAGGCCGAGCGCGCCTACGAGCAGTCCCACGCATCCGTCGTGGCGACCCATGCCCTACGCTTCCTCGGGACGCGCTATCACTACTTGGAGCACGTCTCGCTTCAGAGCCGAGCCGCGCTGTGGCTCGCCGTGCACCGTGCCGACCGGCGCGGCTCGCTCCTGGACGAAGCTCGGCGGCATGCGGCTATGCTGCGGGCGGAACGAGGGGGCTACTCCCAGGTGCATGGACTCGCCATCGAGGCTGGCCTCGCGAGCTTCGACAGCGGCGATGACCGCTTGCTGCGGTGTCTTCACGCACTGCAGGAAGCGGCCCAGAAGCATGGCTATACGAGTCACGCGGCCCTAGCCGCCGACGCACTACGTCGGCGCAGCCACGACCCGGGTCGGTTCCCGGATGGTCTCACCATGCTGCGTGAAGCAGGGGTGGCCGAGCCGGCATTCTTTGCCAGGTACTACCTACCGGGCCGGTTCCATGCCTGTGGGCCTCGAGGTGGTCCGATCGCCTAGTACCGGGCTTCGCGCGGGGTTTGCTACCGTGCCCGGATGTCTTCCCAGCTAGAGGAACAGATCCGAGCGCACCACGACGCGGGCCGCTTCGATCAGGCTCTGACCGTGGCCCTCGAGGGCTACGGCCGAGAGGTGATGGGGTTTCTCATGCTTCGCCTTCGTCGTGACGAGGGACTGGCCGCGGAAGCCTTTTCCCAGCTGGGAGAAGATCTGTGGAAGGGCATCGAGAGCTTCGGTTGGCGTAGCTCGTTTCGAACCTGGATGTACGTGCTCGCGCGCAACGCCGCGAGCCGGCAAGGGCGCGATCGCCACCGGCGCGACGGCGTGGCGCTCTCCGAGGTCTCGGAGCTGGTGGCGCGGGTGCGCACGCAGACGCTGACCTTCCTCCGCACCGAGGCGAAAGACCGCTTCGCCGAGCTCCGCGCGGAGCTATCGCCCGAGGAGCAGCAGCTCCTCGTGCTGCGGGTAAAGCGGGGCCTGGGATGGAGCGAGATCGCCACCATCCTCGACGAGGAGGTGGCTGACGACGACGAGGAAGCCATCAAGCGCGTGGCTGCACGCTACCGCCAGCGTTTCAAGAGCGTGAAGGATCGCCTGCGGAAGCGCGCAGCGAAGGGCGAAGAGCCATGAATGGTGGCCCCCCCCCGCCCCCCGTGGTTCGAGCTCTGCACCGAGCTACCACCGACGTGTGACTGAGGCCGCGTAGCACCCCCAGGCATCGGGGGGAGTACCTACACATCACCACATGGCCGCCCGGGGGCAAATGTCCGACGGGTAGCAGGCACGCCCCCGTGATAGCCTCGACCCCAACTGTGACGATGTCGAAGATCCTCCCCATCGCTGCGCTGCTCGTCCTGACCGGTGGCTGCGTCATCAAGTTCACGGACGACCCGGATTGCACGACAGATGGCTCGTGCGCTGAGGGTGGCTCATCCCCCTCGGGTACCGGTGGCACTTCGACGTCAACCGCCAACACTGGCGGTGCCGGCGGCATGGGCACGGGCGGCACGACCAGTACGACCGGCACAGGAGGCACGACCGGTACAGGCGGAATGACCGGTACCGGCGGCTCCGGCACCGGCGGCACTGGTGGCATGGGCACCGGCGGCGCTGGCGGCATGACGCCGGCGGTCTGTTCCGGGGCGGTTTGAGGGACCGGGGCGCTGCCCGCTGCCATTGGGCTTGAACCAATGGCGCACCAATGGCAGCCCCCGGAGTATTTC
>JAUHZF010000380.1 GCA_030426145.1 Polyangia bacterium
CTCGCTCTCGCTCTCGGTCTCGCTCTCGGTCTCGCTCTCGGTCTCGCTCTCGGTCTCGCTCTCGGTCTCGCTCTCGGTCTCGCTCTCGGTCTCGCTCTCGCTCTCGCTCTCGCTCTCGCTCCTCGAACCTCGAGCCCGGAACCAGGAACCTCGAGCCCGGAACCAGGAACCTCGAACCCGGAACCCGGAACCCGGAACCCGGAACCCGGAACCCGGAACCCGGAACCTCGAACCCGGAACCTCGAGAGCCGAGGCTCCCTCACGTAGCCGTCGACTGGAGACTCGTGGCTGCGGCGGCGGCGACGATTTCGGCGTAGACGCGGCGGGTAGCGTGGGTCGTTTCTTGGAGCTGGCGTACCAGGGTGCTGCCCGCCGGGAAGCCGGGCTCGTCGCGCATGCCCATGCGGCGGGCGAGGGGGAGCAAGCCGGGAGCGTGCTCGCCGATGAGGTGGTCGGCGTCGGCGTGGACGATTCGGAGGCGTTGCTCGAGGCGGCGAAGGAAGGCGTAGCCCTCGCTCAGGGCCGCGGCTTGGCGTTGCGACAGCAGCTCGGCTTTGGCCAGCGCCTCGACCGCGTGTGGGGTAGATGTGGTTCGGATGGCGGGATGGGCATGGCCGTGGGCCAGCTGCAACAGCTGCACCACGAACTCGACGTCGACCAGGCCTCCGCGCCCGAATTTGAGGTCGTACCGGCCTGGCCCCTCGCGTGCGAGCTCGGTTTCCATGCGCTCGCGGAGACGATGCATCTCGGTCGCGAGCTCTTGGAAGTCGTGGGCGCGACTGTAGACGGCGCGCTCCACCACCTGGGCTGCTCTCTCTCCCAACGCCGGGTCGCCGGCTGCGAAACGCGCGCGTAGGAGCGCCAACCGCTCCCAGCTCGCCGCCCGTCGCGAACGACCCGAATGAGGGCCGTCGTCCTCCGGGATGGCCACGTCGTGGTAGCGCGCGAAGGCGCTCAGGCTCACCACCAGCATTCCCTGGTTGCCGCTCGGTCGTAGGCGCGTGTCGAGCTCGTATCCCGGGCCCTCGTGGTGGGGGGCGGTCATGTTTTGGATGATCCGTCGGGCGGCGCGCTGAGCACGTCGGCCGGGGTCGTCCGTGCCGAGCGTGTCGGGGTCGTAGATGAAGATGACGTCGAGGTCGGACCCGTAGCCGATCTCCCGCCCTCCGAGCTTGCCCATGGCCAAGACGGCGAGGCCGGTCACGCCGTCGCGGCTTTCTGTGGCGAGCCGGGTGGCGACCTCGAGGGCACCATCGGCAACCGCGCTCAGCACCGTGGTCGCGGCGGGCGTCTCGAGCTCACCCGCGAGGTCTGCGAGGGCGACCTGGACCTCGATGCGCAGCTTCGCTCGGCGCACGGGACCGGCTTGCTCCTCTAGGTCTGCATCCGGCGGAATGTGCGTGAGGCACTGCATGAGCTCCGACCTCGCGTCGTCGGGGGAGGGAACGGAGCGATCGAACAGCACGAGGTCGGCCAGCTCGGGATGGACGGCCACCGCCTCCCCCACGAATCCACTACCTCCGAGGGCCGTCACCAACCGACGCACGGCGGTCGGGTCGTCGCCCAGGAGCTTGGTGTACACCCCCGCCGGTCGCACGCGAGAGACGAAGCCTCTGAGGTGACGCGCCGCGAGGATAGGATCGGCCGCGTCGGCGATCGCGTCGAGGAGCCCCTCCGCCAGGTGACGCTGATCGTCGATCACGCGGGTGCCGAGGGGACCGTCCGGAATGCGGGCCGTCTCGAAGAGGTCGCGCGCGAGTTGTCCCTGCGAGCGCGCGTTGTCGGGCATGCCGGCTTCGTCGAGGGCCGCCTCGAAGGCCTCGTAGCGTCCGCCATCGAGCGCGCTGAGGGCTGTGCTCCATCGCTTGGGGGTGGCGTCGTCGTCCGGGAGGAGGCCAGCGAGCAGCACCCCCACCCGTTCTCGATGGGCCGTGATGCGGGTCTCGAAGGTCTGGCGGTCGGCGTAGCCCAGCGTGCGGGCGAGGCGCGTACGGTCTTCGTCACCGTCGGGCAGACGATGGGTCTGCACCCCCGTGGACCATTGCACCGCGTGTTCAGCGCGCCGGAGGTCGAGGTACGCCTCGATCAGCTCCTGCCATTCACGGTCGGTCATGAGGCCGGCTCCGTGGAGTCGCTCGGCGGCCGACAGCGTACGGCGCGGACGCAGCCGCACATCCAATCCCCCCCACACGAGCTGCAGGATCTGAACGAAGAACTCGGCCTCGCGAATCCCGCCCGCTCCAAGCTTGAGATCGTCTCGGGTCTCGCTGCTCTGAGCGCGTCGTACGAGGTCGAGCAGCGGGCTCGCGATGCTCGGGTCGACCCGGCGGCGCCACACGAAGGGTCGCAGCGTCGCCATGACCTCCTCCCCGAGGGCGCGATCGCCGGCCACGGGTCGCGCCCGTAACATCGCGGCCCGCTCCCACAGCCGGCCGAACGATTCGTAGTAACGCTCGAAGGCGCCGAGGCCGTTCACCAACGGGCCGCGGGCGCCCTCGGGACGCAGTCGGTGATCGACCCGCCACACGAAGCCGTCTTCGGTCGGGGTCTCCAGGTGCTCCGTCATGCGCTGGACCACCTTCGTCCAAAAGCGGTTGGCGGAGGTGACACGCCCTTTGGGGCCTGTGGCCTCGGCCTGATCCGAGTCGTAGACGCAGACGAGGTCTACGTCGGAGCCGCAGTTGAGCTCGAAGCCACCGAGCTTCCCCATGCCGAGGATGGTGATGCGTGATCGGCTTCCGTCGAGATGGAGGAGGGGGCCGAGTCTGCCGCGAACCTCGGCTTCGGCTTCACGTAGCGCGGCGCTGATCGTGACGTCGGCGAGGCGGCTCAGCTCGGCGGCCGTCACCTCGATGTCCTCCCCGCCGAGGTCGGGGGGCAAGAGCTCTCTCAGCGCGACACGGAGCCGTACCCGCAGCGTCAGCCTGCGTAGCGCGGCGTCGAAGTCGTCTCCCCGAGGCAAGGCGAGGAACGCGTCCCACGTCTCCTGCGTCGGCGCCGTCGGGCCGTCGATGAGCCGAGGGTCGCGCTCCAGCGGCAGCGCGAGAGCTGGATAGGCCGTGGCGAGCAGGACGGCCGCGGCGTGCTCTTCTCCCCAGCGCTCGATGAAGGTGGCGGCACGGTCGGGGTCGATCGAACGTGCGAGCTCGAGCCACGTACGAGACGCCTTGCTCATCACCAACGACGCTAGCACTGCTCACCGCCGGCAGTTTTGGCTAGGATGCAGAGCCCCCTGATTCTGTCCCCTGCGAATCCGTGCGACTGCTCTGTATCTCCGACATCCATGGCCACGCGGACGCCCTCAGTGCCGTCCTCGCAACAGCGGAGCGCCGTGGCTACCAGCGTGTACTCGTCGCCGGGGACCTGTGTTTTCCCGGCCCCGAACCCATGGCGACCTGGCGGCGCCTTCGCCAGATCAAGGCGGTGTGCGTCCAGGGCGTGGGCGACCGAGCCATCGCCACCGTCGACCTCGAGAACCTTCGCGCCCGCGATGACCACGAACGAGCCCGCCTCCAGCGGCTGCACGACGTACGCGCCGAGCTCGGGGATGCCATCTTGACCGAGCTCGCCAAGCTCCCGCGTGTGACCAGGGTCACCGTCGAGGGGGGACTCCACATCATGCTCGTGCACGGCTGTCCCGTCGATCCGACGGAGCCCATGACGCACGACATGGACGACAGCACCATTGCCGCCATGCTCGGTGATGAGCCCGCGGACCTCGTCCTCTGCGGGGCTTCACACGTCCCGTTCGATCGCGTGGTTCAACGTAAGCTCGAAGGGGGAGAGGTATTCACACGTGTAGTCAATGTCGGCTCCGTAGGGGAAGCGCCTACAGTGTCCGCACAAGCATCGGGAGAGCCGAGATTCGCGCATGCCACTTTCGTCCACTCGACGGACGGTGGTATTGAAGTAGAGCAGTTTGTGGTGCCTCTCGGTCGCGCCGCCTGAGTCCTCGATGGACGCTCGGAACATCAGCGACGTTAAGACTTCAGCTCGGAAGGGCCTCGTCCGTTCGGGGGTTCCGTCACCCCTGCCGTGTCCATTGGGGGAGGCTCGATGAGCAACGACGACCCCACCTGGAACAACGACGAGCTCGAACAGACGCGCGTGTCGGATCTCGACAAGCTGCGGGACGAGCTCACCAAGCGCAGCCAGCGTGACCGCGCCTACCTCATCGTTCTCGCGGGCAACGAAGTGGGCAAGATGTTCAAGCTCGACGACGGGGAGACCGTCATCGGGCGCTCGCATCGAGCCGACATTCGCATCGATGACGACAGCATCTCGCGGCTGCACGTGAAGCTGATGCTCGATGGCACCAGCGTGCAGATCGAAGATCTGAACAGCTCGAATGGCACCCTGGTCAACGGCAATCGCGTCACGACCGAGCCCCTTCGTGACGGCGACAAGATCCGTCTCGGCGAGACCACCATTCTCAAGTTCACCTTCCACGACCGGCTGGACGAGAACTTCCAGCAGAAGATGTACAACGCGGCCTTGCGGGACCCGCTGACGAAGGCCTTCAACAAGAAGTACTTCATCGACCAGCTCCGCACGGAGTTCTCCTATGCGCGGCGTCACGACACGCCGCTCAGCTTGGTCATCTTCGACCTCGACCACTTCAAGCGCATCAACGACACCTACGGTCACGTCGCGGGCGACCACGTGCTCATCGACATCGCGGATCAGGTCCACGGGATCTTGCGGGCCGAAGACGTTTTCGCCCGCTACGGCGGTGAAGAATTCGTCATCATCTTGCGGGGTATTCCCCTCAATGATGCAGGCGTGCTCGCCGAGCGCATTCGCGCCCTGGTGGAGCAACACGCCTTCATGAGTGGCGAGCAGCGCCTGCCCGTCAGCGTGTCGGTGGGGGTCGCCGCCTACGACGCGAAGCTCGAAGATCCGCTGGCCCTGGTGGAAGCCGCGGACTCGGCGCTCTATGCTGCGAAGGAAGCGGGTCGCAACCGCGTCCTTCTCAAGTATCCAGAGCCCTGATGGTCGACCTACCTCACGACGCCCGTATCCGCTGGCTGCTCGTCCGCCTGGCGCGCCTCCACGAAGGTGGAGCGGAGCCGGTGGCTGGCCTCGTTCAGCCAGACCAACGCTTCTTCCCCGACCACGTCGCCGGTGACCCCAAAGGGCTGCAGCGACTCGTGCGACGCGTGATGAAGCACGCCGGCCTGACCGACGTTCCTCTTCAGGTCCAGGTCACCATGGGCGAAGAGGAAGGCGGCGGTGGAAGCTGTTCCAGCGGTGCTTGCTCAGCGCCGATCCCCAAGTCGGCACCCAGTCGTCGCATCGTCGAGCATGGTGACGGCTACGTGCTCACTCTTCAACAGGGCGAGCTGCGACACCCCGTCGTGCTGACGACGGTGCTCGCACGGGCGGCGGCCGACATCTTCTTGCGTGAGGCAGAGCTCTACGAGCAGTTCGAGCCCGCCGAGCGAACGCTGGCCATCGAGCTCGGCGCGGTCATGCTCGGGTTCGGGGTCCTCATCGCCAATGGCTCCTACCTGTACAGCAAGAGCTGCGGGGGGGTGAACGTAACTTCGGTCACCACGCTCCCCGTCGACGAGGTGACGTTTGCCCTCGCGGTCTTCGGTGCCCTCCACGGCGTGAGCAAAGGCGAAGCGCGGCGTCACCTCGAGACCACCCCCCGTGCCCATTTCGACCTCGCTGCGACCTGGGCCGAGTCCAACAAGAAGGTGGTCGCCCTGGTCGGCAGTGACCGGGCCGCGATCGAGGCTGGCAGCTACAGCCTGAATGAGGCCCGCGGTCTGCTCTCGCGGCTGTTCGGGATCGGGAAAGCCAAGAGCGCTACCGCGCCCGCCGATGCTGAGCTCGAGGCGGTCGCGGCCGACTTGCGGAAGGCCAAGAAGCGCTCGGCCGCCGACACCAAGCGCGCCGCGCGCATGGCCTCCCTCCGCGAGATGGTCGACGAGAGCCTCGACTCAGCGTGAGTCCCCCCCAAGAGGCTTCACGGCCTAGCTGGATGGGCAGTCGGGTAACAGTTGTTCACAATCCGCACGGGTGGGAGGACAACCACCTGAAATGATGGGGCCGCTGATGTGGCTCGAGGGAGCACGGACCGTGCCACCTAGCCGTTCGGGTGGGGGCACCTGGCTTGACGACGAGCCCTACGAGCCCAAACTTCCCTTACGTCGCCATGTCCCACAACAACCCCACCGTCACCGGAACGTCCACACCCATCAAGGTCGCGGTGCTCAGCGACGATGCCCTTCTCCAAACTGCTCTCGCGAGCATGTTGGCGCAGCAGAGCGGGGTCGAAGTCACCGCACTCGCCGGGGCCGATGTCGCCCTGTGGGACCCGGGCGCCCAACTCGATCGGCTCGAGGGCAAGCTTACCGAGCTCGCCGCCATCGACGCGCCCACCCTCGCGCTTCTACCCGACTCCTCACGCGCTCAGCGTGTGCTCGGGGCTGGCGCCAGAGGGGTGATGATGCGCGACGCCGTCGGACCTCACGTGGTCTCGGCGCTCCGCGCGGTTCAAGGGGGCCTCACCGTGCTCGACACGAGCCTCGCCGGTGGCCTCATCGGTCCGGCCGGTGGCGCGCGCCCGGACTTCATCGAAGACCTAACCGCCCGGGAGGCCGAGGTCGTTCAGCTCATGTCGGAGGGGCTCTCCAACAAGGAGATCGCCAAGCAGCTCTCGATCAGTGAGCATACGGCCAAGTTCCACATTGGTCGCATCCTCGCCAAACTCGACGCCGACACCCGCACCGAGGCTGTCGTCCGAGCCCTTCGCTACGGTCTCGTCGAGCTCTGAGCCGACCTTGGCTATGATGGGCGCTGCATGCGCTCGGTCCCCATCGCGCTTCTCCTCGGCTTGATGCTCGGTGCCTCCTCGGCCTCGGCTCAGCCGAAGGACCCTGTGCCCGAGGAGCCGACATCGAAGCCCTCCTTCGACCGTCCCGTCGTCGAGACCGACGTCTATCCTTCCGAGTGCGCCGAGCGAGAAGAGAGCGACATCGAAGCGGCCAAGGGGCTACACCGCGCGGCCAAGCTCTACTTCGCGCGTGAACGATATGCCGAAGCCGTCGACGCGTGGACGGCGAGTCACCGCTTCGACTGCACTGCGCACCGCCTTCTGCTCAACATCGCGAGCGCCTATGAGCGTCTCGGTGACGTGGTAGGCGCGCGCAAAGCCCTCGGGCAGTACCTCGCGCGTGCCCCGGAGCCCTATCAGGAGGGAGCCATCGAGAAGTACGAGAGGCTGCTCGACAAACCCGTTCCGCGCCGCCTCGCCGATCCCATTCCCGATCCTACGGAACCGGACGTGCCGTCAGCCGAGGTGCCGCTCGCGGCGTGGATCACGCTCGGGGCGGGGTCGGCAGCCACCGTCGCAGGGGTGGCCCTCTTTGCTGTGGGAGCGGTGCAAACACAGCAATCGTGTCCAGACGACCCGCCGTCGTGCACGCGCGTCCAGCGTTTGGACGCCGAGCGCGGGGTGACCTTCCAGCACGCAGGCGGGGTGTTGATGGCCATCGGCCTGAGCTCGGTGGCGGCGGCTGGCATCCTCACCTGGGCCGTGCTCGAAGCACCCGAGGAACGACCACAGCTCGCGCTCCACATCGGCCCCACTGGCCTCGTCTTCGACGGTCACTTCTAAATACGTTCCCGTGGGTTCGCTACACCTCGACTCGCCCCGGGATGGGGCGAGCTCAGCGACTTAGGTGTTCGGCGGTGCCGTCGTCGAGGCCGACGTAAGCCTCGGCGGCCATGTCGAGAAACAAGCCGGTGTCGACCACGCCGGGGATGCCGCGGACGGCTGCGTCGAATCCGCGCGGGTCCTCGAGCGGCGACACGGCCGCGTCGAGGATGGGGTTGCCGTTGTCGGTGCGGTAGATCTCGCCGTCGTCGGTTCGTCGCAGCTCCGGCTTGGCCCCGAGGGCGATGAGCCCCTTGCTGACCACCGGCTCGGCGAATGCGACGATCTCGATGGGGATCGGGGCGCGGCTTCCCAATCGGGTCACGCGCTTGTTGGGGGTCACCAGGATGATGAAGCGCTCGGCGAGGGAGGCGACCACGCGCTCTCGGAGGAGGGCACCCCCGAGCCCCTTGGTGAGGGCGAGGTCGTCGGTGACCTCGTCTGCGCCATCGACCGCGAGGTCGAGCCCGCGGGCCACCATCTCCTCGAGGGGTCGCAGCGGAATGTTCAGCTCGCGGGCGAGCTTTTCGCTGCGTACCGAGGTCGCCACCGAAGAGACCTCGAGCCCGTCGGCTACCCGCGCCCCGAGGGCGCGGATGAAGGCCTCCGCGCTGCGCCCGGTACCCAGGCCCAAGGCCATGCCCGAGGTGACCCGGGCGACGGCGGCCTCGGCCGCTCGTGCCATGCCTTCGGGGGACGGACCCGTTGCAGCGCTGGTGCTCATGGCGCGGCATCATCGTGATCTCCCAACGCCTGCGCAACACTCCTCGCTGTTCCCCGGGCGACATCTTGGTAGAGTCCTCTCAGGATGCTGCCGAACAAACAGCAGATCTTGGTCGTCGACGACGAGGTCAACCTCCGGCGTATCCTCTCCGCCCAGCTCGGCCGAGATGGCTACGAGGTTCACACGGCAGCCGATGGCCAGGAGGCGCTCGACTTCCTCGGAGAGCACCACGTCGACCTGGTCCTCACCGACCTGCGCATGCCCAAGCTCGACGGAATGCAGCTGTTGCGCGCGTCGCTTCGTGACGACCCCGCGCGCCCGGTGGTCATCATCACGGCCCACGGCACCGTCGACACGGCCGTCGAAGCCCTCAAGCTCGGGGCCTTCGACTACATCAGCAAGCCCTTCGATCAGGCCGATGTACGGCGCATCGTGGCCAAGGCGTTGCGAACCCGAGACCTGGCGCGCGACGACCTCTCCCCGTCGCCGCCCCCTTCTTCGAGCACGCCGCCCGAGGCCGGCGAAACCGCGGCCCCCCGGTTCGGCATCATCGGGCACAGCGAAGCCATCGAAGAGCTCGCGTCGCTCATCGACCGCGTAGCCGACACCCCGACGACGGTCCTCATCTCCGGCGAGAGTGGTACCGGCAAAGAGCTCGTCGCGCGCGCTCTGTACCAGTACAGCCATCGCAGCGACGAACCGTTCCTGGCGGTGAATTGCGCAGCCCTGCCGGACAACTTGCTGGAGAGTGAGCTGTTTGGACACGAGAAAGGTGCTT
>JAUHZF010000381.1 GCA_030426145.1 Polyangia bacterium
TGCAGCGCCGACATCGACAGTCAGTCCGAGAACGCGACCGACAGCTGGAGCAACCCGACGCCCCACGGCGACTTCCAGTTCGGGGTGTCGAACCCCGCCAGCTTCACCGACGAGCAGCGGTTCCACACCTGGACCTTCGAGCTCACGGACGAGGCCGAGGTCGAGCTCCGCACAGAGCTGTTCACTACGAACCTCGACAGCGTGATGTACCTCTACAAGGCGGGGACGAGTCGCTATGTCGCCAAGAACGACGACCACGAGGGCTCCCCAGCCTCACTGATCAAGAAGACGCTCGAGGCAGGCACCTACACCATCAAGATCCGGGCGGTGAAGACGTTCCAGACCGGCGCCTTCCAGGTCCACGGCACCTGCAACGGCGCGGGTTGCCCCGTCGTGGAGCCCGGCGCCTGCATCGGCGACGGTCCGATGTCGATGCCAGCCCCCACCAGCTACACCTCGGCCTGCGAGGACGCTCTCTACGACATTCTGCTCACCCCGTCGGCCACCGCGCCCGCGGAGTGTGGAAGCAAGCTCGAGGACCGGGCCGTCGCGTTCTACAAAGAGTACTGGGACGACATCTACTCGTACGAAGAGATGTCGGGCGGCGAAGAACCGTCGGTGAGCCTCGATTACAAGCCCGGCGTAGGCGCCGTGGTGCAGGTCGACCTCGGTGGCGACGAAGACGCGATGGACTTCGTCTTCGACCGTGATGGCAAGCTCATTCACTACTACCAGCACAACCAGAGCCCCGACTGGGCTTGGTTCTGCGGTGAAGGCGAAGCGTTGCCTGAGCCCGACGAGGACTGCTTCCGCGACATCGTCTACAACAGCGGCTACGACGTGTCCGACGTCGAGACGGTCGAAGGCTCGGTGAGCTTCGGCGACGACCTCAGCGCGCTTCCGAAGCACGTGCAGGTGGCGATCGATGACTACGGCCAGGAGCACCTCAGCAGCGGCACCACGGTCGAATACAGCTACGACCGATGGAGCGGCTACTACGTCGAGGGCGCCGAGGTGGCGCTGTCGTCGTCGGAGCGCCAACACATGACCTACGTGGTCGTAGGCGACGCCGACTACGGCATGCGCATCACCTACGTGACCGACGAAGACGGGACGAGTCTCGTCTGCAGCGAGATCTGACCGGCGCCGCCCGACGGCGGACCGTCATTCGCATCCTATGGAGAGCTGAAAGCCGGTGCCACCGCGCCGGCAGGCCTCCGGACAGAGGGCGAAGCGCACGCTGGAGAGCTCCGACGAGGGTGGGGTCTCGAAGTAGAAGGCGTCGCGGTTCCCGCAGGCTTCACGGGTTCCGACCCGCGGGAGAATGCGCTCCCCACCGTCGACCACCACCTCGACCACTCCCGGGCGGTCGCCGCCGGTCCACGAGGCATTGAAGACGCACCGCGTGGCGTCGCCTTCGAGCTGCTCGAGAGCGGCGAGCACGTCGGCGCCGACATCGCCTTGGGTGTCGACGATGAACGCCTCTCGCCCCCCCGCCTCGGCGACGAGCTCGAGGTTGGCGCGGCCGTCGTCGATGGTGTCGGGGTCGAAGACGCCGATGACGAAGGTCTCGATGCCTTCGTTCGCGGCCGCCGCCACCTCGGGCACGATGTTCTGCACGCGCGAGGGACCGAAGTCGAAGCGGTCGATATCGTCGTCGCACTGGGTGGGAATACCGTCGGTCGCGAGAACGATGACGGGCTTACGCCGGGGAAAGGAGGTGAGACGGTCGCGTGCGCTCGCGATGCCCCCCCGCACCGCGGAGAGGGTGGGCGTGCCGCCATCGAGAAAGCGCGACGACAGCCTGGACGCGATGGTGGGTGCGCCGCCCGGAAGCTCACTCAGCTCGTCGATCCGGTAGGCGCCCGCGTCGCAACGGCTGGCGTTGGTGCAGACGCCACTCGGAAGGCAAGTTTCGCCGAGCTCGGGACAGGGGAAAGCCTCGGGATCGGAAACGAGGCAGCCCCCCCCGCTCACGTCGCATTGGCCCACACGTTCGCAAGTGTCGCCGGGGAAGCCCTGCTCGGCGCAACGTTCGTCGGTGTCGCAGGCGACCTCGAGGCTCGGGTAGCAGATGAACTGGTCACGACACGTGTCGGGCTCCCCGCAAGCGCCGTCGTCGAGGCAGGTGTCGGGAACCTCGGGTCGCACCTCGGGGAAGAAGACCATCCCGACCCCAGTTCCTTCGAGCGAGGGGTCGTCGAGGAAGGCGTTGATGGCGAAGCTCAGCTCCGACCATTTGGTCGGACCGAGGGCGGTCTCGAACTCCATCGAGCGGGAGGAGTCGACCACCAAGAGAAGGTCGAGGGACGAGCGCTCGGCCGAAGCGACCGACTCACTGCAGTAGCGAGGGTCGGGCAGAAGCAGCTCCGACCGCGCCCCGCAGGCGACGGCGACCATCGTCGTCCAGCCCGCGAGCAAAGCAAGGGAAGTACGCATTCCTCGATTCTAGGGCCTCGCGCCGTGAGGCGCCCCGTCTGGTTACCAGACGACCGGACAGAACGGGCGACAGGGCTGTCCGGACCAGCGGACGATCAGTCCGGAACAATAATCAGTTCAGGCATTTAAGAGCGATCGAGCGGTGACGACGGGGGCGTCGAAGGTGAGCTCACCTTCGGGCTCTCGGCGGAAGAGCGGGCCGAGCTCGACGCCCTCCCGGGCACGGCGACCATTCGCTACACGCTCTCCCCCGCGAGTACGCCAGCGCAGCGTCTGCCGCTGACGATCGGTCAGGAGGACGGCTCGACTGCGGACGCGGTGGTCATCGAGCGCATCGACCCTGGTATCGCCAACAGCCACGCGCACGACCTCTACATCGAAAGCGCGACGCGAGCTCGGCCGTTGCCTGGGCCTGCACCACCCCGAAGAAGAGGACGGCCCCCTCGACGATCTCTCGAGCACGGGCACCGACAACCTGATGCACCGAGAACCGTTGTTACGCGACGCCGAGGGTCTCACCCCCGAACAACACGCCCGGCTCCTCGCTCATCCCTTCGTCGCTGAGTACGTTCCCATGGGTTCGCTACAGTCGCGAATACACGCTCGGCTATTAGAGAGTATCCCCAATGAGGGGGAGCTCACGGCGGCGGAAGAAGGCGAGCAGAAGTGACGAAAGGAAAACGAGCGCGAGCAGGCCGACGTGTTTCCCCCCGTCGCCGTTGACGATGAGGCCGAGCTTGGTGGCGTGGGCGATGATGGCCCCGAGCATGACCCCACTCGTCATCACCGCCCCCACGGGCGCGTAGGGCGAGAGCAGCACCAAGGCGCAGAATCCCTCGATGGCCCCGACGAGGTATCGCCCGTGCGGCTCCATGCCGAGCTGGGTGAAGATGGCGATGTCGGCGGGGTTGTCAGTGAGCTTGAGGTAGGCGACGAACGCCATGACGCCAGCCGCGATGAGCCGCGGCCCCCAGAGCCAAAGTGGCGGCGGGCCGTGTTTGGGCGTGGCGGGATCAGCGGAACCCATGACGAAACTCCAATGCTGGTAGCGAACCCATGGAACGCACTCAGGGCCGACGGCTGACCCGGCGGAGGTTGATGAGATTCTGTTGCTCGTCCTCACGCGTGAGGATGGTGTCGCCTTGCAGGCGCCCAGGCATGAGCACGTTCTCGGGTGAAAGCTCGCGCAGACTGCGCTTCCCGAGGGCCGACAGCGCTTCCTCCCAATCGTGTTCGAGGGCGTGCACGTAGTTGGCGACGCGTTGCGCTTTGCCTTCGATGTCGAGCCCGCGCTGCAACTCGGGGCGGTGCGTGGTGATGCCCACAGGACAGGTGTTGGCGTTGCACTGGAGAGCCTGGATGCAACCGAGCGCGAGCATGAAGCCGCGTGCGCTGTAGACGGCGTCGGCGCCCAGCGACAGCGCGATCAGCTGCTTGCCCGGGCTGATGAGCTTGCCCGCCGCGAAGAGCTTCATCTTGTGGCGGATCTCCTCATCCTTCAGTCGCGCATCCACCACCGGCAGCGCCTCGAGCAAGGGCACGCCGAAGTCGTCCATGAAGGCCTTGGGCGCCGCACCCGTGCCGCCTTCGGCTCCGTCGATCGAGAGATAGTCGGGGAAGACGTCCTGCTCCTTCATCGCGCGAAGCAAGGCGACGAGCTCGGTGTCGCGGCCGAGACACAGCTTGATCCCCACGGGCAACCCCGAAACCTCCTGCACCCGTCGAATGAAGGCCACCGTCGAAGCCGCGTCGCGACACTCCGCGTGGAATGGCGGCGAGACCACGTCCTTGCCGAGCGGCACCCCACGAAGCTCGGCGATCTCCTGGGTGATCTTCTCCTTGGGGAGAAGGCCCCCTTTTCCTGGTTTCGCCCCCTGCGAGAGCTTGATCTCGATCACCTTCACGGCGTCTTCCGCCGCGAGCTTGGCGAGACGTTCGTCGTCGAGGGTGCCGTCCTCGTGCCGCACACCGAACTTGGCGGTGCCCATTTGGAAGATGAGGTCGCAGCCCTCCATGAGGTGGTACTTGGGATAGCCCCCCTCCCCTGTGTTCATCGGGATCCCGGCCTTCTTGGCACCGCGCGCGAGCGCACGCACGGCATGGCTGCCGAGAGACCCGTAGCTCATGGCGGAGATCATGAGCGGCTTGTCCAACGTGTAGGCCTGATCGAGCTCGCGCTCCTCGCCGATGGTGAGGCGGTAAGGCTCGAGCTCCTCTTTGGGGACCGGGTACATCGAGTGCAGGAGCTTGAAGTCAGCGCCGCCGAACTGGAGCTGCGACCCGAAGGCCGAAGCCGAATCGATCCCTTTCGCCTTGCGGTAGACCTCGGCGCGCTCGACCCGATTGAAGGGGCGCTCTTCGGTGTCGCTCATGAAGAGGTACTGCCGAAACTCGGGACCCAGGCTCTCGAATAGGTAGCGCATCTGGGCCAGGATCCCGTAGTTGGCCAGAAGCGCGTGGCTACGCTGTCCGTGCAGGTAGTAGAGGTTGAGCCCCGTCAGCATGATGAGCGGGACGGTGACGAAGTGCAGGTAGAACGTCAGGTAGTTACCGGCCAGGAACGACAGCCCGGTCACGATGGGGATGCTGATGTTCGCCGCCCGCGACACCTTTTCGAGATCGACCGCGAAGCTGAGCGCCATACCCCACGATACGACGATCTTCGCCAGAGGTTGAATGGCTGGTGTGCCAGGACCTGAACGGATGTAGGGCCTCCAGCTGCGCGAAGGTTGCCCCGTGGGGAAAGGTGCGGCCCAATCCCCCCGTGGCCGACGACCGCGAAATGCTGCGGCGCTTCCTGAACGGCGAGCTCCCCGAGGACCAGATCGACGCGCTCGAGCTCCGTCTGGACGCCGAGCCCGAGCTGCAGCGCCAGCTCCGGGCCCTCGCGCGGGAGGTGTTCACCGGCGCCGTCCCCGAGCACGGAACGACCCGAATCTCACTGCTCGCCCGAAGTGCCGCCCTGCCCCCGACCCCACCGGTGGCGCAGGGGCTCGAGCTGCGGGAGGTCATCGCCCAGGGCGGCATGGGGGTCGTGCATCGGGCCCGGCAAAACAGCCTCGGCCGCACGGTGGCCGTCAAGACCGTGCGCGAGGGGCGCCACGAAGCACCCCTCATCCAAGAGGCGGTGCTCACCGGCTACCTCGAGCACCCCAACATCGTGCCTATCCACGACATCGCCCTCGCTGAGGGCGGCGAGCCCATCGTGGTGATGAAGCACATCGAGGGTCGCTCATGGCGTAGCTACCTCAGCGCCGACCACGAGACCACGCCGCGCTCCCTGGAATGGCACATCGCCGTGGTCATGCAGGTCTGCCAGGCGCTCCGCTTTGCGCACAGTCGGGGCGTCGTGCACCGAGACGTCAAACCCGACAATGTGATGATCGGCGAGTTCGATGAGGTCTACCTCCTCGACTGGGGCCTCGCGGTGAGCCTCGAGGACGGCTCCCGACTTCCCAGCCTGCAAGAACAGCGAGGCATCGCCGGCACACCGGCCTACATGGCTCCCGAGCAACTCGCCGAGGACGCGCCCCGCGGGGTTGGCATGCACACGGACGTCTACCAGCTCGGCGCATGCCTCTATCACGCCGCCGTCGGGCAGCCTCCGCAGGAGGGCACGACCCTCGACGAGATCCGCGATCAGATCGACGAGCGCGAAGAGCTCTCGCTGCCGGACCAAGTGCCGGCCGAGCTAGGCGCCATCATCGGACGTGCAATGGCGCTCAAACCCGGCGATCGCTTCGCGTCAGCCAGCGAGCTCCGTCAGGCCCTCGAGGCCTATCTGGAGCATCGCGCGTCCAACGCCCTGATGTTGACGGGACATCGCGCGGCCACCGCCATGGATGAGCGGGACGAGGACGAGGACCTCATCGGGGCCGAGCGCGCCTTCTTCGAGGCAGTGTTCAACTACAGAGCTGCGCTCGACAGCTGGCCACAGAACCGGATCGCAAGACGACGCCTCAACCATGTCGTGCGCCAACGCGTGGCCCAGCTCATCGCCCGGGACGCGCCACTGGCCGCGCGGCGTGCTCTCGCGCTGGTCGACATCGACGACCCCGAGCTCCACCAGCTCGTGGAGGATGCGGTGGCCAAACAGACCGGGGACCGCGACCGCCTCCGCGCCTACGAGCGGGGCGACAACCGCATGTTCGGTCTTCGAACCCGGCGCCTGCTCGGGTTCGGTCTCGGTGGGGCGTGGGTCGCCCTGAACGTCGCCATGGTCACGGTACCGGTCACCTCCTCCGTACCGCTTCTGGTGGGGGCGCTCGTCTGCCTCGCCGTGACCCTCGGCGCGGTGGTGCGGGCGCGCCGGGTCATGCTCGATGTCCGGCTCAATCGCTACAACGTGGGCATCGCGACCGTGGCCCAGATCGTACACAGCGTTCTCTTGGCGGTCGCGGTCGCGCAAGACCGAGCCGCTGCCCCAGTGCTGTCCGAGCTACTCCTCCTGTGGAGCCTGGCCGCGGGTGCGATCGCCGTAGTGGTAGACGGGAGGATCTGGATCACGGCGGCCGGCTACGCCCTGGGCTATGCCGCCTGCCAACTCGACCCGAGCTGGCTCACGATCGTACTGCCCGCGACAGCCACCCTGATGGTGGTGGTCTCCACGGCCATCAACATCGCCACGGCTCGCGCGGGCGACGACGGCGAGGCCACGGAGCCCTTCGACGATCCGGCCACTTGGGGGTGACTGGAATCGAGGTTCGAGGTTCGAGGTTCGAGGTTCGAGGTTCGAGGTGCCAGGTTCGAGGTTCGAGGTGCCAGGTTCGAGGTTCGAGGTGCCAGGTTCGAGGTCCTCGAGACCGAGCACGAGACCGAGCACGAGACCGAGCACGAGACCGAGCACGAGACCGAGCACGAGACCGAGCACGAGACCGAGCACGAGACCGAGCCCGAGACCGAGATGGATTCAGGCCTACTGGTCCTTCGCGTCGTCGCCGAGCCATGTGGCGAGGCTCAGGTCGATGCCGTTCCACATCATGCCGAGTACGCTCTCGAAGGAGCCTGCCTTCATCTCGACCGCCGCCGCGAGCCCGCGCCGTGTCTCGCGATGAACCTTCTGGCGTGCCTTGGTGATCCAGCGCGCCACGGTCGCACGATGCACCCGGTACATGCTGCCGATGCTCTCGGCGCTGACCCCATCGATGAGGTACATCCGGAGAACGTTGCGTTCGCGAGGGGTGAGGGTGTCCAGGGCCTTTGCGAAGACCTCGGCGAAGGGCTGCTTGATCTCGTCCGCGAAGGGCGCGAGCTCGGGGTCGGTGGTGAGGAGCGAGTCGACCACGTCGGGAAGCTCCATGGGCACCTCGCGCTTCTTCTTTCGCTTGCGTGAGGTCGCGGCGCGCATGGCGGCGACTTGCACCCAATGTGCGAGCGGGCCGCGCCCGATGTAGGCCATGATGTCGGGGGTGCGCTTGTCTTTCACGAGCAGCCGAACCCTGAGGTCGGCACAGACGTCGTCGACGAACTGCGATTGTGCATCCACCCGCGCCACGGCGGCGGCAGCGCGGGGCATGACTTGGCTCTCGAAGAACCGCAGGGCGGCCGCGTCGCCACGACCGCAGGCGCACGCCAGATAGAGGTCCGCCGTGCGAAGCTCGTCGAGCGCCTCGACCATGTCCATCTCGTCGGAGATGACCGCCCCGAGGTGAGCCGCGAAGACCTCGGCCGGGAGCTCTACTCCCGGCCACGCCTCGCGCCCCTCTCGAACCGCGGCCTCGAGCCGAGCCTTCAGCTCCGGCGACGGGGGGGCGTCCGGGCTGACGGTCTGCTCGATGAAGGTGCTGGTGACGTCGTCAGACACGCCGAGACTGTGCCACGAACCAGCCCGCGAAGACGAGGCCCGACGCTACTCGGAGCCGAGGAAGAAGAGCGTGAGGGCAAAAATGGCGATCATGGTCGCCGTCTCCACCCAGTTGACGGCCCCATCGTCCTGAACCGCCTTCCACAGCACCAGCATGGGGGGGAAGCCGAGGAGAACCACCGACGTCGTCTGGAGGTCGATGTGGAGGGCGCCGCCGTGAGGCAACGCAGGGATGACCCCGGTCTGCGCGAAGGCCGCGATCATGATGAGCGCGATCGGCAGCACGACGAAGGGCACCTGTGTGACCGCACCGGAGGCATTGGCGAGGGCGACGTCGTAGTTCTTCTTGGCGTGGGCGGTGCCGATCATGATGAACGGACCGACGACCGCGAAGATGCTGAGGATGAGCGCGCCCACCATCTGCGAGTAGCCGGCCGCGGTGAGCCCTTCGACCAGGATCCCTGCGAAGTCGCCCACCCCGTGTCCGCCCCACACGCTGAGGAGCACGCCTCCGCCGCCGAGCGCAGCGATGCGCCCCCACGATGCTTCGGGGCCGGCCGCGCCTTTCTCGCCGTCAGCGCCCTCGCCGTCCGACGACGAGAAGTTCTTCACCAAGGTTCGCACGGCCACGATCTCCACGATGATAAAGGCGGCACCGATGGCGTAGAGCTGTGCTGGCGTCATCTCCTCGCCCTGGCCCGTTTCGCCGTTGCCGACGAAGAGATTGAGCATCATGAGGAGGAAGCCCCAGGCGAGGAAGATGCCGCCTGCGCAGGCGTAGAGGTCGGTGCTCAGCTTCACCAGGGGCGTGGGCAGACTGGCCTGCCCTTTCTCGTCGCGGGGCAAGACGGCGCTGTAGACCCCGAAGCACATGGCGCCCACGTGGAGGG
>JAUHZF010000382.1 GCA_030426145.1 Polyangia bacterium
GCCGAAGCCGATGGTGCTCTGACCGATGCGGCGCTTGATGATCTGGTCGAGACCCACGAAGGCGCCGCCGCAGATGAAGAGGATGTTGGTCGTGTCGACCTGCAGGAACTCCTGCTGCGGGTGCTTACGGCCACCCTTGGGCGGCACGTTGGCCACGGTACCCTCGATGATCTTGAGGAGGGCCTGCTGCACACCCTCACCCGAGACGTCCCGGGTGATCGACGCGTTGTCGTTCTTGCGGCTGATCTTGTCGATCTCGTCGATGTAGACGATGCCCCGCTGAGCTGCCTCGACGTCGTGGTCGGCGTTCTGAAGGAGCTGGACGATGATGTTCTCGACGTCCTCGCCCACGTACCCCGCCTCGGTGAGGGTGGTCGCGTCGGCGATGGCGAAGGGAACGTTGATGATCTTCGCGAGCGTCTGCGCGAGCAGGGTCTTGCCGCAGCCCGTGGGTCCGAGAAGCAGGATGTTCGACTTCGCCAGCTCGACGTCGTCGGCGGCCACACGCGTCTCGATCCGCTTGTAGTGGTTGTGGACCGCGACGGAGAGGACCTTCTTCGCCTGCTCCTGACCCACGACGTACTCGTCGAGGATCGTCTTTATCTCCTTCGGCTTCGGGACCGGAGTCGAGCCCGCGGCGGGCTCTTCTTTCTCGACCTCTTCAGCGATGATGTCGTTGCACAGGCCGATGCACTCGTCACAGATGTAGACGGTGGGCCCGGCAATGAGCTTCTTCACCTCTTTCTGGGACTTCCCGCAGAAAGAGCAGCTCAGGTTCCCGTTGGAGTCGTCACGCGGTGGGCTCACTGCTCCCTCGAAGACCTTCTCGGGTTTGCGACGCCGTCACCCAGTGGGATGAAGGTCCGCGCACCACAGAAACAGAGAAGGATTCTAATGTTCACTTGGTCGTCCGGCAACCGGGCCGCGCCTCAAACGAGGCCCGGGATACCGATGGTCTGGGTTACTTCTTCTTGAGCTCGGAGGGCTTCTTCTTCGGGTCGTCCTTCCGGAGGACCTCGTCGATGAGCCCATACTCCTTGGCCTCTTCAGCGCTGAGGTAGAAGTCGCGCTCGATGTCGGCCGCGATGCGGTCCTTCTTCTGACCGGTGATACCGGTCAGCATGTCGATGAAGGTGTCCTTGATCTTCTTGATCTCGCGGGCCTGGATCTCGATGTCGGTGGCCTGACCACGCGCGCCGCCGAGCGGCTGGTGGATCATGATGCGGGCGTGCGGGAGGGCGTAGCGCTGCCCCTTCTCCCCCACCGCGAGCAGCATGGCCCCCATCGACGCTGCTTGACCGATGCACATGGTCGACACCGGACAACGGACGTAGTTCATCGTGTCGATGATGGCCAAGCCCGCGGTCACGACGCCGCCAGGGCTGTTGATGTAGACCTGGACATCCTTCTCGGGGTCTTCGCTCTCGAGGAAGAGGAACTGGGCCACGACCGCGTTCGCGACGAAGTCGTTGATCTCGGTCCCGATGAAGACGATGCGGTCCTTGAGGAGCCGGCTGTAGATGTCCCACTCGCGCTCGCCGCGGTGGGTCGTCTCCGTGATGTGGGGGATGTAGTACGAGGCGCGCTCACGCTCGTGGCGAATGTAGTCAGCCGAGCTCGAGATGATCTGGTGCGCCTTGGTGCGAGACGTGGTCATAGATGGCTTTCGATTCAGTCAGTGTTCCCGAACGGATGATTGGGCACCACCTTGAGGGGGTGAAGCGCCCTTCGACCCGAGGTCACGGGTCGAGGGCCCCGGCGACGGCCGGGACCCCAGAGCTGGATGAGGACGATCAGAGCTCGTTGGAAGAGCAGTCCTGGGAAGCCAGGGCTACTCCTCTGCGATCTTCGCAGCGCCCTCCATGAGGTCCAAGACCTTGTCCTCGAGAATCATGCCGATGAGCATGTCTCGCTTCTGCTTGTCGCGGTACTCGACCTTGAGCCGGGCGACGTTCTTGCCGGTTTGCGTGGCGAGCTCCTCGTAACCCTTCTCGAGGTCCTCGTCGGTGACCTGGACGTCCTTCGCCTTGGCGATCTCCGCCATGAGCAGGCCGGCCCGAACCTTGGTCTCCGCGTCGGTCTTCATGCGCTCGATGAGTGCGGGATCGTTGGGATTCTGGCCCGTCATCTGAGCGAGCATCATGAGCTCGCGCTGCGCCATCTGCTGCTGCTGCTGAACCAGCGAAGGCGGCACCGGGATGGGGTTCTTTTCACAGAGCTGGGCGACCAGCGCACGCGCGACGTCCTCTTCGGCCTTCTGCTTGTGCCGTTCGGCGATCTGCTCCGTGAGCGCAGTCTTCATCGCGGCGAGGTCATCGTGCTCGAGGTCCTTGGCGAACTCGTCGTCCACCTCGGGAAGCACGCGCTTCTTCAGCTCCTTGAGAGTGATATGAAAGGAAGTCTCCACCCCGCGCAACTGCTCGTTCGGGTGGTTGTCGGGGAAAGGCCCCTTCACTTCCTTCTCCTCGCCGACCTTCATGCCGAGCGCCCCCTCCTCGAGGAAGGTCAGGAGCTGTCCGGCGCCGAGCTCGGTGTCGAGCTCTTCGGATTGCTCCTCGCCGAGGACTTCGAACTTGAGGCCGAGCGTCGCGGTGTCGCCCTTCTCGGAAGCGCGACCTTCGACGGGCTCGAGGGTGCTGTGCTGCTCGCGCAGCTTCTCGATCTCGGCCTCGAGCTCTTCGTCGGTGACCTCGGTCTTGGGGCGCTTGGCCTCGAGACCCTCCCACTCGACCTTCTCGATCTCCGGGCGAACCTCGAAGCGAGCCTTGAAGGAGAACGACTGCTTCGTCTTCAGCTCGGCCGGTTCGACCGAAGGCTGGGTGAGAGGCTGAACATCCTTGTCGTCGAGCGCCTCCTGAAGCGAGCTGTTCATCAGGCGCTCGGCTACGTCGGCGCGGATCGCCGGTCCGTAGAGCTGAGCGAGGATCTTGCGCGGGGCCTTGCCCCTGCGGAAACCCTTGACCCGAGCCGTCTTCTTCAGCTGCTCGTAGGCGGCGTTGACCTCGTGGCTTACCTTCTCGGCCGGGACCTCGATCTGGAGTTCCATCAGGACCGGCGAGAGTTTCTCGACGTTGACTTGCATGGCAGTGAGCGATTGCAGGTGCCACGCGATCCGCCGGAAATCAAGCCGCGGTCGTGCGCGCGGGTGGTTGGGACAAAAAAAAGAGAGCCCCAGCGTTGAGGCGGCGCTGGGGCTCGAGGGTGTCCCGGGAGGGGGACGTCTGGCTACAAGCTAAGGAATCGAGGTCGAATCACTCATTCGCGGTGCCGCGGGAGGGCGGCGCTGCGGGCTGCGCGCGCGAGCGTGTTCCAGGTCGAGGCCCGGTGGGGGGACTCACGCGTGCAACCCGGAGCCTCGGCCGGGAGGGGTCGAGGCCGCGGCGGGACGACGACTCAATAGTCGTCTTCGTCCTCTTCTTCGTCTTCGTCGAAGGGGTCCCGGTCGAACCTGAACTCCCGCTCGAAAGTGTTGTCGTGGAGGATGTCCTCCACCGTGAGGCCGACCTTGCGGCCCGGGCGAATGTACTCGCGCTCAAACTCAGCGAAGTTTCGGTACTTCAAACCCATCGTAAAGGTCCTCCAGATCTCAAAAGCCACCAAGCTAGAGGGGGAGCCCCTCAAGACTCGTCGAAGCAGGCCCGGCGTGCGCACAGCGAGATGACCTCGCCGCCCTCGGCCGACGCCGGTGATGACCAGAAGCTCTGCATCACCCGCGCGCAGGTTGGGTCGTCGGAGACCGAAGCGAAGACCGTGTTCATGCGGCGGAGCCCCAAGCTTCCACCAGGCCTTGCCATCGCCCGTCCGACGTGTTGTCCTACATGACCCGACATGTCGGCGACTGTAGTTTTCGGATTGACAGGGGCCAACAAAAGTGGTGCGTGGATGAGCGAGGCGTTGTATCCGGCTGGTTCGCCTCCGCGCCCGCCGAGCAGAGCGGCGACCGAGCCGAGACGATGAGCAGCGCGCGCCCCCAAATGACGGTCCCCGAGCCTGCGGCAGGTGGTCGCGTCATCGCCATCGCCAACCAGAAGGGCGGCGTCGGCAAGACGACGACCAGCGTGAACCTGGCCGCCAGCCTCGCTGCGGCCGAGTGCCCTACCCTCCTCGTCGACAGCGACCCCCAGGCCAACGCCTCGAGCGGCGTCGGCGTGAGGCAGCGCTCCGTGGAGCACACGCTCTACGACGCCCTCGCGGGACGGAAGACCATGGAGGAGCTGATCCTCCCCACCGACGTGGAGGGATTGTCCTTGGTCCCCTCCTCCCAGGACCTCGTCGGGGTCGAGCTCGAGCTCATCGACGCCGAGGACCGCGCGACCCGTCTCCGCGATGCCCTGGCCACGGTCCGGTCGCGCTACCGCTACATCTTGCTCGACTGCCCGCCTTCATTGGGCCTGCTGACCGTGAACGCCCTCACCGCGGCCGACCAGGTGCTCGTGCCGCTGCAGTGCGAGTACTACGCGCTCGAGGGGCTGACCCAGCTCATGAGCACCATCGACCGGGTCCGCGACCTCTACAACCCGACGCTGAGCGTGGTGGGGGTGGTGCTGACCATGTACGACCCCCGCAACTCGCTCACGCACCAGGTCGCCGAAGAGGTTCGGCAACACTTTCACGTGTTCGACACCGTCATCCCGCGCAACGTGAAGCTGAGTGAGGCCCCGTCACACGGGGTGCCGGTCTTGCTCTACGACATCAACTGCAAGGGGGCGCAGGGCTACCTGGGGCTCGCCCGCGAGTTCATGCAGCTCCAGGCCGAGGAGACCGGCTGAGATGGCCAAGCCCAAGGCACGCCGCGCCCTCGGACGCGGACTCGACGCCCTTTTGCCCCCCAAGGCTTCCCCGGCGGCCAAGCCCGCCTCAGGCGACGCTGGCCACGCACCGGCCGGCTACGGCCGCAACGCGGTCTTCAACTGTCCCATCGAACGCATCAGCCCGAGGCGTGATCAGCCTCGCCAGCACTTCGACGGTGACGCGCTCGACGAGCTGGCCGCCACCATCGCCACCCACGGCATCATCCAGCCGCTCGTGGTGCGCCGCCTCGGAGAAGCAGGCCGCGACGAGACCTTCGAGATCATCGCCGGCGAGCGTCGGTGGCGCGCAGCGCAGCGGGCCGGGTTGAAAGAGGTCCCGGTCGTCGTCAAAGACGTCTCACCCAACGACGCCTTCGAGCTGGCCCTCATCGAGAACCTCGCCCGCCAAGACCTCAACCCCATCGAGGTGGCGGAGGCCTACCAGCGCTTGCTCGACGACCTCGGTCACACCCAGGAGGCGCTGGCCGACCGCATGGGCCGAAGCCGCGTCGCCATCACCAACGCGCTCCGTCTGCTCAAGCTCCCCGAGCCCGTACGCGCGCTCCTGTCCGACGGCAGCCTCTCAGAGGGCCACGGCCGCGCCCTCCTCGGCGCCCCCGACGACCAGACGATGGTCGACCTGGCCCGCAAGGCGGTCCGCGGAAAGCTCAGTGTGCGGAAGGTCGAGCAGCTCGTGAAGGGCCAGAAGCCCGACGCCGACCCGACGCCCGCCAAGCCGCCCGAGAAGAAGAGCGCCGCCGTGCGCGACCTCGAAGATCGCCTCACCCGCCGCTTCGGCGCCCGCGCCGTCGTCGAGCACAAGGGCAAAGGCGGCAAGTTGGTCGTCAGCTACGCGGACCTCGACGAGCTCGACCGGATCATCGAGCGGCTCGGGGTCTGAGTTCGAGGTTCCCGGTTCGAGGTTCCAGGGTCCAGGTTCCAGGGTCCAGGTTCGAGGTTCGAGGTTCCAGGTTCGAGGTTCGAGGTTCGAGGTTCGAGGTTCGAGGTTCGAGGTTCGAGGTTCGAGGTTCGAGGTTCGAGGTTCGAGCACGAGACCGAGACAGATTCGATGAAGTGACTAGCCCCACTGCAACGTGGTCATCATGGACGCCACAAACGGAAAACGCGCTCAAAGGCGCAGCAGAAAGGGCTAGTCATGGATTGCGTAGCTATCGATCTCGGCGGACACAACTCTCAGGTTTGTCATCGGTCTTCGAACGGAGAGATCAAGCGCGAACGGCGGGTACCAACGCTTGGCCTCGCCAAAGTGCTGGAGCGCATGGCGCCCGCTCGCGTTGTGCTCGAAGCATGTGCGGAGGCCTTTGCCGTCGCAGACCAAGCACGAGCGTGCGGTCACGAGGTCGTCGTGGTTCCCTCGACGTGCGTCAAAGCCATCGGCATCGGCGCTCGGGGCATGAAGACCGACAAGCGCGACGCCCGCGTCCTCAGCGATGTCGGATGCAAGATCGCACTGCCATCGGTCCATGTCCCGGCCCACGAATCGCGGGAACGCAAGGCCATGATCGCGGCCCGCGAGGCCCTCGTCCACTCCAGGACCGGCCTCATCAATACCGTCCGCGGCTGGCTGCGCACCAAGCTGATCAAGGTGCCCACTGGAGCCACCAAGACCTTTGCTCAGCGGGTACGAGGCCACCTCGAGGACCATCCAGAAGGCCTTCCTCTCGCCTACGAGCGACTCCTGTACATCATCGAGGAGCTCTCCCACCAGCTCCTCCTCGCCAACGAGGAACTCGAGCAGATCGCCAAGGACGACCCCGTCTGCACGCGACTCATGTCAGTCCCGGGCGTCGGTCCCACCACCGCCATCTCCTTCCAGGCGGCCATCGACGACCACACACGCTTCCCCAACGCCCACGCCGCGGAGTCCTACCTGGGCCTCACGCCAGGAGAGCACTCATCCGGCGAGCGCAAACGCAGAACCGGCATCACCAAGGCCGGCTCGACACGCACACGCTACCTCCTCCTCCAGGCGGCCTGGTGCTTCTGGAGGACGCGGCCCAACGACCCTGCTGTCCGGTGGGCCCATCAGATCGAGCTCAGGCGCGGCAGAAAGATCGCGATCACCGCCCTCGCAAGAAAGCTCGCCGGCGTCCTCTTCGCCATCATGCGCGACGGCTCGGTCTACGACCCCACACGCGCTGCCAAGACCAACACCTAGTCCCCCACCCCCCGAAAGCAAGTAGGGGGGGATGGGGGACACGAGAGACACCTGTCCAGAGGCAGGACCGCGCGCGTTCTCGTCTCGGCCTCGACCGCGTGAGACCGATTTGCGGCCTGCCAACGGACTCCGACCTCTGCGCCAAAGAGCGCGAATACTCGATTGAGACAGGTCGTCGCTCAACCTCCCCCTACCAACCCAACAACACATCTCAACGCGCAAATCAGCGCCATGGGACACGTTTGTGCTGGACAGTGACGTCACTTCATACTCGACCACGAGACCGAGCACGAGACCGAGCACGAGCACGAGCACGAGAACGCCCCGCAATCCCTCTGGGGGAAGGCGGGGCGTGGGTTTCACAGATTCAGCCGCTCAGAACACGTCCATGCCCGTGAGGGCTTTGCCGATGAAGTCGTAGAGCTGGTCGGTGGTGGGGGCCATGACGGTGCCGGCACGCGCGTCGCGGAAGGTGCGCTCCACGCCGACGTCCTTGCGGAAGGCCATGCCACCGCAGACCCGCATCGCGAGCTCGGTGACTTCGGTCGCGGTCTCGCCGCAGACCGCCTTGCACTGCAGGACACGAAGCATGGCGTCCTCGCGGCCCGTCTCCATCGCGGTGACGGCGTCGAAGAGCAGCGTGCGGGCCGCGTCCGACTTGTTCTTCATCCGCGCGACGTAGGCGCGGATGGTGGGCAGGTCGCGCAGCTCGTTGCCGAGGTGCGCGTAGCCCGTCTTGGAGACGTGGCCGATGGTGGCGTTGGTCGCCGCCTGCATGAAGCCCGACCCCACCCCGCCCATCATGGCGTTGAAGATCGGGAGCACGGTCTCGAGCATGACGGCGAGTCCGCCACCGTCTTCGCCGAGGCGGTTGCCCTCGGGAATGACGGCGCCCGTCGCCTTGGCCGGCTGCGAGTCGTTGCCCCGCAGGCCGAGGCCGTCGAAGGTTCCGAGCACCTCGATGTTGTCGGTCTTTCGCGGAACCAACCAGATGGTGCTCATGCCCTCCGCGCTCAGGGGCTGGCTCGACCAGACGTAGGAGTCGGCGTGGCTCGCGGAGGTGATCCAGCTCTTGTGGGCGTCGAGCTGAACGCCGCCGTCTACCTTCTTGGCCGTGCTTTGCGGTGCCCAGAAGTGGCTGCGTGAGCCACGCTCCGAGAACGCGAGGGTGGTCAGGTGCTTGCCGGCCGCGATCTCCTTGCGGACCCCTTCCTGGCCGAACTTCTCGAGCACCGCGGTCCCCGCGTAGTGCATCTGGATGATCATCGCCGACGAGCCGCAGAGCTGCGCCGCCTGCTCGACGATTTCGACCGCGGCCCGCGGTCCCTGGCCCAGGCCGCCGACGTCGGTGGCGCTGATGAGGCCGGCCAGCCCCGAGCCGAGGAAGGCATCGATCGACGCGCGGGGAAACTCGCCCGACGCGTCCACGCCGATGGCGTTCTCCTTGAGAATGGGTGCGATCTTCTGAAAGAGCTCGAGGTGGTGGCTGTCGGTCATGGTCTTCCTTTTCGTGAGGCAGCTCGCCGCAGGCGTAGCGAGACGTCACCGAGGCTCGCTCATCCCACGAGCGTTGCCCGAGACGTAGACATCCCCCTCGGCGAGGCGGGATGGTGCACCTCGACCTCACGTAAGGTCAACCGACACCGGTCGCGCCTCAGCGCTTCTTGGCGAGCTCTTCCAGCCGCTTCTGCGCCGCCTTGGCGACCTTGGTCGTCTTGTCGATGCGGATGACCTGTTGGAAGGCCTCGGCCGCCTTGGGGCGGTTGTTCGACTCGAGCCACGCCACACCCATGAAGAAGTAGGCGTCCTGGAAGCGGTTATCCATCTCCAGCGCCTTCATGAAGTCGGCGCGCGCCCCCTCCGCGTCCTCGTTCTGCAGCTTGCAGCGACCTCGGATGAGAAGCGGCACCTTGGACTCGGCGTCGATGGCCACCACCTTGTCGAGCATCTCGACGCACTTGTCGGGCGCTCCCGCACGCGCAAAGGTCTGGCCGAGCTGCACCAGCTGCTTGGGGTCCTTCTCGACCGTTTTCGCGTAGGCCTCGAGGTGAGGCACGGCGGCCTTCGGCTTCTTGGCCTCGAGCAACATCGAACCGAGCGCAAAACGCGTCGTGGGCAGGTCCTCGGCGGCCAAC
>JAUHZF010000032.1 GCA_030426145.1 Polyangia bacterium
AGCGAACGGCGCCCTCGACCCCACGACCATGGGCAGCGTGCCGAACGTCGGCCTGATGGCGCAGAAGGCCGAGGAGTACGGCTCGCACGACAAGACCTTCGAGATCGCGGCTGACGGCAAGGTTCGCATCGTCGACGCCGCGGGCAAGACCCTCATCGAGCACGACGTCGAGGCCGGCGACATCTGGCGCGCCTGCCAGGTGAAGGACGCTCCGGTGCAGGACTGGGTCAAGCTCGCCGTCACCCGCGCGCGCGCCACGGGCGCCCCCGCCGTGTTCTGGCTCGACGAGAAGCGGGGTCACGACGCTCAGCTCATCGCGAAGGTGAACACCTACCTGAAGGATCACGACCTGAACGGCGTGGAGATCCACATCAAGAACGTGGCCGATGCGACGGCCTTCTCCCTCGCGCGCATTCGTGAGGGCAAGGACACGATCAGCGTCACCGGCAACGTGCTGCGCGACTACCTCACCGATCTCTTCCCCATCCTCGAGGTCGGCACGAGCGCGAAGATGCTCTCCATCGTGCCTCTCATGAAGGGCGGTGGCCTCTTCGAGACCGGCGCTGGCGGCTCGGCCCCCAAGCACGTGCAGCAGTTCGAGCAGGAGGGTCACCTCCGCTGGGACTCGCTCGGTGAGTTCCTCGCCCTGGCCGTGTCGATCGAGCACCTCGCCGAGCGCTTCGACCAGCCGCGGGCCAAGGTCATCGCCGACGCGCTCGACGCCGGCACCACCCAGTACCTGATGAACAACAAGTCGCCGTCGCGGAAGGTCAACGAGCTCGACAACCGCGGTAGCCACTTCTACCTCGCCATGTACTGGGCCCAGGCGCTGGCGGCCCAGGACGACGACGCCGAGCTCAAGACCCGCTTCGAGAAGGTGGCCAAGGCCCTGGCCGACAACGAGAAGACCATCGTCGACGAGCTCAACGCGGCCCAGGGCGACGCCCAGGACGTGGGCGGCTACTTCTGGCCCAACGACGAAGCCGCCGACAAGGCCATGCGCCCGAGCGCGACCCTCAACGGGATCATCGCGCAGGTCTGATCAACGCGAGGGCACGATCGAGGTGCTCACCTCGGTTAGGCCCTCGATCTGCACCACGCAGGTGTCGCCCGGCTTCAGAGGGCCCACGCCGGCGGGGGTGCCGGTGAGGATGAGGTCGCCGGGGGCGATGGTGACGGTCTTCGACAGGAAGGCGACCACCTCCGGCACCTTCCAAATGAGCTCGGCGAGGTCGGCGTCTTGGCGGACCTCGCCGTTGACCAGGCATTTGATCGCACCGCGCGCCGGATGGCCCACGTCGGCGACGGCGTGCAGGGGGCCGATGGGCGCCGAGTGGTCGAACCCTTTGGCCATGGCCCAGGGGCGGCGCGTCTCTTTGGCCACCTGCTGCAGGTCGCGACGCGTGAGGTCGTTGCCGGCCGCGTAGCCCCAGACGTACTCGTGCGCGTCATCCACGGAGATGTCGCGTCCGCCTTTGCCGATGGCGACCACGAGCTCGGCTTCGTGGTGGAGGTTCTCGGTGTCGGGCGGGTAGGGGATGGTGGCGCCACTGTCGACGACGGCGTCGGCCGGCTTGGCGAAGAAGAAGGGCGGCTCGCGATTGGGGTCGCCTCCCATCTCGATGGCGTGCGCGGCGTAGTTGCGGCCGACGCAGAAGACCCGCCGCACGGGGAAGCGCTCGCTGCGGTTCGCGATGGCGACGCTGGCGGGGGCGGGAGGGGGGAAGATGAACTCCATCGCGCGATGATAACGCCCCCACCGAGAAACAAAAACGCCGCCGGCGACGACCCCACGAAGGAGCCATCGCCGACGACGTACCGAGAGAGAACCGAGAGCCAGAGAAGAGATGGGCCCGGGCGGAACCGTGAGCCGTTGGTACCGCCTGGGGAGTGTTCAGCGGGGGAGGTCGGAGACCTCGGCGTCGGCGCCGCAGGTGAAGCTGCCGGTCACCTCGTGGTCGCCCGACTTGGCCGTCTCGCAGGCGGCGCCGAGCAGCTCGATGTGCTTGCCGTCGAGCAGGCGGTAATCCGAGCCGTAGGAGAGCGCCTGGTCGTCGAGAAAGACCTCGCCACCCTCGGCCGTCGCCTCGTCGATCTCGTTGGTGAGGGGGAGAATGCACGAGGTAGCGCTGGCCACGATGTCGCCGAAGGCGTCGAGCAGGCCCTGCTTGGTCTGGGGCTGGTAGAAGGTGGCGCCGGTCTCGAGACCGGCCCCCGCGTTGGCCATGTCCTGGAGGTGGTCGGCGCCCACGCCGTCACCCACGCCGAGCACGATGGTGCGAATCCCCTCGGCGGAGGCGGCGGTCGCCGCGTCGAGCGAGACGCCGCGGGCGATCTCACGCTCGTCGCTGTTGCGGGGATCCGGGATGGCGCAGGTGTCGGGCTCGCCGTCGGTGGCGAGGATGATGATCTTGGGGCCATCGCTGTCGAGCGCCGCGAGCTTGTCGGCCACCGCCGAGAGGGCCTCGCCGGTGGGGGTGTCCTCGTCGGGGTTGGCCGCGCCGTAGACGGCGTCCATCGCGTCGTAGTTGTTCAGCGCCACGTCGACCTCTTTCAGCATCGGGCAGGCGGGGCGAGACCGAAGCGAACCTGATCGTCGAGGTGGCTCACGACGCCGTCGCTCGGGCCCATCACCGCGTCGTAGAGGGCGTCCCAGCGGCTCTGCCCGTCGTAGTTCTCGGTCATGCTGCCGGACTGGTCGATGAGCAGCACCACGGTGGGGGTGCTCACCTCGAAGGTGGCGCTCACCTCGGCGCAGACGCCGACCTCGGTGCCGTCACCCAAGCCGGGGTCGAGGGCCAGGGGCGTGTCGTCGCAGACGTCGCCGACGCAGTCGACGTCACCGGTGGCGGGGTCGGTCTCGGAGGCGGTGCCGCAGGCGACGGCCGAGCCGGCGAGGATGAGGGCGAGGGCGGTGCGGGCGATGGGGTTGAAGTGCGACATGGGAACCTCCTTTGGGCATGACCCAGGGGTGAGCGTTGGGGTGCCGACCGGCGCCGTCGGGGGCGCGTCGGCTGTCACTAGGGCCCACGCATCGGCGGTGGAAAACCCTCACCCCGGCCCGCGTTTTTTTCTCCGAGCGTGCTTTTTTCTCGCCTAGAGCCCAGCCGGGCTGACAAAAAAGCACAATGGATCCAGAGCGATACGAGCGCCTCATGGACCTCTTCGACGAGACCTGTGAGCTCGCCCCCGAAGCGCAGCAAGCGGCCGTACGACAGCTCGCAGTGCAAGACGCCGACCTGGCCGAACGTCTCGCCAAGCTGCTGAAACACGACGCGGCCGAGGTCACGGTGCTCGAGCAAGAGCCGCAGGCGGTGCTCGCTCAGCTCCAGGTGGAGACCCAGCTCGAGGCCCCCGCGGTGGTCGATCCCTCGTTGCTGGCGGCGGGGACGACCATCGACGCGTGGGAGGTGCTGTCTCCTCTCGGTGCCGGGGGGGTGGGCTTGGTCTACCGCGTGAAGCATCGGGTGCACGGCCAGGTCGCCGCCCTCAAGTTCATCCGCGCCGACGATGAGCAGAGCCTGCGCCGTTTCGAGCGGGAGTTTCGGGCCATCGCTCGCCTCCGCCATCCCGGCTGCGTGCGCGTCTACGAGCGCGGCACGGCCGAGATCGGCCCCTACTTCGTGATGGAGCTCGTGGCTGGGGGGGACGCGATGCAGCTCGCCGGAGCGCCGGCGTCGACCTTGCTCCCCATCTTCGTCGGCGTGGCCGAGGCGCTGGCCTACGTGCACGAGGCGGGCATGCTCCACCGCGACCTCAAGCCCGCCAACATCCTGCTCACGGACGACGACCCTCCTCGTCCCAAGCTCGCCGACTTCGGCCTCGCTCAGCTGCCCGACGCCTCGGGTGTGCTCACGCACCACGGCGTGGTCGGCAGCCTCGACTTCCTCGCGCCTGAGCAAGTGCGTGGAGCGGGCGTGGGCCCCAAGTCCGACCTCTTCTCCCTCGGGTGCACGCTGTTCATGCTGTGGACCGGCCGCTCCGCCTTCCAGGGGGACAACTTCGAGCGGCTCGTGGCGCGACGTCAGGGCAAGGCGCCGCGGCTGCACACCGTGCGTGACGCGCCGGGCCCCTTGTCCGACCTCGTGCACCAGCTGCTGCGTCCCGAACCCGCCGACCGCCCGGCCTCGGCGACCGCCGTGGCCGAGGCCCTGCGCGACCTCGTCGGAGCGGTGCTACCGTCGATGCCATGGCCGACGAAGCCTCGGAGGAAGATGGCCCCACGCCGGAGCTGATGACGCAGCTCTACACCGAGCTGCGCAAGCTCGCGGAGGGTTACTTTCGTCGCCAGCCGCAGGGTCACACCCTGCAGCCCACGGCCCTGGTGCACGAGGCCTTCCTCAAGTTGACCGCAGGCTCGGAGGCCTACGCCGATCGCGAGCACTTCCTGGCCGTCGCGGCCACGGCCATGCGCCAGGTGCTCGCCTCGCACGCGCGTCGCCGCCGCGCGACCAAGCGCGGCGGTGATCAGCTGCAGGTCACCTTCACCGGTCTCGAGCTGCCCGACCTCGATCAGGGCATCGATCTGGTGGCGCTCGACGACGTGCTCGGTCAGCTGGAGTCGCTGCACCCTCGACAGGCCCGCGTGGTCGCCTACCGCTTCTTCGGGGGGCTCACGGTGCCCGAGATCAGCCGCGTGCTCGACGTCTCGGTCACCACGGTGGAGAAAGATTGGCGCCGGGCGCGTGCCTGGCTCGCCTCCGAGCTCGAGGGCTAGCTACTCGATCAGCTCACGGTGGGCATCGCAGATGCAGCCCTGCTCACTGGTGAAGACGATGCCTCGCGCCGGCCGGCCGAGGCCCTTCTGACAGCAGGCCCTGCAGTCTTCGATCGACTTGTGCCCCTCGAGACACCGGAAGGGGACGTCACAGACGCAGTCGCCATCCACCATCTCGTACTCGCTGTCACAGCAGTCTGCGCAAGACGCATCGGTGAGGGCCGTGTCGAGGCAGGCGTCGGCCTTGCCCTCCTGGGAGGCGATGCGTTGGTCGACGGTGCCGCCGAGACCGCTGGGGGTGTTGTTGGCCTCGAGCGGTCCCCACCAGTTGATGGCCAAGGCGATGGGAAACACGAACCAGGCCATGCGATTGGACGCGGTGGCGGCCATCTCGCCGTCCTGTCCCAGCGCGAGCGTCGAGAAGAGCCGCCAGCCCCCGACCACGATGCTCGCCAGGAGGAAGGCGTCGAGCCAAGCACCGAAGAGCCAGCCCCCATTGCCGTAGAAGATCGACTGGCCACGCGACAGGCGCAGCCCGGTGAATAGGAGCCCCACCGCGAGTAGGGCGGCGGCCGCCATCCACGCCCGCGACGAGGGCGGGGATGCCGGGGCGGGCATGGATCCCGCGCCCATGCTCCCCGGGGCCAAGCTCCCGAGGGCGGTGCCGGTGGCAGGCGTGCCCGGCCGGGGCGGGATCGCGGTTCCCGCGACGGGGGTGGGCTGCCGAACGGGCCCGTCGAGCTCCATCGCGAGCGGCTCTGCGGGGCGGGGAACGACGATCGGCACCTCAGGCTGCGGCGGGGCTCCGGAGGGTCCTGGGGCCGCCGCGGGTCGTGCCGGAGCGACCGAGTCAAGCGGCGCGTCGGAGACGCCGGGAGGACCGGACGAGTGGGGCCGCCCCGACCCCAAAGGCCGGTGGGTGTCGAGCTCCCACGCGTCCGGGGAGGCGGGCTCCTCGTCGGCGATGGGCAGGGCGGCGGGGGCCGGGATCTTCGGCAATGGACGGCGCGCCGGGGACAATGCCGGCGGCGCCGCCGACCCTTTGCGGCGCCCGAACAGCGCCCCTGGCGGTTCAGACTGCGAGCTCGATCCAGCGATGCGCGTCGCTGCTTGCCGGCGTCGCATCACCTGCGGAGGGATGGGTCGGTCGGGCTGACTCTCCTCAGGGGGGATGAACTCCTGGGGCTCTACCCTGGGCCCTGGCGGCATGGAGTCGACCGGGAACTGCGAGCTCGCCGGGACCTCGGAGGCGCCTGGCGTCAGAGACGACGGCGGAGGTGCCGACGCACCAGGGAGCTCGGATACACCAGGAGCCAGCGAGTCCACCGGGGCCAGGATGCTCATCGCGGGCGCCCGCGGTTTGGGAGGTGGCGGCTCGGACGCCGTGACGGCCTCCATCATCCCGCTCGACATGCGGGCGGGCCGGACCATCACCTCGCCGCCGAGCTTGCGGAGGGCGCGGGCGATCTTCTCACCTTTGGCCTTGGGGACCCGCCGCTTCACGATGCGGGGCACGGTCTGCTCGAGCTCGCGGGCCTTCTCTTCGTCGAGGCGGAAGGTGCGCATGAGCCCCGGCACCGGATCCCCGGCGTCGGGCGAAAAGCTCATCACCCAGACGTCGTAAAGCGCCAAGGCTCAGGCTCCCCCTGCTCCTCTGCGAACCATGTTCGCTCAACTTACTGCAAGCGCGCCCGCGCGTCGTCATTCTGGCGGTGTAGCCTCACATGCGCGCGTTCCTGGTCGGGGGCCTGCTGTTGAGCCTCGTCGGTTGCTCCGACGAGGAGACCCGCCTCGCTGTGCCCATCGACGGGGGGGCGTGGTCGAGACGGTCGGCATTCGGGGCCTTCAAACCCACCGACACCCCGGTCTCGAGCGGTGCGGGAACGACGGTCGCTCCCTCCGGTCCGCTGTGCCTGCCTACCAGGCGACGGAGGTGATGAGGGTCACCATGTCGTCTGTGAACGTCTGGCTGCCGACCTGGGCGGTGCCATCCGGCTCGATGAACCCGATGTAGAGGAGCTGGGCGTCGGAGGCCTTGAAGTCCACGGCGACGACGTCACCGGTGACTGGGGTTTCCAGCCATGCCACGCGTCCATCCGCGGGGTCGATGGCGCCGATGTACGGAGTGCGGAATACGCGATCACCGAAGTCGTCGACGACGACCCCGCCACTGACCTCGCGCAGCCTTCCGTTGGTCTGCCCACAGAAGGCGAGCCGGCCATCTGGAGCTAGAGCCAGTCCGGTGATGGCTGGCTGAGCGACGATGTTGGGCGGGCCGTTCTCAGCCACGAATCCTGTCGTGTAGAGGACCTCGCCCTGCGGGTTCAGCCTCGCGATGACGGACGGAGCGCCCTTCGGAAAGGTGACCGCTAGGTCCCCGAGGCGTATCTCGGTGCTCAGCCAGGTCTTGGCCGCGAACGCTGCGCCGCCGGGATACCCAGCGACGGCCACTGGGGACACGTCGTCGTCGGAGGTGATTCGAAGCATGGGTCCCTGACCACTTGCATCCAGAAGGCCCACGAACCCTACCTCTTGGGATGGGTCGGTTGCGATGGGCCGTCCGGCGAGTGACGCTCCGGTGCCACCTACCCTGCCAAGCGATAGGCACCGGTCGGCTGCGAAAGCCGTGAGTGGCACCCGGTCGGCGCCGACCAAAGGGAAGCTAGCTTCGAGCTGAGGCTGTCCGGTCGCCGTGTATGCTGCGCATGACACGAGCTCGGAGCTCGTGGTTGGGGGGGCGGCCCCGTAGGTGGCGAGCCCGAGCTCCTGACCCGCATGTGAGAGTTCGAGGTGCAACCGACCCGTTTCACCGTGCGAAACCACGGTGCCAGCCTGCGAGGTGACCTCGAAGGCGGTCGAGGTCTCGACACGAAGCTCCAGCGCGACGCCGCCCGGCGTCGACGCGAGCGAAAGGACCGAGACGATGGGTGTGGAGAAGGCATCCTTGGGCATCGGGCGAATCAAGAGCTCGTACGTCGAAGCGAGCGTGCCATCGTCGTCGAAGGCGAGCAGGTGGCAGCTGCGAAGTGCGTCATCGACGTAGTTCGGGCTACAGCTTCGCTCGACCAAGGTGCTCACACCTTGGCCGTCCACGACCGTGAGATCGCCGATGTGATGTGCCGAATCTGGGCACGAGCCACAGCTCAACGCGTAGGCACGTCCGTCGTCGGCGATGTCCGCGCCGATGACCGTAAAGCGAGAGCCGCCCGCATACTGGGTGCTGATCGCGGCCGTCCAGAGGGGCGTACCAGGGGGGACGGACGGGGGTCCCCCGCCAACGCCCGCGGCGCCACCTTCCCCTTCCGCTCCTCCCGCCCCGCCGGAACCCTGGCTGGTCGAGCCTCCCGAGGACGTTGCCGGATCCGCTTCCGTGCCTCCGCAACCCAGCCAAAAGACGACCCCTAGCACCAAGCAACGTTTGACATTCATGCCTTCGAGACACGAAGGCCTCGCGCCGCTATCAAGCCCAGCAAGATCGCGACGAGCTCAGAAGCGCACGGATAGACCCCTTGCGTCGACGACGACGTCGTCGTCCTCGGGCGCCAAGACGACGCCGATGATCGCGGCGGCGATGGCCCCGCCCCCGAGAACGACGAGGCCAGTTCCGAAGCCGAGGTCGCGGTCACGCCGTTGGTTGTCCGGCCCGGGATCGTAGCTTCCGGGCGGGGTGGGGTCACAGGCCTCTAGCGAGCCGCCGCAGAGCTCGAGCTGGCGGTCGACCACGTGGCGGTAGTCGACGTAGAGCGGGATCGAACCTGCTACGGCTGCGATGCCGAGCGCCCCCGTCACCCAGCTCCATGTAGGGACCTGCAAACCCGTGTCGGGCGGAGGTGCGGGCACGATCACCACGGGGGGAAGAGGAGGCGGCAACAGCGCCGGAGGTGCCGGCGGCGGCAGCGGCAGCTGACGCTCTCCCAGCTCGAGCACGACCACGCGGTCGTCTCCGTCCTTCACGGTGAAGGAAGTGACGCGAGGGTCGTAGCCGTCCGCTTCGGTCGTGAGCCGATGCTCTCCTGCGTCGAGCCGCAGCGGCACCGCGAGCTCATGCGTTGCGACGAAGCGATCGTCGAGCGAGATCCGCAGCGTGGAGGGCAGCTCGTCGGGGAGTCGAATCGTGACGCGCGGCGCGAGTCTCTGCAGCTCCTCCACCTGGGCTTGCGCCTCTTCGAGACGAGGATCGCCCTGCTCGAGCAGGGCTGCAGCCTCCTCGAAGTGGGCCAAGGCCGACGCCAGCTGCCCGAGACCGCGGTGACAGCGGCCGAGGTTGAGCAGGGTGCTTCCTCGACGAAACAACGCGAGGGAGGCGGCGAAGGTCTTGCAAGCGTGTTCGAGGTCGCCTGCATCTGCCGCCTCGTGCGCCTCGAAGAAGAGTGCTCGTGCGCGCTCTTCGTCCGAGGGGTCGTCGGCTTGGGCGGAGCCGCTCGCCACGGTGATCATGGCGAGCAGCGCACCCGACCATCGATGTCGTGCTCGACACGGCATGCGACGCAAGTCTAGACCGGTCGGTCCGCGCACGGGGCGCCTTCGCGACGGCTCAACCTCCGGGGCAGACGTCGGACGTATTGGGGTCATCCAGCGCGTTTTGACAGGCGTCGGCGTCGTCGAGGGCGACGGTGGCTTCGCAGCTCTCACGAACGAGGTCGTTGGTGCAGCTACCGCAGATGTCGCTGAGGTCGCTGCAAGCGTCGTCCGCGCAACCTCCCGTCGTGAGGCTGATGGTGACCGTGGCGAGGGCAAGGATGAGAATTCGTGACATGGTGGTTCCAATCGAAGAGTCTGGCTCGGTCGTCCGAGCCGCTTGCCCCCAGAGACCCGGTCTTCGATGGTGGCTATCATCCGCCGCACGATCTCGACGCGACCATGAACGATCAGCAGAGGCACATGTGGACGCAGGGGCGGGTCGCCTGGCCCGACGTCGACCTGCCGCTCGAGGCGCTGGCTGAACAGCACGCTTCGGGGGCGAAGGAGGCCTTTGCCGCAGACCTCTACCTCGCCGCGGCCTGCGGTCGAGGCGTACCGGAGGCGCTCGCTCATTTTCGTGCCGCCTACGAGCCCGCACTGCGCCGGGCGGTGGGTCGTCAGCTCCCTGAAGCCCAGGTCGACGACGCCCTTCAGCTGGTGCTCACCAAGCTGCTCGTCGGCCGCGAGGGGCGCCCCCCGGCCATCCGAACCTTCGGCGGTCGCAGCCGGCTCGCCACGTGGCTCAAGGTCGTCGCGCGCCGCACCGCGAGCAACTATCTACGCGACCAGCATCCCGAGCGTGAGGTCGCGCTCGAGGAGGCGGCCGCCCTCGCCGACTACGCGGCCCGAGATGCCGCTCTGGGGCCCCTCAAGAAATCCTATCGCGAGGCCTTTCGTACGGCGTTTGCGGCGGCGATCGCCGACCTGCCCCCGAAGAGTCGCAACCTGTTGCGCTACGAGTGTGTGGACAAGCTCTCGCGACGCCAGGTGGCGAGCATCTACGGGGTGACGGAAGTGACGGTTTCGCGATGGCGTGCCGCGATGCGGGTGGAGCTACGCACCCTCACGCGCCGTCACTTCGTACGAGACCTCGAGCTCGGCGACGACGAGTTCGACAGTGCAGTGGGCCTGATTGCGAGCCAACTCGAGGTCAGCCTGAGCCGCCTTCTGCGAGAGACCGACGACGATTGAGGTCACCACTCGCGGTACAGGTCCTTGGGCGAAGGTTGCACGACAGCAGGGGGCGCCGGGGCTGGCGCGGGTCGGCTTCGGGGGACCTCTTGGGGCACACTCGCGCTCGACGCGGGAGAGGGGAGACGACGAGGCACGGTCTCGGGCACGTCGATCGCGGTCGGGGGTGGCGCCGGCTGGGGGGCTGGTGCTGCCGGGGCCGCAGCGGAGGGGACGGGCAGCGGACCTTCGGCGGGGGCTGGGTCCGAGGCTGCCCAGAGGCCGGCTGCCCCGAGGACGAGTGCGGCAACCGCGGCCAGCACGAGCCATGGTCGTCCGCCGGTGGCGACCGGGGTGACCAACGCGTCTCGCACCTCTGCGATGGGCGGCCTGCGCGTGGGTTCGAGCGCCAAGCAGGCTTCGAGCGCGGCGTGCAGAGCTGGAGAGATTCCGCGTCGTGTAGGGAGGGGGGCACGGTCGCCGGCCAGGACGCGGCTCCGAAGGCTCGCCTGGTCCAGGCCGTGGCCGCGCTGCGCACCAAACGGGTGCTCACCTGCCACCCACTCGAAGAGCATGACACCGAAGGCCCACACGTCGACGGCCGTCCCTTGGGGGTCGCCGCGCCATTGCTCTGGCGCCATGTAGCGCGGGGTACCCGCGGCCAGTCGCGACCTGGTGTCACCGGTCGCGGGCTGAAGGCCTCCCGCGAGGCCGAAGTCGACGACCTTGATCACCCCATCGTCGCGCAGCAGCACGTTCTCGGGTTTGAGGTCGCGGTGCACGACGCCCGCGTCGTGCGCCACCGACAAGGCGGTCGCGACGCTAGCGAAGTGCCCCAGGCCCACTTCCTGTGCTTCGACTGAAGCATCGAGCCAGTCGCGCAAGCGCTGTCCTGGAACGTGCTCGAGGGCGAGAAAGGGCGTGTTCCGCTCCTCGCCTACCGCGTGGATGGTCACGATGTTCGGATGGTTGAGGCGGGCGGTGGCCCGAGCCTCGTCCAGCAACCGCGCCGCGCCCGACGCAGAGCTCGATACCGGCGTCCCGAGCACCTTGAGGGCAACGTCCCGCTCGAGCAGTGCATCGCGTGCGAGGTAGACCGCACCCATGCCGCCTTCGCCGATGAGGTGGCTGACCACGTAGTTGCCCAGACTCTCTCCAGGCTCGAGTCGCCGCACCGATGCCACGGACGCCGAGGTCAGCGTCACTTCACGGGCGTCGTCTCGGGCCAGGCCCACCAACAGCCGCCGGCATGTGTGGCAGCGGTCGACATGATGGTCCACCTCCTGGCGGCGCGAGGTTTCGAGCTCGTCGTCGAGAAGGAGAGCGATGGTGTCGTCGCCGGGACATGGCAGAAACGTCTGCTCGGACCCGAGCTCTTGGAGCACGGTCTGCTCCTCGCCCATCGCCGCCGGCTGAGTTACGTCGAGTGCGGCGGCTTGGATGGCCTCTTCCGAGACCTGTTGGGCTGCCCGCGTCACCCGCCTCCGAACCTCTTCGCCATGGCCGCGTGTATCCTAGCTTCCACGAACGGCAACATGAACCCGTCTCCCCTCGGCCTCAGGCCGGTCATGCGTCTCGTCTGGGGGGCCACCATCGGCCTCATCGGGTTGGGGTGTGAGCCTCATGCCCGGCTCATCCCCGACCCTGAGCCCCGACCCGTGTGTGAGGGGGGCAGTCACGCCGACGTGCCCATCGGTACCTGCGATCTCTATCGCCAAGACTGTGCGCGTGGGGAGGCGTGCGTGGCCGTGAGCCTCGGCACGGACTTCACGACTTCGTGTGAGCCGACCTTCGGAGCAGGCGGCATCGGTGCGGTCTGCACCGGTGTCACCGAATGCGACACATCTCTGCGCTGCGTCAACGGCCGGTGCTCGCCCGTGTGTTGCCCCGCGACCGACGACCCATGCGGTGCGGACGGTGTCTGTGTCGTCCGTGAGGCTCTCGGTGAATACGAAGTCATGCGCTGCTTGTTCGCCGACGTCTGCACCCCGCTCGACGACACCTGCGCCGAAGGCTACGCCTGCTACCCATCGGCGGCGGTAGAAGAACCCCGTTGTCTGCAGCCCGGGACCGGGACCACGGACGACATCTGCGATGCTCCGAACGACTGCGAGGCTGGTCACGCATGCATCTCCTTCTCTAACGGACCCAACCGGTGCGCGATCCTCTGTACGCTCGCCGCGACGCCCGATCCATGCCCGAATGGCCGCACTTGTCAGGCCACCAACAACATCCCGTCGGACGTGGGAGCTTGCTTGCCATGAAACCGCACGTATCGGTCGCATGCGCGCTCGCCTTGGCCGTCTCGTGCTCGTCTCCTGTCGAGTCGACCACGGAGGAAGCGCCTCTTTGTCCGTCCGGCCAACTCGCTCTCCCCAATGGTACCTGCATCGCGCCGGGGCTTCGCGCCGACGATTGTGGGGCGGGCTTTCGTTTCGACGGCGTGGACGGGTGCTACCCCGTATTGCCCCCTGACCCATGTCCAAGTGGTCTCATGGCCGTTCCCGGCGAGGAGCATTGCCGGCCCGTCGCCCCTTGTCCGAGTACGCGGTTTGGTGAGGCCGAAGGCGTTGCAGGCGCCATCTACGTCGATGGTAGCTACGTTGGCACCGACAGTGATGGAAGCGCGGCGCGACCGTGGCAACGGGTCCAGGATGCCGTGAACGCGGCCCAAGACGGAGCCACGATCGGCATCGCGGCTGGCTCCTACGTCGAGTCGGTGACCATAGACGGCAAGGCGGTCCAGCTCATGGGGCGCTGTCCCGACATGGTCGAGATCGTCGGTCGCTCGAATGGGGTGGCGCCTGTCTACATCCCCGAAGGAGGAGCGGGGTCCCGCGTGAGTATGATCGCGGCCACGGGGGCGGGAGAGGCGGGGGTCGTCACCTCGGCGCCTGGCGTCACCATCGACCGCGTGTGGGTGCACGACATGCCGGTGATGGGCGTCGTCGTGCAAAGCCCCACCATCAAGGGCAGCGCCGTTGTTCGCGATGTGCTCGTGGAGCGTGTCACGAGACGCGGAATCTACGCCATCGGAGGCGACATCGACGTTGCGCGGGCATGCGTGCGCGACGTCGACTTGGTCGATGGCGGGGGTGGCATCGTGTCCCACAGCAACAGCACCGGCGAGATCGCATCGGTCGACGTGGTCGACTCCCTCGTGGACCGAACGGGTGGCGTTTGGGCGGAAAGCGCTCGCCTCACCCTCGATGGCGTGGCGGTCATCGACGTGCGAGGTGCAGCCGGAGGCAACGTCACGTCTGCACTCGGCGTCGGGGGCACCTTCGAGCGGCCGGCGTCCATGGTCGTCGACCGGTCCTACGTCGCGCTCGTAGATGGTATCGGCGCCCTCGTGCTCGGCGGCGACGCCACCATCTCCAGGACGCTGATTCGGGACGTCTACGATGGGTCCTCGCCCGATGGTGGCGTCGGCGTCTTCATCGATGCTGACGGTCTCCCCGTGCCCTCGGTCTCGCTGGAGCGGGTCGTGGTGCAGTCCACCATCGATACGTCGGTCGTGCACCAGGTCGGTCGCTTGGCCATCGCAGGTTCGGTGTTTCGTGACGTCGCGCCCCAGGAGGCAGGTAGAAGTACCGGGATCGGGATCGTGGTCGTGGATGCTCGCCCGCCTGCAATCGCGACGCTGCAACTCTCTGGGTCGCTCGTCGAACGCGTGCCCGACTCGGGCGTGCTCGTGCATGGGACCGATGTCGTGATCGAAGATTCCGTGATCCGTGCGGTATTCGGTCCGCCCGATGCCATCGCAGATGGAGTCTCGGTCCGTCGTTTTGAGGGAATCGTGCCCGAAGCTCATCTCCGCAACGTGCGCCTCGACGACAATGGTCGCGCTGGCGTCACCGCTGCGGGAGGACGACTGGTGCTCGAGGGCGCTGCGCTCGTCTGCAACGGTGGTCCCGACATCAACGGGGAGACCTTCATGAGCACCGACTTCGACGTCGCGCTCGACGACGCGACACGATGCGGTTGCCCACACGCCGACCAGCCCTGCCGAATCACCACCCTCGGGCTCTTCCAGTAGCGCTGTCGTCGAGCAGACGTACATCGCGCCCATAAAAACAGTTGGACGGCACCGACGACGCGCGCTACCGCATGGACATCATGGTCTGAACGCAGCGCCCTCGACGTCGTCTTTTCACTCCCTGGTCCATCGCAGCCGGGAGCCGAGCGACGTGAGCCTGCGCCAACCGCCCTCGACGCGCTCCTGCGCGCTCGATTCCGTCATCGGCTCCCGGTGTGGAAAGGCCCGACCATGAGAAAGATCATCTATTACGTTGCTACCAGCCTCGACGGCTTCATCGCCCGCGCTGACGGTTCCTTCGACTTCTTCGTGAACGACGACGATCTCGTCGCCGACTTCTTCGCGTCGCTGAAGAGCGACTATGGGGCCGTCGTGATGGGACGCGCCACCTACGAGGTCGGTCTCGCGGCTGGGGTCACCAACCCCTATCCATGGCTCGACACCCACGTGGTGAGTCGCAGCATGGAGGCGTCCCCCGACGAGGCGATATCGATCGTTCGCGAGCTCGACGCCGTCGAAGCGCTTCGGCGCGGTGATGGCGACCCCATCTGGCTCTGCGGAGGCGGAGAGCTCGCGACGGCGATGATGTCGCGTGGGCTCATCGATGAGCTCGTGCTGAAGGTGAACCCGGTCGTGCTCGGAGAAGGCATTCCCTTGTTCCGAGGTCTGGAGCGGCCCTTCGTCCTCGCGTCCCTGGGCGCGCCGAAGGTCTACGCGAGCGGCATCGTGGTATCGCGATTCGCCGTCGAGCCGTAACCCAAGCGCGCGCCGTGTCCGCCCTGCGACTAACCGAGTCGGGCGAGCACGGCGTGCAGATCGTCGGTCACCGAGCCCCGTTCGAGCGCTGCGCAGCCGGTCTTCTCGAAGTCGGCCGTGCGGGGCTTGGTGACCAGCATCACTTCACTGCCAAGCAGTGCAGGAAGCATGAGGTCGAGCTCGAAGATGTCGCCCGCAACGAGCGTCTCTTCGGGCTTGGTTCCGGTGTCGTTCCAGACCCCCCGGAGCACCTCGAAGTAGTGGCCGCGACGCGGGTAGATGGGTCGCGCTAGGTCGTCGAGTTGCACGGTCGCGGGGATGCCGTCGAACCGCGGGTCCGGGGTGGCGGGGTCGGTGACGATGAACTTCCGCGCGTCACCGATCACGTGCAGGGCCTCGCGCCCTTTGGGATCGAGGCGGTCGATCTTCTCCTGCACGTGCCGGGTGGCCGAGTTGGTCACGACCCAGACCGGGACGTCACTGGCGAGCAGCGCTTCGACGACTTCTTTGGCTTCAGGTCGGAAGACCGTGTCGGCCTTGGGGTAGTTGTCGAAGTAGAGCTTCTGCAAGACCGCGGTTCGCTCGTCGAGATCGGTCAGCATGCCGCGTTCGTCCAAGATCATGTTCATGATCACGGTCGCGCGCAGGTAGGGATCGGCGTCACCGGGGGCGACGATGCGACCGTCATGAAGCCACCCGTGCATGCCGGGGTCTTCGGCGATGGTCGCCTGCGCCCGTGCCCACTCGGCTTCGTAGTCGCCGAGGATGGCACGCGCGTCTTCGTGAAAGGCTTCGTAGAAGGGACCAGCCTCGGCTTCGACGTCGGTGAAGGTCCCGTCGAAGTCGAGCACGACGAGCCGCGGGCGCTGGGTAGGGTCAGCGGTGCGCATGAGTGCCCGTCGTCCTAGCACGGAAACCGCCCGTCGCGCGTCGGCCGGGTAGCCGTGATGGCGGCGATGCCGTCGCACTGACGTTCCACGTTGGTTGCGCAGGGCCATGCGGGGTCGTAGCGTCTCCCGCGTGCGGCACGTGACCTTGGCCTGCCTGCTGGCGGCAGCGCTCGTGGCCCGGCCCCTTGGCGCGACGGAGGAGGCCGTGCCCGTGCGCTGGTCGCTGGAGGCGCCGGCGGGATGTGACGACGCGTCTGCGTTTGGCGCAGCGCTGCTCGGTCGTACGCGGCGTGGTCGGCGTGCCGAATCCGATGAGGAGGCCATGGTGGTCACGGCTGTGATCGAGCCGCGGGGCGACGCCTGGACGGGACGTTTGCAGGTTCTGCAATCCGCGGCGGCACCGTCCGAGCGGAGCGTCGTGGGTGCGCGCTGCGAGGAGGTTCGTGACGCCCTCGCCTTCATCGCGGCTCTGAGCATCGATGCTCAGAGCGAAGACGCCGTCGAGCGCAAAGATGGGTCGCTCGCTGAGGAAGCAGAGGCCACGGACGCTTCGGAAGAGGCGCTGGTCGAGCCCTCGAGGCCGCCGGAGGAATCCCCGGTGCCGCCCCCCGCCACGCCGGAGTCGGAGCCCCTGCCAGCGCGAACCTGGTGGCTCGGAGCCGAAGCGGTGGTCGCAACCCCCTTCGGGGATGCCAACGCCTTTGGCGCCAGCGTGTTTGCCCGCTGGATGTCGATGGATCCGGGCTGGCTCGCGCTCGACCTGCGGCTCGGCCTACGCGGGCTATCTCAGGGAGGTTTCACGGTGCCTGAGGGGGCGGCCGTCCTACACGTCGTGGGGGGTGTGGTCGAAGTCTGCCCGGTGCGGCTCCTCTCCGAGCCGGACGTGCGTGTGCCCGTCTGCGTCGAGACGGAGGTGGGCGCCATCGTGGGGGAAGGGCGAGGCGTCGACGATCCCGTGACCGAGGCGCGACCCTGGCTGGCGCCCGGAGCCAGTCTTCGACTTCAAGGATTTCCGATGGATGAGCTCGCTGTCGAGCTCGGCGCGGGACTTGCGGTCCCCGCCACCCGTCATCGTTATCGCTTCGAGCCCGACGTCGAGCTCGGACGTATCAACCCCATCCAGCTCCGCCTGTCGGCGGGTCTCGCGTGGCGGGTTTGGTAGTCCCATGCGCTTTGGGCGATCAAACGACGAGGCCGACGCCATGGCACGGGAGAGGGCAGCTGGAGCGAGCCCGACCCCGCCGCCGATGGCCTCCCAAAGCAAGCGTCTGAACCAGGTCTTCGAGGCCGAGTTCGACTTCGTCTGGCGCACGGTACGCCGTCTCGGCGTGAAGGAGCGCGAGCTCGACGACGCGGTTCAGCAGGTCTTCATGGTGCTGTCTCGGCGGCTCGACGGCGTCGAGCTCGGACGTGAGCGCAGTTTCCTCTTCGGCACCGCGCGCCGCGTCGCGTCCGACTACCGCCGTCGTTATCGGAGCTCGCGCGAGGACCTCGTCGACGACGAGCCCGTGCCGCGCGGACAGAGCCCTGACGATCCGGCCGTCCTCGTCGACCGCAAGCGGGCCCGCGCCATGCTCCAGGAGGTGCTCGACGAGATGCCCGACGAGATGCGCGAGGTCTTCTGTCTCTACGAGCTCGAGGGCATGACCACCACGGAGGTGGCCGACACGATGCAGATCTCGACGGGGACCGTCGCGTCTCGGCTTCGTCGCGCCCGCGAGCTGTTCCAGCGCGCCACACGCCGACTCTCGGCACGCCTCCAGTTCGAAGGGAAGGACCGATGAAGGACCGCTCGTTGCAAGACCCGCCCGATCCCTTCGCGGAGGCTCTGCTGCGCTCGGCCGAGCACGATGGTCCGACCCCCCGCGACCGGGCCCGGGTGGCGGCGAGCCTCGGGCTCGCGGGGGCCACCACGGTCACGGCTTCGGCGGCGAAGGCATCGTCCACGGCTCCGGCGGCCGCCAAAGCCAGCTTGCTCGGGGGCATGGTCAAGTGGTGGCTCGGAGGTCTCGGCGTGGCCTTCCTCGTGGGAACCTTCGCCGGGGCGCCCGAGCCTCACGCAGCGGCGCCCGCCCCATCGTCGAGCGTCGACATCCCCGTGGCGATTTCCGCCGTCCCCGCTGCAAAGCCAGCGCCCGCGATGTCGTCCCCGGTCGTCGTCGTGGCTCCTGTGCCGTCCGCGTCCGCACGGCCTACCCCGCCTGCTCTCTCCCCCTCATCCAGCGACGCCGCGCCCAGCGTGCCGAAGGCGCCGACCGCGGCGCCGTCGAGCGGTCCTTCTCTTGCCGACGAGCTCGCCGCGCTCGATGCGGCACGCAAGGCCATCGAAGCGGGCGATGCGGACGCGGCGGAGAAAGCGCTCAGCCGTTATCGCACGACCATGGGGGAGGGACGGCTCGCTTCCGAGGCCGAGCTCCTCGCCATCGAGTCCGCGGCCGCACGTGCTGACCACGCGCAGACGATCGCACTTGGATCAGCCTTCCTCGCCCGCCACCCGAGCAGTCCCCATCGGGCGCGCGTGACCACCCTCATCACGCGAGCGCGAAAGGAGGTCCCGTGAAGCATGCGGTCGTGGTCGCCTCGCTTCTCGTTGCGTGCAGCGACGTCTCACTTGGCAGCATCCGAAAGCCCGCCGCCGACGACGGTGGCGGCGGAACGGGTGGCCACGAGACCACGTCGTCGACCGGAGGTGCCGGTGGGACCGGCGGTAGCGGTGAAGCGATGCCGACCCTCGACGATTGCCCGGACCTGCGTGCGACCCTCATCTCGCGTGGTGGTGGTCTCTACGAGTTGCCTCCGACCCCAGCCGAACTCGTGAACGTGTTCGCCAACAGCCCGGCCGAGGTCAACGTGTTCGTGACCGGCGGAGAAGAGCGCGTCGTTCCCCACGTGGGAGATGACAATGGTTGTGGCCTCCCGCCGGTGGGAGGGTGGTACGTCGGCGGGCCGTCCCTGGTGGCGATGTGCCCCGAGATCGAGCTCTCACCGGCCGAGGTCATCACCATGGCCGCGCGCTGCACCCGATACGACAAGTAGCGCAAAAGAAGCGATCGAATTGGCTTTTCCTCGCCATGGCCAGGGCAGAGGAGTCAATCGTTGAATCACTTCATTGCACTAAGCATTCTTGGTTGTTGTCTCGTTGCGTGTGGAGGGGAGGTCGTCGACTTTCCCGACGACGATGATGCTGGCAGCGGAGGGAATCCTGCGACCACCTCCGGAACTACGGGTGGTGGTGGGCAATCGTCGACCAGTACGACCTCGAGCGTGACTTCGACGTCGGCCTCCACCACGACGGGAGGAGGCCCTGGCGGATGGTGGGGCGGAGGCCAAACGTGCGGCGGGTTCGCGAGCGGGTCGGCCATTTGTGATGCCTGCATCCAGAATACGTGCTGCGCTCAATCCGAGGCATGCGGTGCGCAGCCCGGCTGCGTCAGCGTGACCAATTGCCTCAAGAAATGCGACCCCAATGAGGTCACCGGTGGCCCGGGAGGCAGCGCCTGCGCGTCGGACTGCCTCCTCGCTGGCGAGAAGGAAGCCGCCATTCCGGCCTTCGATCTCATCTACTGCATGTCCGACCAATGCGGCGTCGAGACGGAGTGTTTCGACTAATTTAGCGACGAATGAGCGCAGCTTTCCCGGCCAGCCGAGCGTGTCTCGTGGCGTCGCGGTGGCACCGACGCCGACAGCCTGATGCTGTGCGCGTCGCGGGCCGGGCGTGCTAGCTTGGGCCCGGTGAGCGTGAAGACCCTACGTGCGGCCGCATTGGCCGTGGTCATGGCACCCGCATGCGCGCCGCACTGCCCGCCGCCTGCTCCCCATTCCGTGCGTCCCGACGCGGCGCCCCCAGTCGATGCGGTCGCGCAGCTCCGCACCAAGCGTTTTACGTCTGGGCTGAGGCTACAGGGACGAGAGACCGGAGCCGTCTGGGTCGAGGTAGAGGTCAATGGGGTGTCGACCAAGGCGCTCCTCGACACGGGGGCCGAGTTTCACGCCGTTCAGAAGTGGTTCGTCGAAGCGGCGGGCATCGGTGTGGAAGGCGAAGAGGAAGCCAAGGTTACCGATTCGGCGAAGAACTCCAGGGCTGCCTCCTTTGCGCGCGTGAAAGGAACGATCCCCGATTGGGGGGCCATCGATACGCCTGCGGTCCTGCTGCCGACCTTCGAGGTCTTCGAGAAGGCGCGCGTCGGTCTCATCCTCAATCCCCTCCTCCTCGCATCGCCAGGCCGCGCCCTCCGGCTCGACTTCGCCCAGAGCGAGATGTCCGAGCTGGAGCAGCTGTCCGAGCCCGCGGACGAACCGGTGGTTCTCCAGACCTGTACGTCCGTCTCGCGCATGAAGGGTGGAATGGTGGTCACGACGCTTCGCGCGGTGACCGAAGTCATGGTCGCCGGATCGGCCACTGCGTTGACCATCGACTCCGGCGCGAGGACCACGGTCGTCGCGGGCGGCACGTCGGCCGCGAGCGAGCTCGAGGCCATCGCGAAGGGGACCGAGACGGCGGGTGGTGTCTTCGGCACCGAGGAGGTGAAGGTCATCCCCGAGCCCGTGGCGCTCGAGGTTGCCGGCACACGGTTCGATGTGCGCGGCGTTCGGTTGGCGCCACCAGAGCCCAAGCGAACCTCGTGCAACGACGAGGGCGTGCTCGGCATGGACGTCTTGAAGCACTGCGTGGTCGAGCTCTCCCTCACGGACACACGCCTGAGCTGCCGTGCACCGAGGTGAGCTGCGGCTCGTCAGTCGGGGAGGCTCGCGAAGACGCGGCTCGCTTTTGCGGCGGGTCGAGCGGCGAGACGACGAAGGTAGGCACGTGCGCCTTCGTGGTCGAGCAGGCCCGTTTGCACGGCGAGCCGAAGGGAGTAGCCCGCGAGCACGTCGGCCAGCGTGAACTGCGAACCGCAGAGGTAGCCCTCGGCGGGGAGGCGCGCGGCGGCCACGGCGAGCTTTCGCCGTAGCGCCTTCTCGTGCAGCGCGAAGTACTCGGGGCCGATGAGTCCCAGCTTGCTGACGGCGCATTCGACCAGCCGGCCTTCGAAGGTCTCCCCGAAGAGGGCGAGCCAGTGCAAGTAGGTCGTGCGTTCAGGCTCGCCGCGTCCGATCCAGAGCTTGGGTTCCTCGACGTCCTCGGCGAGGAGGTGGCAGATGGCCGTGCTCTCCACGTAGGTCTTGCCCCCGTACTCCACGGTCGGGATCTGCCCGAAGGGGTTCACGTCGGTGTAGGGCGGTCCGAGGTGCTTGCCGAAGGCGACGGGGCGCTCCTCGATCTCGAGCCCGAGCTCGCACGCGGTCCAGCGGATCTTGCCGCTGCGGTCGGTGTCACCAAACCCATAGAGCGCGATGGTCGCCATCGCCGGGACGCTAACACGCTCCCATGCTCGCCGAATGGCGCCGCGCATTCACCAGCGCGCGAAACGAAGACTGAAGGAGAGACGGCGCCGGAGCTGTTCATGGTTCTATGCGGTCGGCCGTCAAGTGTCTAAAATCATGAGCGAGGGTGCCCGCCAGTCGAAATGACTAGGCACGTGATCGGTCGAGCGACGTGGGGTCATGTAGACCCCAGTGGGATGCTTCGTGGTCCCTTCGCTGGGGTGCTGTTGATCCATGGCGACCCGGAGTAGATTCCTGGATCGGAGTTCACTGAGCCGTTTGGCGCGGCCGCGGTCACTCCAGGGGGGGCGATGGGTATGGCCGCAAAGCGTGAGGGCGAGATGGCAGCCCCTCCGGCCTCCGGTCCGGGGGCGAAAGTGCTGCGCCCGGCGGCCTTCCAGCTCGACGACCCGGCCCTCGTCGAGGCGGTGCTCGATGGCAACGAAGGCGCGAAGCGCCAGCTCTACGATCGCCACGCGCGCCACGTGGAGCGGGTGTTGATGCGTTTGCTCGGTGATGCCAGCGAGCTCTCCGACGCCTTGCACGACGTCTTCGTGCAGGTCTTCCGCGACCTCGAAAACCTCCGAGAGCCCGCGGCCCTCAAGGCGTGGCTCACGCAGGTCGCCGTCTACGTGGCCCGGGGTCGGATCCGGAGCCGCACCCGCCGTCGCTGGCTCCGTTTCATGGCCCCCGAAGACCTCCCGACCCGCGCCGCGCCCGACGCGGGCGAGCTCGTGTCAGAGGCGCTGCGCAGCGTCTATCAGGTGCTCGATGGTCTCCCTGCCGACGAGCGCATCGCCTTCGCCCTTCGCATCATCGAGGGCATGGAGTTGAAAGAGGTGGCCGAGGCCTGCGACTGCTCGTTGGCTACCGTCAAGCGGCGCATCAAGCGGGCGGAGACGGCCTTCGTGGCCGCCGCGCGCGCGCACGAGAGCCTGCGACCGTGGCTGAAAGGGGGGAGCCGATGGCCGACGGAATGACGCCCCTGCGTGAACTCGGTGCCGCCGTCGCTTCGGCGCAGGACCAGCGCGACACCGGGGCCGTCGACGAGGTCCGAGAGCGCCTCTTCGCGACGAAACCGTCGCGCGTTCGTAGGCTGCGCGACATGCGCTGGCTCGCAGCTGCCCTCGCGCTCGGCGCGCTCGTCTTCGCCGTGGCGTGGGGCACCCGCAGCCCCATCGAGCCCGACCTCTCCTTCACCGTGGCCGGAGCACCCGGCACGGCCGAGACCTGGGTCAGCGTCGACGACGAGGCCTCGTCGAGCATGTCCTTCTCGGACGGAACCCAGATGTGGCTCTCGGCCGGTACGCGCGCTCGCGTGGGTGCGCTCGGGCCGCATGGAGCCGAGGTTCACATCGAGCGAGGCGGCGCGCACGTGGCTGTCGTGCACCGGGCCGAGACGGCCTGGCGGTTCGAAGCCGGTCCCTACGACGTCTTCGTCACCGGCACCGAGTTCTCGGTGAGCTGGGACCCCGCCCAGGAGCGTTTCCAGATCCAGATGGTCGAGGGCAGCGTCGAGGTCGCCGGTCCCCGCATCGACGGGCGAAGGGTCTTGCTCGCGGGCCAGAGCCTCGACCTGCGGGCCACGGCCCCCAAGACGGCATCCGCCTCGGAGCCCAGGCCCGCAGAGAACGACCACCCCGCGCCGGAGGCGCTTCCGGAAGAAGCGCAAGAGATGGCTCAGGAGATGACGCCCTCACCGGTCGTGCCGGGGACGCCGCGACCGAAGAGCGCACCCCCCGAGGAACCCGCGACCGACGACTGGCGCGCCCTCGCATCGGCGGGGAAGTATCCTGAGGCTTATGCGGCGGCGGCTCCCGCCTTCGACTCCATCCTCCAGTCGGCTTCCGCGGCCGACCTCATGGTCCTCGCCGACGTGGCTCGCTACGCCGGTCAGGCGGCCCGTTCGCGCCAGGCCTACCGCACGGTGCGCAGCCGCTTCCCTGGGACCTCGCAGGCGGCCCGTGCAGCTTTCGCCCTCGGTCGATCCGGCGGCGGGGCCAAGTGGTTCTCGCTCTACCTCAAAGAGGCCCCCGATGGGCCCCTCGCGCGCGAGGCCCTCGGCCGCTTGCTCGAGAGCCAGCGTGGTCAGGCGAGCGCCGAAGCCACCGCGCGTCGCTACCTCGCCCGCTACCCGGACGGTCCCCACGCTCCGCTCGCCCGCAGCATCGTCGAAAAGGACTGAGCGCGCGTTCCGGCTGCTCTGCGTGCTCTGGCTCCTGCTGTGGGTCACGCCCGCGCGTGCTCAGAGCGACGAGCCGCGGCCGCGCGTCGTGGTGGTGGTCGAAGCAGAGCGCGCCGGGCTCGGACAACGGCTTCGGGCGGAGCTGATGGCGCTCGGCTTCGACGTGACGGTCGAGGCCTCGGAGGCGGCGCCCGATCGCGAGCAGCTGGCCGAGACCGCCCGCGAGGCCGAGGCCATCGCGGCCATCCAGGTGAGCGGTCAGGCCGAGGGCATCGACGTTTGGGTCACCGACCGGGTCACAGGCAAGACCGTGCTGCGTGACGTGCCGGTCCCGGAAGAGACCGACGACCCCGACGAGCGCTCCGCCCTCATGGCCATTCGTGCGGTCGAGCTCTTGCGGGCGAGTCTGCTCGAGGTGGCGAGCCACCGGCCGCCAGAAGGTGAGGTGGCGTCGGCCCCGGTGGTCGAGCGCGTTGCGGTGCAGACCATCGCTCCCGAAGCGGCGCGGGCGCGACTGTTCGAGCCTGCGCTCGCCGAGCCTTCACGCGTACGCATCGGGCTCGGCCCTGCCCTCGGCGTCAGCCCGGGAGGGGTGAGGCCGCTCGGCCAGCTGCAGCTCGGTATCACCGGCTTGCCCCATCCGCGGGTCGCCCTCGAGGGGTTCGTCATCGCGCCCTTGTTTCCGGCGGCATTGCAGGGGCCAGAGGGCCTCGCCGAGCTCACGGTGGGTCACGTCGGCGCCAGCATCAGTGGTCGTGCCACGGGGGCCGGACCCATCGACTTTCGCCTCGGGGCGGGCGCTGCCCTCACGTGGCTCCACATCGAGGGCTCCGCCGCCGAGCCGTTCGTGGCCAGCAACGAGGACACCTTCGTGGCCTGGCCCTTCGCGCAGGCTCACCTCGGATACGTGCTCGGCAGCACCGCGGCATTCATCGATGCCCGACTCGGCCCCGTGGTGCCCGAGCCCGTCATTCGCTTTGCCGAGCGGGAGGTCGTTCGGTGGGGACGCCCGGCCGTGGTCGTGACCATGGGAAGCGAGATCGGCTTCTGAGCCACCGCAGAACCTGAAAGTTGGTCCGACCTGAGTTACATTAGGGCGTCAGGTATGAGGTCTGGGAGGTTCATCTTCGGGGCGAGCTGTGTGCTCGCGGGCGTCGCGGCGTGTGGCGTGACGGAGATCGACCCCATCTCAACGGGTGGTGCCGGCGCCGGGAACACGATGCCGCCAACCTCGCAAGGCGGCCATGACGCCGGCACGACGGTCGACGTCAGCTCGGCCGTGTCGTCATCGAGCGGGGGGCCTGGATGCGACGAGGGGGTCGTCGTCGACACCGAGCACAGCATTCGGCCGGTCGACCTCATCCTCGTCGTCGACAACTCTGCCTCGATGGTCGACGAGATCGCCGCCCTCGAGCAGCAGCTCTACCCGAACCTCGCCTACCCCCTCGATGCGCAGGCGGTCGAGGCCCAGTTCATCCTGCTCACCGACCACGGCAGTGGTCCCACCGAGGTCTGCATCGGTCCCCAGCTCGCCGGCCCCGGCGCCACCTGCGATGGACTGCCGGGCGACATTACCGAGCGCTTCCACCACTACAGCACCGCCATCGGCGACCACGATGGCCTCTGCCAGTTGCTCGACAGCTACAACGGCGTTCAGGACGGAGCGACGCCCGACGAGTTCGGGCTGCACGATGAGGGCTGGAGCACATGGCTGCGCCAGGAGGCCCTCAAGGTCATCGTGGTTCTCTCCGACGACGGCCTTGCATGCACCTGGCGAGGCGAGGTCTTCGACGACGCCAACGATCCGACCCTCACGCCCAGTAGCAGCCAGGCTGCGGTCGCGGCGGCCGACTGGGATCGCCAGCTGTTGCAACGTGGCACCTTTCACTTCGGCACCCTCGCCCATCGCAACTACCGGCTCTACACCCTCGTCGGCCTCGCCGAACCGCAGAACTCTCCCATCGAGGCGGGCTTCTCGTCCAACCACGGGCTGGTCACGAGCCAGTGCCTCGGAGCGACGAGTCCTGGCTTCGGTTACCAGTGGCTCAGCCGCCTCACCGGCGCGCGCCGCTACCCATCCTGCAACGACGGCATCTACGACCTGATGTTCCGCAACATGGCCGCGGACATCATCGAAGGTGCCGCCGATCCCTGTGCGCTCGTCGTCACCGAGACCGAGCCCTACGAGGCCGACAACCTCGAGGTCGAGTACACGCCCGGCGTGCCGGCCCAGCGTGAGCGTTTCCCAGAGGTGGCCGATGCCGCCGGCTGCGGCACCGAAGATGCTTTCTATGTCGACGAGGGGATCGTCCGGCTCTGTCCGAAGACGTGTGAGCGGGTGAGCGAAGACGCCGCGGCGCGCCTCGACCTCATCGCCAATTGCCCACCCATCCCCTGAGCTAGGTCGATGTTTCTGCTCGGAGCGTGAGCCGTCTGCGCCCGGTCTGGTCACCTATGGTGGTGACTATGGCATCGAAGCTTCGTGGATTTGGGCTCGCAGCGATGGCTTGCGCGAGCCTCGCTTGTGGAATCGTCGCGTGCAGCGGCACCGGCGCGGATGAGGACGACATCGACACCGGCAGCGGGCCCACCAGCGGCGCTGGTGGCTCTGGCCAGGGGGCCGGTCCGAGCAGCACGACCGGTCAGGGTGGCAACGCCGTCACCATCGGTGTCGGCGGCGGCGATCAGGGCTCCGGTGGCAGCTGCGTCGACATCGAGGTCGAGGGCACGTCGGTCACCCAGCCCGCCGACATCGTCGTCATCATCGACAACTCCGGATCGATGAGCGAGGAGATCGCGTCGGTCGAGCAGAACATCAACGTCAACTTCGCGCAGATCCTCGCCAACAGTGGTGTGGACTACCAGGTCATCATGCTCTCGGACCACGGTTCGAGCAGCCTCGAGGTGTGCATCGGTCCGCCGCTCTCCAACTCGGCCAACTGCAATGGCGCCCCCGGCGAGGTTGCGGGGCAGTTCTATCACTACGACATCAGCGTTCTGTCGACCGACTCGCTCTGCATCGCCCTCGACACCCTCTACGGCACCAACGGTGGTGGCGAGGCCGACGAGCAGAACCTGCACCCCGAGGGCTGGAGCAAGTGGCTGCGGCAGAACGCGGTGAAGGTGTTCCTCGAGATCACCGACGACGACGTGAGCTGCACTTGGAACGGCAACAACTTCAACGACGGCGAAGACGGCAGCACCAACCCGCAGACGAGCCAGGGCGCCGCAGCAGCCGTGGCCTGGGACGCGCAGCTCCTACAGCTCGCCCCGGCGCAGTTCGGCAGCATCGCCGACCGGAACTACCAGTTCTACAGCATCGTCGGGCTCGCCGCGAAACCCAACCCCCTCGAGGGCTACCAAGCCGGCGAGCCCTTCATCGGGTCCGCTTGCCCCACGGCTTGGACGCCGTCGAGCTTCGGCTCGGGTTACCAGTGGCTCAGCAAGGGCACGGGCGGGCTCCGCTTCCCGGTGTGTCAGTTCGCGAGCTACGACGCTGTCTTCCAGGCCATCGCAGCGGGCGTGGTCGAGAGCGCAGCCGTACCCTGTGAGATCGACATCAGCGGCGTCGACGAGACCGTCGATCCGAACTCGCTGGTCGTGAACTACACGCCGGGCATGGGGTCGCTCGAGACCTTCACCCAGGTTGCGGGCGCTGCGGCATGCGGTGTGGACGACCAGGCCTTCTACCTCGAGAACGACATCGTCAAGCTCTGCCCGGCGGCCTGCGACAAGGTCACCACCGACGTCGACGCCAAGCTCGACCTCGTCGCGCAGTGTGTCGGTACGGCCGAGTAGGACAGTGCTGGCCGAGTAGGACAGTGCTGGCCGAGTAGGACAGTGCTGGCCAAGTAGGACAGTGTCGGCCGAGTAGCGGCCGGGTGCGACACATCGGGCCGAAGAAGCCACGCAGAGGAACATTTTTCTGCTGTGTGAGCCGTCTCGTGGTCCCGTGGTCACTATAGTCCCCGCTATGGCATACAAGCTTCGTGGTTTTGGACTCGCGGCGATGGCGACCGCGAGCCTCGCTCTCGGAATCGTCGCATGCAGCGGCAGCGACGTCGTCGACGACACCAGCTCCGGTACCGGCACAGGTACCGGGGGCACAGGGCAAGGGGGTGGCCAGACCACCACCACCACGAGCGGCCAAGGCGGCAACGACCAGACCATCACCGTCGGTGTGGGTGGCGGTGATCAGGGCTCGGGCGGCAGTTGCGTCGACATCCAGGTCGAAGGCGAAGCCGTCACCCTCCCGGCCGACATCATCTTCGTCATCGACAACTCCGGCTCGATGGGCGACGAGATCGCCTCCGTCGAGCAGAACATCAACGTCAACTTCGCTCAGATCATCGCGAACAGTGGCGTCGACTACCAGGTCATCATGCTCACCGACCACGGCTCCAGCAGCCTCGAGGTGTGCATCGGCCCGCCCCTCGCCAACACCGCCAACTGCAACGGCGCGCCCGGCGAGGTGATGAACCAGTTCTACCACTACGACATCAACGTGCAGTCGGCCGACTCGCTCTGCATCGCGCTCGACACCCTCTACGGCACCAACAACGGCGGCGAGCCCGACGAGCAGGCCCTTCATCCCGAGGGCTGGAGCAAGTGGCTGCGTCAGAATGCGGTGAAGGTCTTCGTGGAGATCACCGACGACCGCGTCAGCTGCAGCTGGAATGGCAACACCTTCAACGACGGCAACGACAACAGCCAGAGCGCGCAGACGAGCCAGGCGGCCGCCATGGCCGTGGCGTGGGACCAGCAGCTCCTTCAGCTCGCGCCGGCGCAGTTCGGTACCACTGCGGCGCGGAACTACCAGTTCTACAGCATCGTCGGCGTGATCGAGGACACGCCCAACCCGCTCGAGGGCTACGCGCCGTTCGAGCCCATCGTGACGTCGGACTGCAGCAGCGCCGTCAATCCCGGCTATGGCTACCAATGGCTCAGCAAGGGGACGAACGGTCTCCGCTTCCCGGTCTGTCAGTTCTCGAGCTACGACGCCGTCTTCCAGGCCATCGCCGCCGGCGTCGTGCAGGGAGCGTCGGTACCGTGTGAGATCGACATCAGCGGCGTCGACGAAACCGTCGATCCCAACTCGCTGCTCGTGAACTACACACCGGGCATGGGGCCGCTCGAGTCCTTCAGCCAGGTTGCAAGTGCGGCTGCGTGTGGGGTGGACGACCAAGCCTTCTACCTCGCGAACGACATCGTCACGCTCTGCCCGGCGGCCTGCGACAAGGTCACTGCCGACCAGAACGCAGCGCTCGACGTCATCGCGCAGTGCGCAGGCACGGCGGACTGAGCCACAGGTACCAGCAACCCCGCCCATCACGGCGAAGGGTTTGAACGGAGGGTCACCCGCCTTGGGTGGCCCTTTCTCTTTTTGGAAGCAGGAAACACGATGATCACGGGTCGACGATGGGGGACGATGGCGATCGCACTCGCGAGCGCAGCTTGCGGCAGCACGGTCATCTTCGGCGACCTACCCGCCGAGGACGACGGTGCGGGAGGCACGGCTGGCATCGGTGGCAGCGTCTCTTCGTCGACGGCCGACGTCGCCGTGTCCACGACCGTCGATGCGGTCTCGACGACGACCACATCGACGAGCTCGGCCGGAGGCGGCGGCTCGATGGGCATCCCCGACTGCGTGGAGACCGAGCCGGTCTTCGAGATGCCAGGCCTCCGTCCCGCCGACATCATCGTCATCATCGACAACTCGGGCTCGATGGCGCAGGAGGCCAACGCCGTCGAGCAGAACATCAACGTCAACTTCGCCCAGATCATGGCGATGAGCGGCGTCGACTATCAGGTCATCATGCTCACCGATCACGGCAACAGCTCGGTCGAGGTCTGCGTGGGTCCTCCCCTGAGCAACACCACCGACTGCAATGGTGTGCCGGGCGACGTTCCGAATCAGTTCCACCACTACGACGTCAACGTGCAGAGCTTCGACTCGCTCTGTCTCGCACTCGACACCCTCTACGGAGCGAACGGTGGCGGTGAGGCCGACGAGCACGGGCTCCACCCGGACGGATGGAGCAAGTGGCTACGTAGTGACGCCATCAAGGTCTTCATCGAGATCACCGACGACGACATCAACTGTACGTGGAACGGCAACAACCTCAGCGACAACGGCGGCGACCCTGGCTCCCCCACGGGCAATGCCGCCCAGGCCGCCATCCAGTTCGACTCGTTGCTCATCGGCCAGGCATCCAATCAGTTCGGCACCCAGGCGGACAGGAACTACCAGTTCTACAGCATCGTCGGGATCAAGGAGAAGGCGAACCCCCTCGAGCCATACCTGCCCGACGAGCCGGTTGCTGGTACGACCCAGACCGACGACTGCAGCACGGCCTCGGGCCCCGGTTGGGGTTACCAGTGGCTCAGCAAAGGAACCCGTGGGCTTCGGTTCCCGGTCTGCCAGTTCTCCAGCTACGACGCCGTCTTTCAGGCCATCGCCGCCGGCGTGGTCGAAGAGGTCAACGCCGCTTGCACCTACAGCATCTCGGCGCCAGGTGTCGTCGACCTCGCCACCCTCGATGTGACCTACAATCCCGGCCAGCCGATGGGGCCTCCGGAGCCCTTGACGCTGCTTCCCTCGCCGGCGGCATGCGGCGCGAGTGAGAGTGGGTATTACGTCGCCAACGACAAGATCGAGATGTGCCCGGCCACATGCGAGCGACTTCGCGAAGACCCCACGCACACCATCGACGTCAGCGGCGACTGCCTTTGAGTAACGCTGAAGGTGTCGTGTGATAGGTTGGTGTTCGAATGCGAGCATCGATGAATCGAATGACGCTCTTCGTCGTTGCGTTGGGGGCGTCGGGCTGCGGCAGCTGGGTGACGCTCGTCGATGACGGCGGTGGTGGTGGTGGCGTGGACAGCACCTCTTCCGTGTCGGGCACCGCGACGAGCACATCCTCTGCAGGTGGCGGTGGCGGTGAGTCGGGGGGCGAGGACTGCGTCGATGCCTTTCCCGTACTCGATGGTAACGGGGCGCCACTCGACATCGTGTTCATGATCGACAACTCGAGCTCGATGGCCGAAGAGATCACGGCCATCGAGCAGAACATCAACGTCAACTTCGCCCAGATCATCGGCAACAGCGGCGTCGACTATCAGGTGATCATGGTCACCGCGCACGGGGACAATCCAACCGAGGTCTGCGTCGAGCCGCCACTGAGCAGCGCAACGACGTGCAACGGACCCCCGGGCGAGGTCGCGGGCCAGTTTCACCACTACGACGTGAGGCTCAACAGTTGGGAGGGGATCTGCAAGCTCCTCGACCGCGCCGACGGGCCTGAGGACGATCAGGGGCTGCACGGGGCGGGGTGGCTACCCTGGTTGCGCGTCGACGCGCCCAAGGCGTTCGTCATGGTGACCGACGACGCTTTGGCATGTGGCGGGGGAGGGGCGTGGCTCTACGACATCCACGTAGAGCAGAATCCCGAGCCCAACGTCGCCGCTTTCGAGCCCGCAGCGCTCGAGTGGGAGGACTGGCTACGCTCCCTTTCGCCGGTCCAGTTCGGAACGGCCGAGAACAGGAACTACAAGGTCTACAGCCTCACCGGGGTACCCGCGCAGCTCGGCGACGAGACGCAGCCCTACGGACCCGGCCAGCCCATCGCGGGGGGCCTGCCCTATGCGAAGTGCGACTCGGCGGCCCGGAACGGTATGATCTACCAGTGGCTCAGCAAGTCCACCGGGGGACTGCGCTTTCCCGTCTGCCAGACCCAGAGCTACGACGCCGTCTTTCAGGCGATCGCGACGAGCGTGATCAGCGACGTCGAGGTGCCGTGCGTCTACGCGCTGAGCGCGGAAGGCGAGATCGATGCGGCGTCCGTCGAGGCGATGCTGGTTTCGGAGGAAGCCAGCCAGCCGCTTCCGCAGCTCACGTCGGAAGAGGCCTGCGGGGCCGAGACCGGAGGCTTTTTCATCGAGGGTAACGTGTTGAAGCTGTGTCCGACGACCTGTGAGGCGCTCCGGGCGGACGAGACGTCGAGGATCGACGTCAGCGGCGACTGCCTCTGAGACCGGCTCCGCGCATTCTGCGCTCGCCGTAGCGGCCCAGCTTGACGATGATGGATCCTCAGAGGAGGAGAACGCATGTCGATCAAGGTTGGGGATCTCATGACCAAGGAGCTCATCACCCTCAAGGCGGATGACGATCTGCCCAAGGCGGACGAGCTCATGCGGCTCAATCGCCTCCGGCATCTGCCGGTGGTGGACGGAAAGAAGCTGGCGGGGCTCATCACCCATCGTGACCTCCTCCGCCTGCAGACCGAGCTGCTCGCGCGCCTGGGCAACACCGGCGACGCCGACGAGGAGGTCTTCATCCCGCTCTCGGCGCGAGACCTCATGAACGAGGATGTGGCGACCACCACCTCCGACACGTCGGCGGTCGACGCAGCCAAGCGGCTCCTTTCGCAACGCTACGGTTGTCTGCCCGTCGTCGACGGCGACGAGCTCGTAGGGATCATCACCGAGAGCGACTTTCTCAAGTGGTCCATCGAGCAGCTCCAAGGCTAGCTCGGCCCCTTCACGAGGGAGGGCATGGAGGGCATCGCACCACCCTGCCAAACGCGCAGTAGCGCGTCCCGATGGGATGGGTATTCTAGAGTGACGCCCCGCTCGCTCGGGGCCTGCGCAGCCGCATGAAGAGCTCGGCGAATCGACGTTCCTCTACATCCACCGACGACGGTGGGAATGTCATACGCCCGCTTGCGTTCCAGCGGAGCGACGCCGCTCTCATCCGCGACTTGCGTGGCGGTAGGCCGGACGCCATCGAGCAGATCTATGCGCGCTACGTTCACGAGGTCGCCCGCCTCATGGTCGCGCTGCTCGGACCACGGGCGGGTTTGGCCGACGCCATCGCCGAGGTCTTCGAGCGCCTCGTACGCGAGGCGCGGCGCCGCGACCCCGGTGCGCTCTCGCCCAAGCTGCTTCGTCTCGGCGTGCGTGTCGCGCGCCACAAGGCGCGTCGTCCGCCGTGGTGGCGTCTGCGACGCGGTGTCGGCCGTGAGGTCGAGCGCGCCGACATCTCCCGCGTGCACCGCAAGCTGTACCAGGGGCTGGCGACCCTCGACGACGATGGCCGCGTCATCTTCGCCCTCCACTTCGTGGCGGGGCACCCGGCTCAGGTCGTCGCGTCCGCGGTGGGACTCTCGCTCACGGCCGTGCGGCGTCGTCTCGAGAAGGCGCAGAGCACCTTCGACCTCGGCCGCCACGCCGCCGAGGTCGGCCCCGAGATCGCCGCCGAGCAGATCGAGTGGCTCGATCGGAGCGACGTCGTCGTCCGCGCGCGTGAGCGGCTCTTGTCGCCGCCCGCTCCCCGTCGGGTCGACACGATGGTGGTGGTCCTCATCATCGCCGTCGCGGCGACCCTGCTCACGCTGTGGCCCAGCAACCCGAGCCCGCTCGACTTCCGGGTGGGGAAAGACACGCCGGGCGCCGTGCGGGCGTGGCTCACCGCACCTGCCGGTGAGCAGCTTCCCCTGCGCTTCGAGGATGGTGGCGAGATTCGTTTGGTCGACGGCGCACGCGCACGCGTCATGCGCGCCGATCGCGAGCGGGGCGAGCTGGTGGTCGAGCGCGGGACGATCCACGTCGAAGCCTCGGGTGCGGCGCGATGGATCTACGTGGTCGGTCCTTTCGACTTGCTCGCCCACGGCACGAGGTTCGAGGCCCGCTGGCTACCGTCCGCGGAGCGGCTCGACATCGTGGTGGCCCAGGGCGAAGTGAGGGTCTCGGGCCCCGACCTCGATGAGCGTGTGGTGGGTACCGGTGAGTCCCTCGCCGTGCACGCCACCGACGGCGTGCTTCCCCCCTGATGTCGGACTGGGCCGACTTCGACCCCATGGCCGTGCCGCTCCCCAGCGGGACCCTGGTCTCCACGCGGCACGCCCACGAGGGGCTCCCCCAAGGCGCGGTGGGCCGAGTGGTCGGCAGCCAGGGATCCACGGTGACCCTCCGACTGGCCGACGGCCGAAGTGTCGATCTTCCGCGGACGGAGGTGGTGCCGACCAAGCTCGCGGAGGCGCGCTATGCCGTACGACGGGCCGAGGCCTGGTCGGCGCTGCGGCCGACCGCCATCGTGGAGACCGTGGTCGGCTCGCGTGCGTGGGGCCTCGCCGAAGCAGACTCCGACGTCGATCGACGCGGCGTCTTCGTCTTGCCCACACCGTGGACGGCGGGCCTCGTCTCGCCCCCGTCGGAGCTGGTCAGCCTCGACGGCAGCGAGACGTTCTGGGAGCTGAGCAAGGCCGTGCGGCAGGCTCTGCGCGCCGACCCCAATACCCTGGAGACCCTCTTCTTGCCCGACGCCCGCGCCCTCGACCCGATGGGTGAGCAGCTGCTCGGCATTCGCTCCGCCTTCGTATCGAAAGCCATCTACGGGAGCTTCGGACGCTATGCGCTCTCGCAGCTCAAGAAGCTCCAGCAGGCGATGCGACTGAGCGACCACCGCGGCCAGGTTCTCGCGTGGCTTCGGGCGGCGCCAGCGATGACCCTCGACGAATGCGCGGCGCGACTCGAGGTCGAGGCGGCCATCGAAGCGGCGAGCCCCAAAGCGCGACGACGGCGCGCCAAGGACTACATCAAGCAGCTCTACGCCAGCCTCTACGATCGAGGACAGCTCGAGGCGCGAAGCTTCTCGGCCCTGCGGGCCTGGGCCACCGACGGCGGGCAGCTCGAAGACACGCCGCGCCACCTGCGACCCAAGAATGCCTACAACCTGCTCCGGCTCCTCGCGACCGCGACGCACTGGCTCGAGACGGGAGAGCCGCGCTTCGTGCTGCCGGCGCTGCGTCCTCGGTTGATGGCGATCAAACGAGGCGAGGTGCCGCTCGAAGAGGTGGTGGCGGAGGCGCAGGCCATGGTCCCGGCGCTCGACGCGGCGCGGGCTCGAAGCCCGCTTCCCGAGAGCCCCGACGTCAAGCGCGCCGACGAGGGGCTGCGTGCCATTCGCCTCGAGGCTGCGCGGCGGTGGGTCGCGGGTAACCCCGGGCCCTGGGGCAGTGATGCACCGACCTGCCCCACGCCCGAGCCTGGTGACCGGGCCGTCCTCGACAGCGGCGACCCCGCGGGGCAGGCTCACGTCCCATGACCGACGTGCTCGAGCCCGTTGCGCGCGCAGCCGCCGACTCCATCCTCGACCGTGAGTCGGACCAGCGCGACCACCTCGTCGTGGCCTTGAGCGGCGCCCACGCCTACGGCTTTCCTTCGCCTGACAGTGACCTCGACCTGAAGGCCGTGCACATCGCACCGAGCGAACACTTTCTGGGTCTCACCAAGCCCGAGCGTGAAGCCAACTTCATCGAGCTCGTGGGCGAGGTGGAGGTCGACTACACCAGCAACGAGCTCGGCGGCGTGGTGCAAGGCCTGCTCGACGGCAACGGCAACTACCTCGAGCGCGTGCTGGGCGCGTATTCGCTGCGTCGGGATCCGCTCTGTGATGAACTGGCCGAGCTCGCGACGGCAGCCATCTCGCGACGCTATCTGCGGCACTATCGCGGGTTCGCGCTCAATCAACTCGCCCGCGTTCAACGTTCCGAGCGTCCGGCTGCGAAACAAGTTCTCTACGTTCTGCGCACCGCACTCACTGGTACCCACCTTCTCCGTACAGGTGAGCTCGTGGTCGACGTCACGCTGCTCCTCGACGACTACGGCTACGGCGACGCGCGCGAGCTGGTGGAAGCCAAGCGTAAGGGCGAACGCATGCTGCTCGAGCGCAACGTCAAAGCCGCCTGGCTCGATCGCCTCGACGCCGTCATCGAGGGTCTGGATGAGGCCGAATCGAGCTCACCGCTTCCCTCCGAGGCCGACGCAGCGCCGCTCGATGCCTGGCTGGTGCAGACGCGTCGCGCGCGATTGGCGTGACGTCCCAGGGGTGTCACACGGGTGACGGATCGTCAGTCGGGGCACGCTCGAGGCGCGCATGCACGCACGCGACGCCTCGGATCGGCCTCTGAGAGGCGTTTGGGCCCGAGCGTGGGCGGCATTGCGATTGCATCTTCATTGAAGTGTGAGGTGGATCAAAGCAGTGGTTCTGGGGGGAGGGATGCTGCTTGGATGTGGCTCCGACGTCGTCATCGAAGATGAAGACCCCGGGTTCGGCGGTGCCGACGCCGCGCGCGGCCGACAGCGCAGCACCGGGAGCAGTGGCCACGGTGACACCGGCAGCAGTGGTCAGTCGCCGCCCTGCATCCGCTGCGGCGACGGCGATTGCGGTTGGTGTGCGCACGAGGGAGGTGATGTCGCCTATCGGTGCGCGCTCGACGTCTCGCCTCGCTCGGACATGACCTGCGACGCCACGGGGAATCTCTTCGTCGACCCCGGCTCGGGAGCGCACTACGTCTGTTACCGATGCTTCGACTGAGCGCTGCGCTGCTGATCCTCACCATCACGGGCTGCGCCGGGGATGACGGCTACAGCGCCGAAGAGGCCGAGACGCTCTGCCGGCTCCGGTTCGACCAGGCCGAGGCGCGTGGGCTCAGCTGCGTCGAACGCCCACAGTTCCTCGACGAGTGCGAGCAGTGCTTCATGGACTGCCAAGAGTGCGTCGCAGAGTTCAACACCTGCCCCCCCATCATCACCTTCTGCGAGTAGTCGACGGTCGGGCTCTTGCTCCTGTCGACGGGGATCTGCCCTGGATTCTCCGGATGGCGCCAACCCGCCCCCGGTCGTGCTAGGGTCCGCCCAGATGAGGGTTCAGGTACGACACCGGCCCTCGGAACATCGCGTTGAGGAGGCCCCCTTGAAGGCTAAGCTGGTTCGTTGGACTTCGTTCGCATTCGCCGCGCTCGCGCTGGCTGGTTGTCCCGAAAAAGAGGACGACAGCGACGAGCCCAAAAAGGACAAGAAAGAGCAGAAGGACGAGGACGAGAAGCCGGAACCGGCTCCCGATCCCGCTCCCCCCGAGCCCACCAAGCTCACGCCCGACAACAGCACCCCTGGCATCGAAGCCAAGGTGAAGGCAGAGCTCGACAACCGTGAGGACGGTGCCACCGGCACGGCCCTCAGCATCGCTGGCGGCAAGGCCACGTTCCAGCTTCCGACGGGCTTCACGTCCAAGAAGAACGGCAACTTCGACCACGCCCAGACCGCGGACGGCAAGGCTCACTTCGCCGCGACGCAGAACTCGGGCGACAGCAACAAGCTGGTCGAAGAGGGCACCAAGGCGCTCGGCCTCACCGAGTGCAACTGGGGCGCAGCCGAGTCGGTCACCGTGGGCAAGGACAAGGTCCCGGCCACGGCCCAGGACGGCGTCTGCAAGAAGGGCAGCGACAGCGTGAAGACCTTCCAGGTCATCTACTCGGGCGACGCCAACACGGTCGCCATCGGGGCCTGGATGGACGGCGGCAAGTCGAACGACGTCTTCGCCATCGCCCGCTCCATCGTGCCCGTGAAGGGTGGCGGCGGCCCGAGCATGGCCGCTTGCTGCGCGGCGCTGAAGCAGAATGCCGCTTCGGCTCCTCCGCAGTTCAAGGGCGCCTACCTCGCGGCTGCAGGTGTTTGCCAGTCCGCCATGACCAATCCGCAGGTTCGCTCGATGATCCGCGGTGCGCTCGGTGGTGCGTCGATGCCCGCCGCCTGCCGCTGATCCTCAGCGTCGAGGCCTAGAGGGCGCGCTCAGCTACTGAGCGCGCCCTTCGTCTTTGGGGCGCAGCTCCACGAGCTGGGCTCCCCATCCGCCTCGGTGGGCCGGGGCGTCGCCGAAGGCGACGACGTCTGGGTGCGCAGCCAAGAGCTCGCGCACCCGTGCTCGTTGCACGCCCTTGCCTTTGCCGTGCACGAGCCGCACCTGGCGCATCCCCGCCTCGAGCGCGGCCTCGAGGTAGCTCTCGACCACGTCGGGGATCTCCTTCGGCTGAAATCCGTGCAGGTCGATCTCGTCCTCGAGCGGGACCACCCCCGGCTCGATCTCGAGCGGGGCGCGCTTTGGGGGCGGGCGACGCTGTGCCAAGAAAGCCAGCCCCACCAAGATCGCAAAAACGACGACGAGCAGGGTCGGCGACATGCCCCTCGCGCTACTCGCAGGTGACCATGCGCACCTGGTAGCTGATCGGCGTATCGATGTCGGTGACGCTCACCTCGTAGGTGCTGCCCGCCTTGCTGGTCCAGCCTTGGGGCGTGAGCTTGATCGCGTAGCGCGAGCCGTAGTTTCGCAGGAGCACGTCGACGGTGACGGGGACCTCGACGCCATCCTCGGTGACGGTGACGGTGCCCCCCTCGAGGTTGATGTCCTGGCTCTGAATCGTCCACCCCGTGTCGTCGACGGAGGCGAACGAAGCCGTCATCGCCTCGATGGGCCACGCGCCTTCGGAGGGAAAGGCGGTCCACTCGCGGTTGCCGTTGCCGTTGCCGCCGATCACCCACATGCACGAGTAGCCATCGGTCGAGCCCAGCCCCACGGGGCCGAGGCTGTTGTTGAGGATCCATCGCCGGTGCCCGATGGTCGTCGCATTGCCCGGGTCGGCCATGTAGAGGTCGACGGCCTGTACGCCGGGCGTGGTGGCGATGTTGCTCTTGCCCGCGGCCTCGTGCCCATCCGCATTCCAGCAGGTCCACCCCATGGGCGGCTCGTGATCGAGGTCGTTGTTCGCGTGCATCATCAGAGCGCACTCTTGCGCCTTGGCGTTGCGGGTGGCGTCGTGGCTGACCTCGGGCAGGTCGCTGAGCCAGCGGTAGAGGTTGATGAGCTTGAGCGCATTGTCTCGCCCTACCATCGACGTGTCGCCAGCCATGCAGCCGGCGAGCGCCCCCGACCAGGTGCCCTCGCTCATGTCGACGCGGTCCGCATTCCAACGCGCGCAGACTTCGACCGCCTCGGCGTCGCCGCCCTGACCTGCGCCGCCGCTGCCGCTCGTGCTCGTCGTCGACGCGCCGCCAGATCCGGACGGGCCGGACGTCGTTCCGCCGCTACCCGTCGTGCTGCCGCCGTCGTCTTCGACGTTGGTGTCGTCGCTGCCACAAGCGACGAGCACCACGACCAACCCCACGCATGCCCAAGCCCGTACCCTCATTCTCACAGGATACACGAGCTGCCGAGCCGAAGGATCGATGGCGGGGTTTCCCACGGGGGGGCCAGGAGCCTACGATGAGGACGGTGCGTGGCTCAGCTCTCATCATCGTTCTCACGACGCTCATCGGTTGTGGTGCGCTGCTCGACCTCGATCGGTTTTCGCCCGCCTCCACCGGTGAGGGCGGCGCGGGGGGCGTCGTGGTGGTCGGAGGAGCGGCCGCCACAGGAGGAGGTGGGGCTTCGACGGGCGGAGGCGGCGCCGGACCGGCCTGCACGCCGTGGTCGCAGACCTTCCGCGCCACGGCCAATCAGGTCGTCGAGATCGTCGACGTCGAGCCGCTCGACGACTGCGGCGCCATCGTCGTGGTGCGCGGCCGAAGCGACGTCGTGGGCCTCTTGGAATCGAGCTTGGAGCCGACGGGTACGCCGCCACGCTCGTGGGTGGTCCGCCTCAACGCAACTGGCGGAGTCGAGTGGCAGGTGCTCTACGAAGCGTTCTACGGGATGAGCGTCGACGACGTAGAAGTCGATGGCAGTACCGTTTTCGTGGTCGGGGACAAGAGCGGTGCTGCGTTTGAAGTGCATCAAGGCGGCGCACCGACGGCCATCGGTCCGGCTGGCAATCAGGCCTTCGTCATCGAGCTCGGGCTCGCGGACGGCTCGAGGAGTGACCCTCCCGAGTTCACCGGAGGCGTCGCCGTCTTTCACGCCATCAAGCGCCAGAACGGAGTGAGCTACCTCGCCGGTGCTTTTGAAGGTGACCTCAACTACGACAATTTCAGCCTCGGAGCGTGCTCCGCGCGTTGCGCGGTCGTCATTCGCGACGACGGGACCTTGCCGCAGGCGAACATTCTGGGGACTGCGGGTGGGGCAGGCGGGGTGGTGGATTTCACGCACCTCGCGGTCGTCGCGGAGAGGATCGCCGTGGCGGGCCTCTTGGACGGTGACATCGGGTTGTCGGCCAACCGGGGCATCGTCACGCGGACCTACGAAGCGTCGAACCTGTCCGCAGATTCACCGAGACTGGTTCACAGCACCAGCACCGTCGGCGAACAACTGACGGGGATGCGCTTCGATGGCGATAGCGCCGTCGAGGTCCTCGTGGTCTGGGATGGGGCGCTGGCGGTCGACGAAGGCAACCCCTTAGAGACTGAAGGCGCCCGCAGCCACACGTGGCTGCGGCTCGAGCCGGGGGCCGTGCAGCACCGCACGTGGTCGGGGATGACGGTACCGGCGACCTTCTCGGTGCACGACCTCCTCGCTCCCGTCGGCGACGATCAGTTGCTTCTCGCCGGCGCCACCGCGATCCAGATCGCTCTCCAAGATGAGATGCCCTCGCCGCTGGTGGGAACGGTGGGCGCGGCGACCAACGCCTTCTGGGCCCGTCTCGATACCTCCGCGCCCCCGCCCACGGTGGTGCAGACCGACACCCTTCCCAATTCCGCCCAGCGCGCGACCTTCGTGACCCATCGCGGGGGGCGGGTGTTTCTCGCCGGGACGTACGACGGGAGTGGCGCTCCCACCATGCCTCAGGCTCCGCCAGCCATGAACCGCGACGCCTTCATCGTCGTCCGCCCCTGAGAAGGGCGACCGCCTCAGCGGTACTGTTTCACGTCGATGTCGTGCCGCTTGAGGTAGGTGCGGACGTGAGCCCGCTCCATGCCGGCGCGGCGGGCCATCTCGGAGACGTTGCCCTTGGCCTCTTCGGCGAGGCGGGTGAAGTACTCCTTGGCGAAGCGAGCCAGGATCTCGCGCTTGGCCTCTTGGAAGGGCCGGTGCTCGAGCTCGGTGCCGATGATGCTGCCCGCGCCACCACCACCGCCGCCGGCAGATGGCCCCGAGCCGCCTTCTTGCAGCGCGCCGAGGTGGGACGCGATGTCGACCTCGCCGCCCGCGTCGGCGAGCGCGAAGCCGACCGCGACCGCGTTGCGAAGCTCACGGACGTTGCCGGGCCAGTCGTAGCGCATGAGCCGCTCGAGCTGGGCGTTGCTCACGCGCTGGTAGGCTTCCTCGTCGCCGAGGTCTTTGAGCATGCTGCGCACGAGGATCGGAATGTCTTCTACGCGAGAGCGCAGCGACGGCAGCTCGACCTTCACCTGCGCCACGCGGAAGTAGAGGTCGCTTCGGAACGACCCGCTGTTGACCGCGCGCACGAGGTCGCGCCGTGTCGCCGCGATGACCCGCACGTCGAAGGCCTTGTAGGTCGAGCCACCCACCGACTTGACGCGGCGCTCGGCGAGCGCCCGCAAGAGCTTGGGCTGAACCTCGAGCGGAAGCTCTCCGAGCTCGTCGAGGAAGATGGTGCCGCCCTCGGCGTCGTGGAACGGTGATGCCTGGCGGTCGACGGCGCCGGTGAAGGCGCCGCGCTCGTGACCGAAGAGCGTGGCTTCGGCGAGGCTGGGCGGAATCGAGCCACAGTCTACGACGACGAAGGGTTTGTCCTTGCGCTTGCTCGCGAGGTGCAAAGCTTGTGCGGCCAGCTCCTTGCCGGTGCCGGTCTCGCCGCCGATGAGCATCGTGAGGTCGGTGGGGGCGACCTTCGAGAAGCGGTCGAAGATCTGCCGCATCGCTTCGCTCTGGCCGACCAGAGGACCGAAGGACGGGATGGTGGGGACCGTGACCTTCTCGGGGCGCAGCGGCTCGAAGTTGAGCTCGGTGGCGCCGAGGCGGAGGGTGCAGGGGGTCAT
>JAUHZF010000383.1 GCA_030426145.1 Polyangia bacterium
TTCACGTGCGCCATCGCAACGTGTTCTCTGTCGAGCACACCAAGCACCACGCCACGACGCACTACTTCGCGCCCACCGTGAAGAAGGTCGGCGCCGCGGCCATCACGACGGCCCTCGTGGGCCCTTTGGCCACCCTCGCCTTCGGGCGACGTCGTGGCGCGGCCTTCACCTTGGGCCTGGTGGGCATGTACTCGACGTACGAGTTTCTGCATCGGCGGGCTCACACCCACGCCCCGAACAACCGCTACGGCCGCTGGATGCGGAAGCACCACTTCTACCACCACTTCCACAACCCGAAGGTCAACCACGGGGTCACGAGCCCCATCTGGGACCACTTCCGCCACACCTACGAGGAGCCCCCCCAGGTGCGCGTCCCGGAGAAGCACGCCATGCCCTGGCTCGTCGATGCCGAAACGGGCGAGGTTCGGCCCGAGTTCGCCGACGACTACGTGTTGGTGAAGAAGAAGTCCCGCGCGAAGCGGAAACCCGGCCCCGTGGCCGTCGCGTCGTAGACGCGGAAGTTGCCCGCGGCGGTCCGGCAGGGTTTCGATCGACCCGTGCCGCGTCGTCTGCAGGGGACCATCCCCGTCGTCCTGCTGCTCTGCGGCTGCTCGCCCGAGTCGGCATCACCGGTGAAGGCAAACACCACGAGCTCAGCCACCGCGAGCAGCTCGGCCTCGAGCGCCCCCAGCGCCAGCGCGACCGCCAAGCCGACCAAGTGTGACCCGGAATGTGCCGCCATCGAGCGGTGTGAGGCGGGGACCTGCAAGCCCGCCTGCCCCGACGGTGAGGTCTACGTGCCCGCAACCGGTGAGGCGGGCTTCGCCCTCCCCCATGGCGACGATCCCAAGGCGGGCTCTCACCAGGTGGTGCTCACGAAGCCCTTCTGCATGGATGCGACGGAGGTCACGGTCGAGGCCTACGCCGAGTGTGTCAAAGCCGGCGCGTGCGAAGAGCCGCGCACCTGGGGCCTCTACATCAACTACCCCAAGCAGCCTCGCCACCCGGTCAACAAGGTCCACTGGGAGCACGCCAAGGCCTACTGCGAGTACCGCAAACAATCGCTGCCCACCGAGGCGGAGTGGTACTGGGCCGCCGCGGGCGGTGATGGCCACGCCTACGCGTGGGGCGACGAGACGCCGACCTGCAAGCACGCCGACTTCGCGCCCGGCGAGATCACGTCTCCATCGGGCAACGACGGCTGCCACGGGGGCGGTACCTCCGAGGTCGGCGCGCACCCGGATGGTGATCGCGTCACCCCTTACGGACGCATCCACGACCTATCGGGCAACGTGTGGGAGTGGTGCCTCGACAACTTCATCAAGCTCACCGGAGAGGCCGCGACCGACCCCCATGTGGTCACGGCCACCAATGGTGCTCATGTCGTGCGCGGCGGGGGATGGAACCGCAGCAGCCGGGGGATCCGCGTCGACTACCGCGGTGGTGCCGCCGTCGACTATCAGGTGCCCGGGCTAGGCTTCCGCTGCGTCCGCCACTGAGGCCGCGCTCACTCGGGCACGACGGGGAGCTTCTTGTGGAAGACGAGCGCGCCTTGGTCGTCGACGATGGTGAGCTCGAGGGGCTGACGGTCGTCGGGGCGAAGGGTGTTGTAGGCCCAGGTCCGCCATGACCAGGACTCGCCGATCTTCAACCGGACCTTCGTGCGCTTCTTGCCGCCCACCCTAAAGGTGACGTCGAGGCAGCGCTTGCGACCGCTGCGGTTGCGCATCTTCAGGTGCGCGTAGACCCGCTGTCCGGGTCGCGCGATGTTGAGCTTGTCGGCGGGGTCCTTGCCCTCGATGCCGCTCGTGAAAGTGATGGCCAAGACCTGCATCGGCTTGAGGTCCGCCGTCCCTTTCGGAGCGCAGTCGTCGTCCTCCTCTGCGACCTCGTCGTCGTCCTCGCCGGGATCTTCTTCGACCGGCTCATCCGAACCTCGAGCGCTCGGCTCAGCTGCCGGCGCCGGGACGGTGTCGTCGACCGTCTTCACGGGTTCGTCGTCGGGAACCGACGAAGGACGAGGGGCGGTCACGGCTCCCGGTGCCGGGTCTTCTTTTCCGCATCCGCCGAGGATGAGCGCGAGAATGATGAGGGTGGTCGACATGGGCATGCGTCAAGCCTGCGCGTGGACGAATCCGTCCACGATGGCTTGCACCATGCGATCGATGCCGGGCAAGATTTCGGATGCCTCGGGTTGGAGCAGCGGCGTGATCCAGCGCCGTTGGTCGCGCCGTAAGAGGTGCTCGATCACCCTCCGGAGAGCGCGCAGATCGAGCGGTCGAACCCGAGCCCCGGGGCGCCTCACCTGCTCTCCGTGCATGAGCGACGCCACCTGCCCGAGCGGCCCGCGCCCAGGGTGAGGCTCCCCGCGATACATCGTGAGCAGGGCGGCCGCGTCGTCGTAGCGCTCGCGGCGGTGAGGAGAGAAGAAGCGCTGGTTGGCGAGGCAGAGCTGTGCGCGGCCCAGCAGGCCCTCCATCTCCTCGGCCATGCCTGCCGCCTCGGCCCCCAGCGCCGCGAGCACCCAGCCGTCAGGCCGCTCGTCGAGCGCGGATTGGAGCTGACGCATCGCCTCGACCGGCATGCCCGCCGCGAGAAGGGCCTCCGCCTTGCCCCACTGCGCCTCCCTGTGACCAGGGCGGCCGCGACGAGCGCGCTCGAAAGCTTCGAGGGCCCCCGGGGGATCCTCGAGCAGCAACTTCACCGTCCCGATACGCACCCAGGCGGCCCAGCTCGCAGAGCCTTGGATGAAGTTCTGGAGGAGGATTCGCTCGGACTGCGCGACCGCCTGTTGGTAGGCGTCGACGGCAAGCGCGAAGCGGGTGCGCCGGTCGACTTCGGAGGTGGCCGTGAGACCCATCGCCTCTTGCGCGCAGCCGCGCAAGAAGTAGAGGTCGGGGTGACCGGCCGAGTAGCTGAGGGCGCGCGCCACGGTCACCAGGGCGGCGTCGGCCCGCCGGTCTTGGATCTGTAGCCAGGCGTGGGCGGTCGCGAGCCGAAGCGCACCGAGCTCGGTGGTGGCAACGCCGCGCTCGACGAGGCGCCAACCTTGTTCGGCCACCGATCTCGCCGACTCGACGTCGCCGGCCTCGAAATGCTCGTGCGCGAGGTAGCCGTAGGGATCGACCACCTCGGGGCTCTGTTCGACGGCGCGCTGAAGAAGCCCGATGTTGCGCTCCGCCTTTCGACGGCGCTGGCGCACGTCGGGCACGCCACCGAGGTGTACGACGTCGGCGCCGATCAAGAACTGCGGACGACGCCCGCGCCCGAGCCAGGTGGCGACCGACTCGTGGATGAGTCCCTCGTAGCGAAGGTCTTCGGTGCGCCGCATCACCCGCGGGAGATAAGCGACGTCGGTCAGTCGCTCTTCCCCCCGAACCACGTCCTCGAGCCGGGCATCGATGCGGCTCGCGTTGTGGAGCGGCAAGAATCCGCAGTCGAAGTCGTCTGCCGCCACGGCCGCACGAAGCACGTCGCCGGCTCCGGGCGCGAGGCGCTCGTCGGCGTCGAGCACGAGAATCCAGTCGGCATCAGCGTGCTCGAGGGCGAGGTTTCGCGGGGCGGAGAAGTCGTCGTCCCAGGGTCGCTCCAGCACGATCGCCCCCGCTGCCTCGGCGATGGCCTGGGTGTCGTCCTGGCTTCCGGTGTCGACCACCACGACCTGATCGACGGTGCCTTGCACCGAAGCGAGGCACCCGGGCAGCATGGCGGCCTCGTCGCGAACGATCATGCACAGTGCGATGCGCGGGGCCCCCACACCGAGCCTTCTACCGCAGGCGAATCGGCGCCCCAAGACAGCACGAACGAGAACGAGCCCGAGGGCCATGTCCCCGGGCTCGTTTTTGGAGCAGCGCCCGACGAGCGGGCACCCGTCGTCAGGCCTGATGTGTGGTGCGTATCAGTCGGGCACGACCGTACACTGGGCGACGACCTTGAGGCCGGCGTCCTGGTCGGCAGTGACCTTGTCGCAGGTGGACGGGCAGAGCTTGACCAGGTCGCCTTCGAGGTAGAAGCCCTGGTCGTTCACGCCGCAAGCGGCCGAACCCATGACCTGAGCGAAGGTCTCCAGGGGCCCCATACCACCCGGCGTGTATTCCACGATGAGCGAGTTGGGGTCGATGGGCTCCTGGTTGCCACTGATGTCGAACTCGCAGGGCACCGAGGCCCCGGAGACGACGCCGGCCGCGATGGCCTGGAACACCGCATCGTAGCTGGAGAACTGGCACACCGGGAACCGGAGGCCACCGGTCCCCTTGCTGAGCCACTGGTAGCCCCAGCCAGGACCGGAAGCTGTGCTGCAGTCATCCGACAGCGTGGAGCCCGCGACGGGCTCGCCCGGCTGGTACGGGTCGAGCGGGTTCGCCTTCTCTTGGATCCCGACGATGCTGTAGAACTGGTAGTTCCGTGCCGCCGTGGTGCCGAACTGCGCCGGCGCCTGCTGAAGCAGGAGCGAGTCGAAGTTGATGGCCGCCATGGCCGCCGGTCCGGTGGGGGACTGAGGCGATCCATTGTCGTTCAGGTTCGTGCCGTTCCAGGTGCAGTTGATGTCGTCGTCGGTGATCTCGACGAAGACCTTGATCGCCTGCTGCCGCAGCCACTTGCTCCACCCCTCGGGGTGCAGTGAATGCTGATCCGGCGCGCCACCATTGTTGGGGCCGTAGAGCGTGTCGAGCGCGATGCAGAGCGAGTCCCAGCTCTGCACGTCGACGTCGTAGTGGTGGAACTGCCCCGCCACGTCGCCGGGCGCACCGTTGCAGTTCGCCGAGTTGCTCAGCGGCGGCCCGATGCACACGTGGGTGCTGGCCGAGCCGTGGTTGGTCACCATGATGACCTGGTAGTCGATGCCGCTGTTCGCGATGATCTGCGCGAAGTTGACGTTGATGTTCTGCTCGACCGAGGCGATCTCCTGGCCCATCGAGCCGGAGTTGTCGATCATGAAGATGATGTCGGCCGGGAGCACGGTCTGCTCGGCCACGACCTCGATGTCGACGCAAGAACCGCCGGAGCCCGCGTCCGAACCTCCGACGCTCGTGAGGAGTCCGCCGCCATCGCCCGTGGTGGTGGTCGTCGTCGACGCGCCCTCACCGGTCGTGGTCGTGGCGTTGCCGCCCGTACCCGTCGCCTGCGTACTCGTATCCCCGTCGTCGTTGTCGCCGTTGCTGCTGCAGGCGAAGCCCATGAGCATCACGCAGCAGGCCGAGCCTGCCACCATCATCGTCTTCATGTTCGACATCTCACCCTCCTAAGCATGAGGCCGACCCTTCCGCAGTGGTGGAAGACGTCGGCCTCGCTCATATCAACAGAAGTGGGTCATTCGGCGGTGCCAGCGCACTGCGCGATGACCTTGAGGTTGGCGCCGGTGTCGCTCGATACCTTGTCGCAGGTAGCGGGGCAGAGCTTCACCAAGTCGCCTTCCAGGTAGAAAGCCTGGTCGTTCACGCCACAGGCGGCCGCGCCCATGACCTTCGCAAAGTTCTCGATCCCGCCCATGCCAGGCGTGTACTCGACGAGCAGCGAATTGGGATCGACCGGCTCGGCGTTGCCACTGATGTCGAACTCGCAGGGCAGGCTCGCCCCGTCGATGACACCCGCCGCAATGGCCTGGAAGACCGCGTCGTAGCTAGCGAACTGGCAAACCGGGAAGCGAAGGCCGTTCGTCCCCTTGCTGAGCCATTGGTAGCCCCAGCCAGGACCGTAGGCGGTACTCGGCGAGGTGCAGGTGTTGCTGCTGGTCGTGCCGATGATGGGCTCACCGGACTGGTAGGGGTCCATCGGGTTCGCCTTCGGCATGATCCCGATGATGCTGTAGAACTGGTAGTTTCGCGCCGCGGTGGTGCCGAACTGAGCCGGCGCCTCTTGCAGGAGCAACGAGTCGAAGTCGATGGCCGTCTGTGCGGCGGTACCGGTCGGCATCGTCGGCGTGGTGTCGCCGTAGTCGTAGAGCTGCGTGCCCTTCCAGGTGCAGTTGATGTCGTCGTCGGTGATCTCGACGAAGATCTTGACCGCGTTTTGGCGGAGCCACTTGCTGTAGCCCTCGGGGTGCAGGTTCCACTCGTCCGCCTCGCCGCCGTTGTTGGTGCCGTAGAGCGTGTCGAGCGCGATGCAGAGCGAGTCGTAGCTCTGCACGTCGATGTCGTAGTGGTGGAACTGGTTGGGCACGTCCCCGGGCTGGCCGTTGCAGTTGGCCGAGTTGCTCAGGGGCGGCCCAATGCACACGTCGTAGGTTCCCGACCCGTGGTTGGTCACCATGATGACCTGGTAGTCGAGCATCGACGCGCCCATGATCTGGGCGAAGTTGACGTTGATGTTCTGCTCGACGGACGCGATCTCGTCGCTCATCGAGCCGGAGTTGTCGATCACGAAGATGATGTCGGCCGGCTTGAGGACCTGCTCCGACTCGACCTCGATGTCGACACAGGAACCACCCTGACCGTTGCCGCCACCCACGGTGACGCCGACCGTGAGGTTGTTGCCGCCCTCACCGGTGGTGTTGGTGGCTCCACCCGTACCGCTTCCGTTGCCACCCGAGCCGTTCGCCTGCGTGCTGCCGTCATCGACGTCGTCTTCGACGACATCCGACCCGCTGCAGGCGAAGCCAAAGATGAGGCTGGCGCACGCGAGGGCGCCCAAAACGTACTTTCGTGAATTCGTGTGCATGAGGTCGGACCTGATAATCAAATGTGAGGGAGGACTGAACGGCACACGCCGGACGAGGTCCGGCGTGTCTGGAGTGACCGTAGATTAGCCAGACGGCTCAACCATCGGTCGAAAATGTGAAATCGGTCTGGTTGCGAGGGCGGAGGCTAGTCCGCGGTCCCCGCGCACTGCGCGATGACGTTGAGGTTGGCGCCCTGGTCGGCGGTGACCTTGTCGCAGGTGGACGGGCAGAGCCGGACCAGGTCGCCGTCGAGGTAGAAGGCCTGGTCGTTCACGCCACATGCAGCTGCACCCATGACCTGAGCAAAGGTCTCCATCGGCCCCATGCCACCCGGCGTGTATTCGACGGCGAGGGAGTTGGGGTCGACCGGCTCGGTGTTGCCGCTGATGTCGAACTCACAAGGCACCGAGGCCCCCGAGACGACGCCGGCTGCGATGGCCTGGAACACCGCGTCGTAGCTGGTGAACTGGCAGACCGGGAACCGGAGGCCGTTGGTTCCCTTGCTCAGCCACTGGTAGCCCCAACCGGGACCGGAAGCCGTGCTGCAGTCATCGGAAATGGTCGCGCCTTGCACGGGCTCGCCCGGCTGGTACGGGTCGAGCGGGTTCGCCTTCTCTTGGATCCCGACGATGCTGTAGAACTGGTAGTTCCGTGCTGCCGTGGTACCGAACTGCGCCGGCGCCTGCTGCAACAACAGCGAGTCGAAGTTGATGGCCGCCATGGCCGCCTGCCCCGTGGGGGACTGAGGCTGACCGTTGTCGTTGAGGTTCGTGCCGTTCCAGGTGCAGCTGATGTCGTCGTCGGTGATCTCGACGAAGACCTTGATCGCCTGCTGCCGCAGCCACTTGTTCCACCCCTCGGGATGCAGCGCGTGCTCGTCGGCCTCGCCGCCGTTGTTGGTGCCGTAGAGGGTGTCGAGCGCAATGCAAAGCGAGTCGAAGCTCTGCACGTCGACGTCATAGTGGTGGAATTGCCCCGCGATATCGCCGGGTTGACCGTTACAATTGGCCGAGTTGCTCAGCGGCGGCCCGATGCACACCTGGGTGCTCGACGCCCCGTGGTTGGTCACCATGATGACCTGGTAGTCGATCCCACTGGCGCCGATGATCTGGGCGAAGTTGACGTTGATGTTCTGCTCGACCGAGGCGATCTCCTGGCCCATCGAGCCAGAGTTGTCGATCACGAAGATGATGTCGGCTGGGAGCACCGTCTGCTCTGCCTCGACCTCGATGTCGACGCAGGAACCGCCCGAACCTTGGGCGCCACCGACGCCCACCGTGAGACCGCCGCCGACGCCATCGGTGGTCGACGGTCCAGAGGCGCCCGACCCGGAGGTGGCTCCACCGCCGGTGCCATTGGCCTGGGTGCTTCCATCGTCGACGTCGTCCTCGACGACATCCGTTCCGCTACAGGCGAAACCCACCAACATCGTCGCGCTCGCAAGCGCGGCCACGGCGTACCCTCTCAACTTCATGCGTGCTCCCCAGTTCGATGGTCGGTCCATTGCCCCAGACCGACGCGTGAGTCCCCGCGGCTGACATGTCCGCGGACGACAAAGGCTAAAAGCGGCCGAACGATTCGACCGTGTCGCCCAGTATAACGTCTAGTCGGGCAAACCGCCTGGGTGAAATTTCGCGCTGTGGTCGCACAACTGCCTGACAGGCGTGCTGAGCGAGCTCCGCACGCGGCCGTACCCACGCGGTTACAAGCACTTAGCTAAGGGCGAGCCCATGCCGCGCCGCAAAGTGGCTCGTTTGGGGCCGAGGATTCAACCTTTGCGTCGATCAGACCGTTGGTCGGGAGGGGGTCGGCGTGCGCACGCCTGGCCCAGCTTCTTCGACCACACCACCCTACACGAGTAGGATCGCGTTCCGCCCGCGCCATGCCCTCTCCGCCCTCGTCCACCGAGTCCCCAGACGCCGCCACGGCATCCGAGGCGACCGCCACCGACGTCACCACGTCGGCCCCGACGGGTGTGCGCAAGGCCCGGCGACGTCGCCGCGGTCGACGGAAGGCGGCCAAGCGAGCACCCGCCGCAACCAGCGCCGCAACCCCCGGAAACAGCGCCGACGTGCTCGGCGCCCTGGGCCTCTTGCCCCCCGCCGAGCCCCCCCAGCCCGCGCCTCCCCCGCTCCTCGTCGCCGACCCCGAACCCGAACCGGAGCCCGAACCGGAGCCCGAACCGGAGCCCGAACCGGAGCCCGAACCGGAGCCCGAACCGGAGCCCGAACCGGAGCCCGAACCAGAGCCCGAACCGGAGCCCGAACCGGAGCCCGAACCGGAGCCCGAACCAGAGCCAGAGCCAGAGCCAGAGCCGGAGCCGGAGCCGGAGCCGGAG
>JAUHZF010000384.1 GCA_030426145.1 Polyangia bacterium
GTTCGAGGTTCCAGGTTCCAGGTTCCAGGTTCCAGGTTCCAGGTTCCAGGTTCCAGGTTCCAGGTTCCAGGTTCCAGGCCGAGATCGAGCACGAGCACGAGCACGAGCACGAGCACGAGCACGAGCACGAGCACGAGCACGAGCACGAGCACGAGCACGAGCACGAGCACGAGCACGAGACCGAGGCCGAGGCCGAGGCCGAGACCGAGACACCTAGAGACTGAGCGCTGCCATGATCGATGGCTGTGCCCAGGTTTCGTCGCGCGGAAAGACGTCGAGCGTGCCGAGGATCGTCACGTAGGGAAACGCGAAGGACGCCACGAGCCGCCCCCCGGCTGCCGCTTCCGGGTGGAGTCGGAAGGGTACGCCGATGCCAAAGCCCACCGAGGGCACGAAGAGGATCCCGCCCGAGACGGCCGACACCGTCGGCACCAGCTGCACGCGTCCTGGCTCCAGCTCGAGGGCGAGCGCGTGCTCGGCCCAATCGGGTGCGTACATCGCCCAACCCACCGTGGTGCGGGGGTGCCACCCGTCCCGCCACCCCACGCCAGCGCCGACGAAGGGTCCCCCCGGCGCGCTCGTCCGATCGGGCCCGCGAAGCTTCAGCCAGTAGCCGGGCCGCTTGCCCGGTCCTGGGACGCCTTCGCTGATGTACCCGGTCACGCCGTCGAACGCTGCCGTCACGGGTACCCCCGTCGATGTGGTGAGCACCGCGAAGTCGAAGCCACAGCCACCTCGATACGCACAGCTGCGGAGCCCGTAGGCTTCGCTCGTGAGCGGGTGCCTGACGATCGGGGCTACGCGTGCGAGCGAAGCGCTGGCCTCGAAGGCCAGCTCTTGCACCACGCGGCCCCGTGGCGCGGGTTCACCGCGTAGCTCACGGGTCGGCGGCTGCGGTGGCAGCGCCTCGACCGCCTCATCCCCGTTCCAGCGCTGCTCCACCTGGCACCGCAGCACCTCGGCCTGGAGGTCGCGACAGTGTATCGACACCTCTTCCCCCGCCAGGGGTTCGGGGCTGCGAATTCCGACCACGCGCGAGGCACCGACCCGACATCCGAGCAACCCGGCCGCCGCGATCGCCACCATGACCATGATCGGCCGCATGCCTCTTCGACGTACGAGTCGAGCGAGGGGTCTGGCTTCGTGACCGACGGCCTGGTTTCGTGGTACCTCCAGCCGCGATGCGATGAGCAGCGAGCCTCCATCTAGACGACCGGCATTTGGCCGGCGTGGCCTTCTCGCCGCCGTTCTCAAAGACGCGGCGCCGCTCGACCTTCGCATCCTCGGGCGCGTCTTGCTCCACGCGATCTTCGTCGGCGCAGGCGCCGGCGCCATGGCGTGCCTCTTCTACTACGCGCTCGAGCTGATGACGCAGATCTGCGTCGACGTGCTCACCGGCTACGAGACCCTGCGCGCGAGCGGAGAGCTGCTCGACGTCAGGGCCCACGCCCCCACGAAGCCGCGACCGTGGCTTCTGCTCTTCGTTCCCGCGCTCGGGGCGCTCGCGGCCGGCTACCTCGTCGAGCGCTTCGCCCCCGAATGCGCTGGCGCTGGCGCCAACGGAACCATCCGCGCCTTCCACCAAAAAGTGAGCGAGGTGCGACGCCGTGTGATGTTCATCAAACCCATCGCCACGGTCCTCACGCTCGGCACGGGCGGCGCCGGCGGTCGTGAGGGCCCGACGATGCAGATCGGCGGCGCCATCGGCTCCACGGTCGCGCGCCTCCTCAACGTGAGCCAACGCGAGCGCCGGATCCTGCTCGTGGCAGGGATGGCAGCCGGAACGTCAGCCATCTTTCGCACGCCCCTCGGGGCTGCACTCCTCGCCGTCGAGGTTCTCTACCGCGATGACTTCGAGGCCGACGCCCTGGTGCCCGCCGTGCTCGCGAGTGTGGTCGGCTACTCGGTCTTCATCGGCGTGTATGGTGAATCGACGCTCTTCGAGACCGCGTCGCATTACCCCTTCGTGGTCAGCCACCTCCCGCTCTACGGGCTCATGACCGTGGTGCTGAGCGTCGCAGGTCGCCTCTTCGTGAAGAGCCTGCGCGAGATGCAAGAATACGCGGAGCGGTGGCCGGCATGGGTCCGCCCCGCTGTGGGCGGCCTCGGCGTCGGCGCGCTCGCCTCTACCCTGGCCGTGCTCGCTTCCCACGAGATGGGCCAGGCTGTTCTCGGCGGCGGCTACGGCGTCGCCCAGGCCGCCATCACGGGCGCCGACTGGATCGGTACCGGTCTGTCCGCGGCCGGGATCCTCGCCTTGCTCGCGGTCGTGAAGCTCCTCGCCGCCACCCTCACCGTGGGCACAGGCGGCAGTGCGGGGGCCTTTGGTCCCACCTTCGCCATCGGCGCGCTGCTCGGCGGCTCGTTCGGCCAGCTCGCACGCTACGTCGTCGGGGACCCGACCATCGATCCCGGCGCCTTCGCCCTCGTGGGCATGGGTGCCCTCTTCGGCGGCATCGCCCATGCCCCGCTCGGCTCGCTGGTCATGGTGTGCGAGCTCTGCGGCAGCTACGACTTGCTCGTCCCGCTCATGCTCGCCGAGGGCATCGCATTCGTGACCCTGCGCCGGGCGTCTCTTTACCGCGCCCAGAAGTCGACCAAACAAGACTCCCCCGCACACCCGCCGCGCGTGATGGAGGTGCTCAGCCGGATGAAGGTGCACGAGGTGATGAAGATGCCCGGACCCTACGTGCGCTTCAGCCTCGGCACGCCGGTGCCCGAGGTGCTGCGCAAGGTGGGCGATTGCAGCTGGCAGGATGCCTTCCCGGTGTTCGACGACGAGGAGACCATCGTGGGCATGATCACCCCGGAGATGTTGCGGGTCCTCGCAGCCGAGCGCGAGCTCGAGCCTTGGCTGCTCGCCGCCGACGCGATGCAGCCCGCGGTGGTGGTCAAAGCCGATGACGACCTGCGGGTGGCCTCCGAGCGCATGCTGACGGATGGCCTGCGGGAAGTGATCGTCGTCGACGACGACGGCAAGATCGTCGGCTTCGTCGATGAGGCCGAGGTAGGCCAGGTCTACCTCGACTTCCTCAACTGACGACCTACTTGGGCGCGGGCTCCTCGGCCGGCTTGGGGCCAGCGAGGCGGGCCCGCAGCGAGAACTGCACGGGTTGGGCCTGTTGCGGATTCTCGGGGTCGGCGAGGTAGACCACCATCTGCGAGACGACCTCGGCCTGGTCGGGGATGAAGCTCCCTTTCTTGCGCATGACCACACCCTTGGCAGGCCCCTCGAAGGCCTTGGCCGCGAGGCCCTTGCCCCGAGCGAGGTTCGGTACCTGGAAGGGGTCGGCCACGTAGTGGCGCACGTCGATCTCGAAGGTGAACAGATCGGCCTGCACCTCGCTCAGCTTCGTCACCCGGTAGCGGAGGAGATCCATGCCCTCGAGGTTGGCTTTGTCGCCCCGAATCCAGAAGCCGCCCTTGCCCACCGGCTCGATGGGCATGGCGGGGAAGAACAGGGTAAGCGACGCGCGGGCCATGTCGACGAACTCGCGCATGATGGCCTGCTCGATACCCTTGCCGTAGACGGTCTTGACCTCGGTGAAGCCGCCGTTCGGGGCGAGCTTCACATCGAATCGCGAACCCTCGACCGAGGCGATCATCTTTCCGAAGCCCTCGGGCAACTGTCCCTGCTGGGTCGGTGCGGGCTTTGCCTTGGCGATGACGAACGAGACCGGGATCGCACCCGCCGATGGCGCCGCGGTGGCGCTCGGGGCGGCTTCGGCGTCGGCTTTCTCGGGCTTGGGGCCACGGACTTTGATGGTGTAGTCGACCACCGGTCGCGTGCCGCCCGGCTGGCTCGACTGCGTCACCTGCAACAAGAAAGCCCCGTCGATGGGTCCGAAGCCGCCGACCTTCACCTTGGTGCCGGTGCCCTTGTCGACGAGGTTGAGCTTGCCGTCGCGGGCCAAGGCCTTCGCCCCGTCACCGGCGGCGAAGATCCCGGTCGAGGGCGGGCCGTCATTGGCGACGGCGGCGCTCGGATCGGCCTTCACGTCCTTCATCGCCGCCTTGACCTTGTTGTCGACGAGGGCCTTGTTCTTGTTTCCCGCGGTCGCGGTCGACGCCGGGTCCACGGTGGGCTGGTTCTTCTCTGCGCAGCCGAGGTTGAGGCCCACCAGCAGCGGGAGGGTGAGGAGCAGTCGGGAGTTCATGACCTTCATGTCGAGCTCGAATCGGTGAGGAATCCGTTCGCCTCCAAGAAGCGATAGCTGTCGCGCCAGCAGCGCTGGGCGTTCTCGCGCCAGGCAAAAGCGTGGAACGCGTGTATCTCGCCCGGGTAGTAGCGGGCTTCGACGGGGGCGCCACGGGATTCGAGCGCACGCTCGAGGCGCCGGGTGTCGTCGAGCAGCGGGTCGAGCGTGCCCACGGTCGCAAACACCGGCGGCAGGGGCCGGGCGCTCTGGTGCTCTCGCTCGAGGATCAGCAGCGGGTCGGCCAGCGGCGTCGCCTGGGGAACGCCCCCGATGTAAGCCCGGGTCACCTCGAGCAGGCGGTCCTCGACGAACTGGCTGATCTCGGGCTTGCGCCGCTTGATGCGCTCCACGTCGCTCACCTGATGCAGCCCGCAATAGGGCAGCACCGCGCGGGGTACGAAGCCGCGCTCGAAGACGTCGCGGGCCGGAGCCTCAGGGCGCTCGAAGCAACACATGACCATCAGCGTGAGCGCGAGGTTGGCCCCCGCCGACTCGCCCGCGAAAGCGATGCGACCCGGGTCGATCCCCAGCGCTTCGGCGTGGCGCAGCATCCAGTTGAGCGCCTGCGCCACGTCTTCGACCGCAGCCGGGTAAGGATGTTTGGGCGCCAGCCGGTAGCTGATGTTCACCACCGTGTAGCCGGCCCGCGAGAAGCCGAGGCCCATGACCCAGTGGGTGTCCTTCGACAGGATCCTGAAACCGCCCCCGTGGATGTAGAGCACGGCCGGCTGGGGACCGGTGGCCCCCCGAGGTCGGTAGATGTCGAGGCGATGATCGCGAAGCGGCCCGTACCGGAGGTTGCGCTTCACCTCGACCCCGTGGGCCTCGGGCCTCGCCCTCGGATGCAGTCGCCCTGCACGCGCAGCGCCGCGAAAGGCCGCGTCGATGGCGACCCCTCCCGCTCGGCGTCGGAGCTGCGTGACGAGCGATTCCGCCATGATGGGCGACATTTGACCGAGGCCAGGCCGCCTGTCAACGGCGCGTCAGCTCACGGGCCGCAACAGCCGGGCGAGCGACAGGAGATTGAAGGCGGCAAAGGCGATGAGCAGAGCTTCGAGGGCCAGGACCCACCCCATGGTGAAGGGGTCTTCACCGTCGACCAGCACCCAGCCCGAGGCGGTGCCGCCGCCGAGCTGGGCCATCTGGGCTTCGACGCCCCGGAAGCGAACCCCGAGGTCTTCGACACGAACGAGGCGCCCCGCGACCAGCGAGGGCGGCACGAAGCGCGGTCCGTCGAGCTGCGGGGGCACGGGGTAGATGACCCAACGCTCAGCGGCGACCTGGGTCACGCGATAGCGCGTCGACTCGAGCGCCCGCTCGAAGACGGCGGTGGGTTGCTCGGCCAGGGCCACGCGTACGCGCACGTAGCCGCCGTCGTGGGCCGCGAGCTCGGTCGATGCGACGAAGCCACCGAGATCGACGGCGCTCGAGCGCTCGGTGGCAAAGCTCGCCTCGTGGCGAAGCGAGAAGGCCAGCAACAGCGACAACAGCCCCGTCACGGCCATGAGAGCCAAGGTGACCGTGCGCACGGGACGCTTCGGCTTCGGGAGCTCACGGAGCTCGCCGTCGTCGAACTCGCCCGGATCCGAAGACCGAATATCGTCCACCCGCTGATTCATCGGCACTGGAACGATACCGCATCAGCGGCACGCGTCCATCCCCGGCGCGCTCAAGCCTTCGCCGCCGCGTCGTCGAGGTCGGGGCTGGAGATGGGGTGGCTGCGGAGCCATGGGGTCGGGTCGCGCTCCTCGTTGGAGGGCCTCGGGTCGACGGTCCCGTCCGCGTGGAAGCGCTTGAGATCACGGGCGACGCGGCGAAGCGTGGACTGTTTGACGTGGAACGGGAGGAAGGCGCTCTTGAAGCCGCTGAGGATCATCGCCTTGATGTCTTCGAGTCCCATTCCGATGGCGCTGTGGCACAGCCACAACTCCTTGGACACGGTGGTATCGGTCACGAGTCGGTTGTCGGTGTTGACCGTGACCCGGAGGCCGAGGTCGCGGTAGAGCCGAATGGGGTGACGCGACAGATCCTTCACCGCCCCCGTCTGCACGTTGGACGACGGGCACGCCTCGAGGGGGATGCGGTGATCGTTGATGTAGTGGAGGAGGTCGCCATCCTCACGCAGCCGACAGCCGTGACCGATGCGGTGCGCGCCGCACACGTGGATGGCCTGGGCGATGGACTCGGGGCCATAGGCTTCGCCGGCGTGGATGGTGGTGTTGATGTTGTTGTCCCGCACCAGCTGGAAGGCCGCCTTGTGGTGCTTGGGCGGGTGGTCGTACTCCGCACCCGCGAGGTCGAAACCGACCACCCCGCGACCCTTGTAGGCCACGGCGAGCTCGGCCATCTCGAGGGAGTGCTCGGGGGAGATGTTGCGGATCCCGCACACGATGACGTTGGCCTCGATCCCGAAGTGATCGCGCGCCGTGCGCAGCCCGGCGAGCACCGCCTCGACCACCATGGTGAGGCTGAGCCCCTTGCGCGTATGCAACATCGGCGAGTAGCGGACCTCGAGAAGCCGGACGTTCTCCTCGGCCGCGTCTTCGGCCAGCTCGTAAGCCACCCGATAGAGCGCCTCCTCGGTCTGCAGCACCTTGAGGGTGATGTCGAAGGCCTTGAGGTATTCGACCAGCGAGCCGCAGTTGCGACCGAGGTTCATGGCGTCGCGAAGCTCGCCGGGGTCGAGGCTCGGAAGCTCGACCCGGTCTCGCTTGGCCAGGTCGATGATGGTGTCGAGACGCAGCGACCCGTCGAGGTGAACGTGCAGGTCGGACTTGGGAAGCTGCTGGAAAAACTCCAGTGGCAGGGTATCCGCGGGCTCCATGGACTAGCGGTAGTGGAGCCCGTCGAGGGTCGCAAGCGCGGGGATCAGGCGGCTTTGGCCGCGTCCTCGGCGTCGGACGCGCCGGCCATGAGCCCGGCGGCCCCCATCGCGACGATGAGGATCCCGAGCAACACCAGCATGTACCGAATGTCGGTCCCGCCGCTGGCGCTGTTGCCCGCGAGGGCGCGATCCATCGCGGTGAGGATCTTCGGGACGTCGGACCCGATCACCAACTCCTGCTCGATGAAGGTCGACGGGAGCCCCCGCAGCGCTGCCTTCTTGAAGCGTTCTTCGTCCTGAGCCAACCGACCGAGCGTACGCTGGTCGACCATGCAGCTCGCGACCGCGTTGGGGTCGATCCCGATGTCGGCGGCGAATCGCACCACCCCCGCCGCGTTCAGCTCACCCACCTCGCCGTTGTAGAGCTTGTCGGCCATCTCCTCCTGCTTGCCGGGAGGGGTACAGAGGTAGGCCAAGGCCGCCGGCTTGGCGCCGGGGTGCCCCGCGAGCGGCTTCATGAGCCGGGTCAGCTTCACGCGGCCTGGGTTGTCCTTGGCGAACTCGTCGAGCACGGGGTGAAGCTTGCGGCAGTGAGGGCACTGAAAATCGGTGAACATGACCACGTCCACCTTGTCGTCGCTGTAGAACTCGAGGACCTCGGGCGGCAGCTCGGCCGCCGTCGCCTCGGGTTCCCAGGTGAGCGGGACGGCCGCCGCTGCGAGCGCGGCTGCGACCCAGAGCACACGCATCCCGCGCGACTCGCTGGCCTTGAAGCGGGCCACCTCATCGCCGCGTCGATAGAGCACGACGGCGATGATGGCGACGAGGATGCTCGGGATGTCGACGCCCATGCACCACTTGCAGATGGCGTCTTCGACGAAGACCTGAAGGCCGATGAGCCCGGCCGCGGTGAAGCCCCCCGCCACGGCAGCCACGGTGAAGAGCATCTGTCCCCGGTCGCTCCGTGCCCAGACCGACAGCGAGAGCAGCACCGGCATGGCGACGAGGCCGATGGTGGGCCACTTGATGCCGAAGATCCCGCTGTAGGCGGAGTTCTTGATCTTGCCGCAGCCGACCGCGACTTCGCCGCAGAAGCCACCGGCCCCGGCGGTTTGGTAGTCCACGAACAGCGCCGCGCAGGCCGCGAGAGCGACCAGCAGTAGGCAGCGCATCAGGACGGTGAGGGCGCGGGTGGACATGTAGGTGTGGTGTTACCATGGCCCCGCTTGGGGCGGGAGGCCACCGCAGCGGGACGGCGGTGGGGATGGGAGGCAAAGTCGCGTATGGTGCCCTGCCCCGCGAAAGCGACCATGCCCAAATCCCGCGCCCGTACCCATCACCTCACGCGCGCCGTGCTCGAGCTGCTCGGCGACGCCCGTCGCCCCATGCACCCGGCCGAGATCGCCGACGAGCTGGAGATCCACGACGCCCACGCCCTCAACACCGTGCTCGACGCCCTGACCTACGACGGGCTTCTCATGCAGCAAGGGCGTCGCTACCGGCTCGCCGCCACGAGCCGCATCGCCCGCAACCAGGAGGTCGAAGGGCGGCTGCACATGAACCAGCGAGGCTTCGGCTTCGTGAAGCTCCCCAGCATCGATGACGACGATCTCTACGTCGCCCCCGAAGCCATCGGGGGGGCACTGCACGGCGACCGTGTGATGGCGCGAGTCATCGGCCAGAGCAGCCGCGGCCGTGAAGGCGAGATCCTCGAGATCGTCGAGCGCCGCTCCCCGCGTGTGGTGGGCTTGCTGCGCGGTCGCCCCGGTGGGCGCTACCTCGTGCCCGACGACGGGCGCATCCGCGGGCCCATCGACATCGATGTCGAGGAGGGTTTCGAAGACGCCGAAGCTGGCCAAGCGGCGGTGGTCGACATCATCCGCTTTCCCCGCGAGCTGCGCGAGAATCCTCTCGGCAAGCTCGTGGCCGTGCTCGGCGCCCCCGGCGAGCCCGACGTGG
>JAUHZF010000385.1 GCA_030426145.1 Polyangia bacterium
TCCTCGGGCACCACGGGCGGTCCACCTGCGCAGGCTCGGTAGAGCTTGGCGACCTCGCTGCCACCGAGCGACAAGGACTCGTCGACGCGGGCTCGCGGACTCAACCCATCGAGGAAGCCGCGGAGCTCGTCTCCCGGTGCGCCTCGCTGAAGGAGGCTACGCAGGCTGTGGGACGAGGTGGTTGCCGCGGTGGTGGTCATGGGTATCTTCTCTACCCGATTCTCGCCCATCGAGCACGTGCGCGCGTCGCTCGTGCGTTGGCAGTCTCCACTTCGAGGGGTATTCTACCCATCGGAGATGTTGGAGCCCGGACCCGGCGTCCGCATTGCGGACCGTTACGAGCTCTCCCGCTTGTTGGGGGAGGGTGGCATGGGGTCGGTGTGGGCGGCGCTCGACACCAAGCTCCGTCGCGAGGTCGCCATCAAGCTCGTCACCGAGCGCATCGCCGAGTCGGAACGGGCCCTCGCGCGGTTCGAGCGCGAGGCCATGGCCGTCGCGCGCCTGCGCAGCCCCTACATCGCCCAGGTCTACGACTACGGCGTCGAAGACGGCAGTCCCTACATCATCATGGAGCTGCTTCAGGGCCACGACCTCAAGGCCAAGCTCACTCGAGAGGGCAGCCTCGACATCATCGAGACGGCCAAGGTGGTCGTGCAGGCGTGCAAGGCGCTCCACGCCGCGCACAACGCCGGCGTGGTGCACCGCGACCTCAAGCCTGCGAACATCTTCCTCGCCAACGAGGGCGGGGAAGAGGTGGCCAAGGTCTTCGACTTCGGGGTCGCCAAGGCGCTCAACGACCTCGCCGACGACACCGAGGAGACGGCTGATGGCGTGCTGCTCGGAACGCCGAAGTACATGAGCCCCGAGCAAGCGCACGGGGCCAAGGAGGTCGACCACCGCACCGACCTCTGGGCGATGGCCGTCATCGCTTACGCGTGTCTGACCGGACGCCTCCCCTTCGAAGGCACGGGCACCGGGGAGATCTTGGTCAAGATCTGCACCGAGACGCCCCCGATGCCCAGCGACCTGCACGAGGGGGTGCCGCTGATCGTCGACGAGTTCTTCGAGAAGGCCCTGGCGAAAGACCCGACGGTTCGATTCCAGGACGCGAAGTCGTTCGCTCACGCTTTCGCCGAGCTGGCCGAGGTGAGCCTCTCTACCTTCTCGCTCAAGGGCAAGCTCGGCAGCGGAATGCACGACCGCCCCAACGCCGCCGCTGCCTCGTGGCCGTCGGCACCGTCGTTCAGCGATTACCGAGACGACTCCATCTCGCTCGACGACGAGCTCAAGGGGTTCGAAGGTGCGAGGGTTTCGGCCGGGGTGCGTGACGACGCGGGGACGCTCGGGCCCACATTGGGGCCCGCCACGCGGACCGACGCCGAGGCAGAGCGGGTCGGGGTTCTCGCTCGACCGCGGACCCGCTGGATTGCGGGTGTTCTCGCCGCCTTGTCGGTGGCCGCGCTCGCGGCGGTGCTCGTCACCCGCGCCGACGCCACGACCGAGGCCACGCCAGCCTCTCAGATGCCGCCGACCCGCAACGAGGCGCCCAAGACCGACGTGCCACGGGCCGATGCGGCCGAGGCCTCGACGCCCGCAGTCAGCGCATCGGAGGCATCGCCGCCGGAGCCAGCGCCATCCGCGGAGGCCGAGGCCACGCCCACGCCGCGCCCAGCGCTGCGTCCGCACCCGGTGGCGGTGCCCAAGGCCGAGCCCAAGAAGTCAGAGCCGAAGCCGAAGCCGAAGCCGAAGTCGAAGGACGGGCTCGATCTCTTCGACCAGCGTTTCTAGCCCGTCAGAAGTGGCTCGAAACCCCGAGGCCGGCTCCCTGTGGACCTACCCAAGGGGACCAGTGGAGCCCGGTGGCGGGGGCGGGGTCGTCGGGGATGGCCAGCCACACCACGAGGCCGGTGACCAGGAGCACGCCTCCACCGATCAGGGCACCGGTCGAGACGTTGCCCGCCGTCTTGGCGTCTTCGTTGGCGGTTGCCGCCAGCGCTTCGGTCTCGGGGGAAGGGCACCGATCGTTGGGGCAGAGGCTGTCGACGTCGTTCTTGCCGTCGAGCGCGATGAGACCGAACGCCGTGCCGACGCCGAGACCGACGACGCCGAGGGCGCCGATGGTGAGGCCGGCGATGGTGGACGGTGGGGTGCCGCGGTCTGGCGGTGGCATGGGCGGCGGGACCACGATGTTGGGCCCCATGGGACCAGGGGGTGGGGGCGCGTCGGCAGGTGCATCGGCGAGGGCGGGCACGGCCACTTCGACGACCCCCGCCGGGCCCCTGACGTCGACGCGCTGCTCCCACTGGCGTTTGCCGGGAGCGATGGCGGTGATGACGTAGGCGCCGGGATCGACGGGGACCTTGGTGCCCCACTGCGCCGCGCCGACGTCGACTCCGTTGCGCGTGATCCGCAGACCGGGCGGCTTGGCCAGGGGCATGATGACCATGCGGCTGAGGCGCGGTTCGAGGTTCTTGGCGCGAGAGCGTGCGGCTTTGGCGCGCTCTTCCTGGCCGGCCATCGAGGTCGCGGCCGCAACCTCGAGGAAGTAGGTCCAGGCGCTGGCGACCCGTCCCAGGCGTTCGTAGCAGTCGGCGAGGTTGAACCGCGTTCCGACGGCGGGATCGAGGCGCAAGCTCTCCTCGAACTTCGCGCATGCGGCGGGGACCTGGTTTCGGTTGCGGAGCTCGACGGCCTCGTCGAAGAGAGCCTGCGCCGCGGCCCGCTCGGCTTGGGCGCGCGCATCACCGGTCGACGTCGTCAGCACGAGGGTGATGGCGAGGCCCGTCGCGAGCCGCAGCAACCAAGGGCGAAGGTGCCTTCGCAGCATCGCTTCCAAGCGTAGACCGTGTCGCGCGGTGAGCATAGCGTCACGGCCACGCCCCCACGGGGTGGTGGCGGGCATGTCCTCGGGATCGACGGCTCAGTCGGAGGTTTTCCAGGGGCCGGGGCGCACGCAGCCTCGGCTGTTGAAACCCTCGACCCCCCGGAAGCGGTCGTTGCGTCCCTGAACCCGGGTGGCGCTGGTGCTTCCTTCGCAGGCCAGATCCTGCGCCGTGCGCGGCCCCTGGAGGTCTGGGCTGGTGTCAGACTCCGGCGCTGGCTCGGAAGATGAAGCGGGCGTTTCGACCCACTCGTAGTGCGGGGCGCATGCGGCCAGGGCCAGAGGAAGCAGAGCTGCGAGTCTGCGGGACATATCTCTCCATTTAACGGATCCAGCGTGATTGTCGACCGAGCCAAAAGGCTGCTCGTGGTGATTCTTCATCGCGCCGTCACAGACCTGAGGCCCACACGCTGGTACATTCCCCGCGTGATGACTTCTCGGGCTTGGATTCTCATGGCTGGCCTCGTCGTGGCCGGCCAGCTCGCCATCGGCTGCGCGGCCGGCGGTGACGACCTCGATGACGACGACGGCGTAGGCGGAGCGACGTCCTCGTCCTCGGCGGGCGGGATGGGGGGCGGAGTCACCGTTTCGGTCGGCGTGGGCGGCTCGGGCGGCGCGGCCATCGTGACCGAAGTGTTCGGCCACAGCGGGACCACGCTCTATCGGCTCGATCCCGAGACCAACGTCGTGAGCACGGTCGGCGATTTCACCAACTGCGGTGACAACTCGGTCCTCGACATCGCGCTCGACAAGGACAGCAACCTCTGGGCGACCAAGCGTGACCGCCTCTACCGGGTCGACCGTACCAACGCCAATTGCACCCTGGTCAACGATCTCGGCACGAACGGCTACCCCGACTCGCTGAGCTTCGTCCCCGAGGGGACCGTCGATGCAAACGTGGAAGCGCTCGTCGGCTACGTGAACGCCGACTACGTGCGCATCGACACCACGACCGGGGCCATCACCGTCATCACCCCCAACGCCCTCACCGGAGGGGTCATCTCGTCGGGTGACATCGTGTCGGTCATCGACGGCGGGACCTACCTGACGGTGAAGGACGACTTCAGCCAGCCCGGCGACATCTGCAACGATCGCGACTGCATCGTGCAGATCAACCCCACCACCGGCGCCATCACGAAGGACTTTGGCGACGTCGGCTACGACGACGTCTTCGGCCTCGCCTTCTGGGGGGGCAAAGCGTACGGCTTCTCGAAGGAGGGCGTGCTCTTCGAGGTGACCTTCGGCACCAACAACGTCGCCTCCACGGAGGTTCCGTTCCCGAGCGCGCCCCCGGGGCTCGAATTCTTCGGGGCGGGTTCGGCCACGTCCGTCCCGTTCGAGCCGCCCAAGTAGGGGACAAACGGCGCAGGGCGCGCCTCGGGATCTCTCTCCCGAAGTGCGCCCCGCGGTCTCAGGGTGTCGGATCAGGCGCGGTTGCCGCGCTTGCCTCGTTCACCACGCTTGCCACGCTTGCCGTTCTTGGCGCCCTTACGGCCCTTCTTGCCGTACTTCTCGTGGGCCGCCTTGCGGACCTCGCGGACCTTCTCGCGGAAGGCCTTGGCCTCTTCTTTGGTGACCTTGCCGTCTGCGGCGACCTTCTTGGCTTCGGCGCGGACCGCGGCGCTGCCCTTGGCGAAGTCAGCCTTGATGGCGGCCTTCTTCTCGTCGGGGAGATCGCTCTTCTCGAGGCGCTTGTTCATGCGCGACTCCATCTTGGTGATGCGTGCGTTCACGTGCGTCATGAACTTCTCGCCCTCGATGGGGAAGTTGCGCTCGCCTTTGTGCTTGCCGCGCTCGCCCTTGCGGTGTTTGCCGCGCTCCCCTTTCTTCCCGCGCTCGCCCTTCTGGGCGGCGGCATCGCCGGGGGCGGCGAAGGCGACGGCGGGCATGGCGAAGGCGAGGGCGGTGACGAGGACGGCGGCGGTGCGGAATCGACGGATGTTGCTCATGGGGACCTCCCTTGTTCCAAGGGGTTCGAGTTGGTTTCGCAGGTTCTGACGCGGGCTTTCGCCAAACCCCTACGTCGAAATCCTGCTGTGGCGCCCCAATTGTCTTTGTGATTCGACTCGGGGGTAGATATCGTCTGCAGCGACGATGGGGGATCGACGTTCGCTCTCGGAACGAATCACGGCGGCACGGCGCGATGCGTCCATGTTCGTGCAGACCTTCGTGCAGGGGCGCGCGCCGGCACCTTTGGTGAAACGTCGTCCGCGACGCACGCCGCTCACGGTGGTGGCGGGGGGAGCCGTGGCGCCTTCCATCGACGGACGTCCGCTGACGGTCGACGAGGTGGTCCGTGAGACGCCGGATGCGGTGAGCCTGTGGCTGCGCGACCCGAACGGGGCTGCGCTCGCCTTCGTTCCCGGTCAGTTCCTGACCTTGGTGGTCGACGTGGGGGGGCAACCTCTGCGACGGGCCTACTCGGTGTCGAGCCACGCGCAGGATGGCCCTCGCGTGCGGATCACCATCAAGGCCATGCCCGATGGGCGCGCCTCGCATCAGCTCAACCGGACGGCCTCCGTCGGCCAGACGCTGAGGGTCTTGGGGCCGAGCGGCGACTTCACGTGGGAGGGCGGAGACGACGAGCTCGTCCTCATCGGTGGGGGCAGTGGGGTCACGCCGCTCATGGCCATCGCGCTGGCTGCGCTGCGCGCTGACGATGGTCCGCGCGTAACCCTCGTCTACGGCAATCGGCGTCTCGAGGACGTCATCTTCCTCCGTGAGCTCGAGGCCCTGGCTGCGGCCCACCCCAGCCGCTTCACGGTGCGGCACGTGCTCGAAGAGGCCCCCTTGGCGTGGGAGGGCGGTCATGGACGGCTCGACGCGCAGCAGCTCGAGGCGCAGCTCGACGCGGTGGCTCCTTCCGACGAGGCGCTCTTCTACGTGTGCGGACCCGAGCCGATGATGGACGCCGCGCGGCAGCTGCTCGAGGCGCGCGGCGTACCCGCCGCCCGGCGCCGCGAAGAGCGCTTCAGCCAGCCCGCGCAGCGCGAAGCGCCCGTCTCCACCGACCCGCAACCGGCGACCGTGACTCGGAGCGGCGCCACCAAACACTTCGAGGTACCTGCGGGCGAGACGCTGCTCGCGGCAGGGTTGCGCGCCGGCGTGCGCATGCCCTTCTCGTGCACGATGGGAGGCTGTGGCGCCTGCAAGTGCCGCCTCGTCGACGGCGAGGTCGCGATGGAGGCGCCCAACTGCCTGTCGCCCGAAGAGCGGGCGCAGGGTTTCGTTTTGGCCTGTGTGGCGCGACCACGCGGGCCTGTCGCCGTCGAGGTGGACGGCTGAGAGGATCTGCATGCTCGATCGAATCGCCGATGTTCTTCCGTCTCGTGTCCAGCGTCAGGTCGACCAGTTTCGCGAGGTCTTCGAGCTCGCGGCCGAGCTGAGGGACCCACGCATCCTGCGCTCTCTCGGGCCCTCGGGAGCTCGCGGCCTGCTTCTCCAACGGGGCAAGCAGGGCGTGCCCACGCACTTTCACAGCCGGCACCGTGCTTACTTCGACTGGTCCTACCCCGCGGACCAGCCAGAGATGCAGGACCTCTATCGACGTGCCAAACAGGGCCAGTGGAACGGTGAGCATCTTCCCTGGCACATCGACGTCGATCCGCTCAATCCCGAGGTGCCGCTCCTCCCCGAGAGTTTCGTCGACTTCGCCTACCTCGAAGAGCAGGGGATCCGGCTCGACGCGCGCGAGCGCCGCCAGCTCCTCCACAGCCTCGCGACCTGGATGCTGAGCCAATTCCTGCACGGCGAGCAGGGGGCGCTGATGGCCTCCGCGCAGGTGACGGAAGCGGTGCAGTTCTTCGACGGCAAGTACTACGGCGCGACCCAGGTGGTCGACGAAGCCCGCCACGTCGAGGTCTTTCACCGCTACCTCGATACGAAGTGCGACAAGCTCTACCAGATCAACGACAACCTCTTCGTCATCATCGATGCGCTGATGGAAGACAGCCGGTGGGACATGAAGTTTCTCGGCATGCAGATCATGGTCGAAGGCCTCGCCCTAGGCGCTTTCGGCACGCTGTACAAAATGACCGGGGAGCCCCTGCTCGAGGCGCTGCTTCGCAACGTGATCCAGGACGAAGCGCGGCACGTGCACTACGGGGTCATCGCGCTCCGTGAGCACATCACGAAGGAGCTGAGCGAATCGGAACGACGCGAGCGCGAGGCGTGGGCGTTTCACGTGTCGATGCTGATGCGCAATCGATTCATGGCCTATGAGGTGTACGACGAGTGGTTCGACGGGATCCTGCCGCGCCACAAGTGGCGGACCTTCGTGCAGCGTGCCCCGGGCATGGAGATCTTCCGGCGCACCATGTTCAGCCGGCTCGTACCCAACCTGCGGGAGATCGGCCTCATGAGCGAGGAGATCCAGAAATCCTACGCCCGGATCGGGCTCATGCAGTACTTCGGCGGACGCGCGGCCCCCGAGCTCTCTGGCGAGGAGCTCATCGCCGACCTCGACCGCGCGGCCTGATCGCGCGCCAAATGCCTTGAGGGCATCCCCGTCGAGGCGCTATGTGTGCGCCGAGGCAATTGATGCGACGCGCGATCTTCGGGCTGGGACTGTTGGTGGGGATGGGCTTGACGGCGGGCGCTTCGGCGCACGGGGTCACGGTCGACGGAAGCAAGGCCGACTGGCCTCTGCTCGCGCCGCCCACCAGCAACGTCAACACTGGGCACATCGCCCGCAACATCGCCAACGAGGGGGTCTACGTCTGGCGTGACGCGACCGGCGACGAGCGCACCGACTTCGCCAACCCCGATCCGCGGGTCGACATCGTGGAGGCGCGCATCACCGGCGACGCCACCAACCTCTACGTGCTGGTGGAGATGGCGAACATCGATCTGGCGACGGGCAATGGCGCACCCCAAATCCAGATCGCCATCTCGACGGGGCCGGGGGGGCAAGCCGATTTCGCCGGCTTCGCCGACACGGTCACCGGCGCCGGAGCCGAGTGGGAGTTTCTCATCCAGACCCGCCTCGGCAGCGGCAACAGCGACGCCAACGTGTGGGATCCGATGTTCAACAGCGTGACCACCGGAAGCGTCGCGGCGTCGACGACGAACAACGTCATCGAGATCGCGGTGCCGTGGTCGGCCATCGGTGGGGCGCCGACGGGGCCGTTGCGCTTCACCGTGCTGAGCTTTCGGGGGGACACCAACGACGGCGCCTTCGACATCGGGGGCAACAGCGACGCGCTCGATGCCCTCACGAACTACGGCGATCCCGGCCTCACCAGCAACACCTTCAGCGAGGTGATGGACGGCACCGCCGACTACAGCTTCGAGCTGTACTTCCACCTCGACCCCGACCTCGAGCCATCGGCACCCGTGGTCATCAACGAGGTGATGTACGACGTGCCCGCGGGCTGCGTCGAAGGCGCCGCCGAGTACCTCGAGCTCTATAACCGCAGCGGTGCGGCCATCGACATGACGGGTTGGACCGTCGCGGACGAAGAGACGGTCGATGGGGCAGAAGGCGCAGGCTCCTTTCCCGCCGGGGCGTCGATCGCGATGGACTCCGTGTTGCTCTTCGCGGGCAGCGCCACGGCCTACTCGGCCTGCTACTTGAACGCGCCGGCGCCCGACTTCGACGGCGACGTCAACAGCGCGACGTCTACCCTCATTCTCCAGCCGCTCTGGGCCTCGGGCACCTTCACCGGCAGCAACACCGGCGACGAGGTTCTCGTGATGGATACCAGCTTCACGGTGCTCGACGCCCTCGTCTACGGCACGGGGAGCTACCCCAACGTCGTGGCAGCGCCGGACGTGCTGGAAGGGCACTCGCTCGAGCGACCCCAGCCGGCGCCAGACACCGACGACGCCACCCTCGACTTCGTCGACAACGGCCCGCTCGCGATCACGCCGGGAGCCGTCCAGATGGCCATGGGCCAGGGCGGAGCCGGTGGCATGGGTGGAATGGGCGGCGCTGGCGGCACCATGGGCAGTGGCGGCATGGGCGGCGCTGGCGGCATGGGCGGCATGGGCGGCACCATGGGCAGCGGCGGCATGGGCGGCGCTGGCGGCATGGGCGGCATGATGTCGACCACC
>JAUHZF010000386.1 GCA_030426145.1 Polyangia bacterium
CCGCGATCGAGGCGTTGGTCTCCGATCCCGCCTCCCTCGCCCGGATGCGGGCGAACTGCCGCGCCGCGGTGGAGGAAGAGTTGAACTGGGATCGGGAGCGGCAGAAGATCCTCTCTATTGGTTTCGTCCGCGACGCCGTCGCGAGCGCGACCGGCTACTTCCAGGACCGCGAAGATCTGTCGATCTGCATCAAGAACGCAGGCGGCCAGGTCATCTTCGACCCGCCCTTGGTGGTCGGCGAGTTCCCTCCCACCGAGCTCGGCTTCACCCTGCTCGACGAGGTGGCCGAGGAGTGCGGTAAGGGCACCTGGGCCAACGACGACCAGTCCTACTCGATCACCATCAACGAGGTCTCGGCCGATGACCTCGCGGGTACGGGTGGAAGCGGCACCACCGATGGCATCACGGGCGGCACCTTCACCATCGAGAACCCGGTCGACACCAACCAGCTCAACGTCTCCTGCCCTGGCGGCCTCGAGGCGCACAGCTTCAACGAGCTCGTCACGCAGAAGTGCCTGAACGATGTGGCCGACTTCGTACCCACCGCCACCGTCGAGTACAGCGTGGGCATCCCCGAAAGCGACGCGAGCTCTGCGGTGCCGGGCTTCATCCGCTTCCGCGTCGAGTATCCGCCCACCGACCCACTCGCCTCAGGAGCGACGCCGCGCGTGGTCGAGTACTTCAACTGCCTCATCCCTGCGCCGCCCGCGGCGTGCGAGGACGGCACACAGAACAATGACGAGACCGACGTCGATTGTGGCGGCAGCTGCGACGCAACCTGCGCCGAGGGCCAGGGCTGCAACGCCAACACGGACTGCACGTCGGGCAACTGCGGGCTCAACGGCGGCCTAAAGCAGTGCCTGCCCTGAGCGCAGTGCCTCGCGCCACGCGACCTCGTTCACGTCGAACGGCATTGGCCTGGTCGGTCTCGACCTCGAACTCGAGGACGAGGTTCAGGCTGAAGCGAGCAGCTTGACCACGAGCGTGATGCTTCCGAGTCGGAGGCGGTCGTTGTCGTGGAGCTGGCGCTGCGTGCCCTTTTCGATCTTGTTCTCGTTGATGAAGGTCCCGTTGCGGGAGCCCGCGTCCTCGACGAAAGCCTGACCCGTCGATGGGTCGCCTTGGATGACCGCGTGCCGTGCCGACGCGCTGGCATCGTGCAAGGCCACGTCGGCCTCGTTGTCGACGCCGGCGCGCCCGACGACGCTGCGACCACTGCGCAAAGGCCAGAACTTGCCCGTGGGCTCGTTCTGGAAGGTGACGAGGAAACCGATGAGAACGGGCGCACCACCTGCGTCGGGGATGGGACGAGGCGAGACGGCGTCGGCCGTGCGGGCACTCATGCCCGGTATGGCCGGCGGAACCGGCGGCGGGGCGCCGTAGCCACCTCCCATGCCCGGAACGGGCGGCGGGGGTGCCGGGACGCCCCCCATGGCGCCAGGAACGGGCGGCGGAGGCGCGGGCACACCCCCGGCAACGGGCGGAGGCGGCGCGGGCGCAGGACCTGGCATGCCAGCACCCGGCATGCCAGCACCCGGCATGCCAGCACCCGGCACGGCGGGAGGCGGCGCCGGGGGTGCGGGCGCGTGGGGCACCGGCGCGGGCGCATACCCCCCTGACTGGGGCGGCATCGGAGCGGGCGCTGCGGGCGGCATCTGCGGCGCGGACGGCTGCGGCTCGGGCGCGGCCGGCGCGCCTCCGGCGGCACGCGCCCAGGGTGACATGCCGCCTCCACCCGGGGCTGGCGCCGGCGCCGGCGCTGGCGCCGGCGCAGGGGCAGGCGCGGGCGCGGGTCCTCCGGTGTAACCCCCTGCCCCTGGATACCCACCGCCACCTGGAGCCGGTCCCGGGGGCACGGGGTAGCCGCCCCCTCCGGCCGGCGGCGGCGGCGCGCCACCGCCGAGGTTGTGCCCACACATCGAACAGGTCGTGTCCGAGTCCTTGAGCATCCACCCGCACTTTGGACAGGGCTTCACTTCGAGCAGGCTAGCGGGCTTTCTGCTCCGAAACAATCGCCTATCCGGCGGCAAATATTGACGTTCAGCCGGCTACAACGACACGAGGGCGCCCTCGATGGAGAGCGCCCTCGTGGCCCAGCGAACCGTGGCTCAGTTGGGCGGGGCCGCACCGGCTGCGCCGCCGGTGTTGTCCGTCTCTGCTGGCTCTTCGATCGGCTCCGGCACGGACTCGAGCGCATGCTCGAGCACGTCTTCCATCTTGCTCACGAAGATGAACTCGAGCTCTTCGATGATCTCGGCCGGCACCTCCTCCAGGTCCACGCGGTTGCGCTCGGGGAGAATGATGCGCTTGATGCCCGCGCGGTGCGCGGCGAGCACCTTCTCCTTGATCCCGCCTACGGGGAGCACGCGTCCGCGGAGGGTGATCTCGCCGGTCATGGCCACGTCGTGGCGAACGTGAAGCCCCGTGAGGAGCGACACCAGCGCCGTGAACATGGTCACACCTGCACTGGGCCCATCCTTGGGCATGGCGCCGGCGGGAATGTGGATGTGCAGGTCGCTCTTCTCGAGGAAGTCCCTCTTGATCCCGAAGCGGTTGGCGCCAGCACGCACGAAGGAGAGCGCCGCATGAGCCGACTCCTTCATGACGTCGCCGAGCTGACCGGTGAGCTGAAGCTTGCCCGAGCCGTACATGCGGGTCGCCTCGATGAAGAGGATCTCGCCGCCGACGCGGGTCCACGCGAGGCCCGTGGCGACACCGCTCTCACTGGTGCGCTCGGCGACCTCGCTCGTGTACTTCGGCGGCCCGAGGAACTCGTGCACGTCGTCTTCGTTGTCGACGATGCGTTTCTCGGACTCGCCCTCGGCGACCTTGACCGCCATGCCACGCACGACCGCCGCGATCTGACGCTCGAGCTCGCGCACGCCCGCTTCGCGGGTGTACTTGTCGATGACCTCCTCGAGCGCCGAGTCGCGGATCTCGAGCTGGCTCTCGTCGAGGCCGTGCTCCTCCAACTGCTTGGGCAGCAGGTGCTGACGCGCGATGGCGAGCTTCTCACGTCGCGTGTAGCCGGGGATCTCCAGGATCTCCATACGGTCCCGAAGCGGCGGCGGGATGGGGTCGGCGATGTTCGCCGTCGCGATGAACATCACGTTGGACAGGTCGTAGGGGATCTCGAGGTAGTGATCCGCAAAGGTGTCGTTCTGCTCCGGGTCGAGCACCTCGAGCAATGCCGAGGCGGGGTCACCACGGAAGTCGTTTCCGAGCTTGTCGACCTCGTCGAGCATGAAGGCCGGGTTGATGGTGCCCGACTTCTTCATGCCCTGGATGATCTGGCCGGGAAGCGCGCCGACGTAGGTTCGACGGTGTCCGCGGATCGCCGCCTCGTCGTGCACACCACCGAGGCTGATGCGGTGGAACTTGCGACCGAGCGCATTGGCGATGCTGCGCCCGAGCGACGTCTTACCGACACCCGGAGGCCCGAGGAAACACAGGATGGGGCCCTTCTTGTCCTTCTTGAGCTTGCGAACCGCGAGGTACTCGAGGATGCGCTTCTTCACCTTCTCGAGGCCGTAGTGGTCGGCGTCGAGCACCTCGCGCACCGCAGCGATGTCGAGGTTGTCGTGGGTCTGGTTGTGCCACGGCAGGTCGAGGATCCAGTCCAGGTAGGTGCGAACGACCGTGTACTCGGCGCTGCCCACCTGCATCGAACGCAGGCGCTTGAGCTGCTTGCGCGCGACCTCCTCCGCCTCATTGGGGAGGTTGGCCTGGGCGATGCGGTCCTCGAGCCCATCGAGGTCGCCCTGGTCGCCGTCGTCGTCGCCGAGCTCTTCCTTGATGGCCTTGAGCTGTTGACGCAGCACGTACTCGCGCTGGTTCTTGCCCATCTCCTCCTTGATTTGGGAGTTGATGCGCTCGCGCATCTTGAGGATCTCGAGCTGCCTCGTGAGCAGCCGGAGCACCTTGCGGATGCGCTCCTTGACGTCGAGCGTCTCGATGAGCTGTGCCTTCTCTTCGACTGGAGCGTCGAGGTTGGCCGCGACCAGGTCGGCGAGCGCGCCCGGCGCCTGGATCGAGTCGATGAGGCTGCCCGCCTCACGCGGGAGCTCCGGCATGAGCTGGATGAGCTGCTTGGCGATGTCGCGTAGATTGAGCGCGAGCGCCTCCGCCTCGATGTCCTCTCCTTCGGGCTCCTGGATCTTTTCGACCGTGGCCTGCAGGTAGGGGGACTCCTGGTCGACCTTCTTCAGGCGGATGCGGGAGAGCCCTTGGAGGATGAGGGAGTAGTTGCCCGAGCTGTGTTTGAGCGCCTTGAGGACGCGAGCCGCGCAACCGACCGGGTAGAGGTCGTCCTGGCCGGGATCATCGGTGGAAGGATCGCGCTGGGCGAAGATGGCGATGACGGGCGCGTCGAGGTTCTCGACGTCCTCGACGAGGGCGACGGACTTCTCCCGGCCGACGTCGAACGGGGCCACCGCGCCAGGAAAGAGCACGGCGTTGCGGATGGGGAGGATGGGGAGCTCGTTCCCGAACTCGACGTCGTCGCCATCGGGAGGAGGCGCCATGGGATTGGAACGTTCTGACATGATGTGTTTTCTTCTCGGCCGGACCCGATGGGTCGGGGGGCCCGTCGCCGACGAGGTGGTCACCTCGGTGACGCTCGTCAGACCTATAACGGCCATCCTAAGCACAGCCAGCGCGAGGAGCCACCCTCGGTGCATCACCGGTTTGGGGTGAAGTCGATCCCTCTGGATTTGCGCCTCCGCCCTGCGGTGCTAGCGAGCGCAAGTGGTCGATCCCTGGGCAACCATGGCGGCGCTGACGCTGAAGCTCGCGGCAGCCCCCACAACCGCGACGCTTCCGGGCGATCCGGGCCCGAGCGACCTGTGTCCGGCCGACATGCGCCTCGTGGAGGGGATCCACCACGATCAGCTCGCTCAGGTCTGCCTCGATGCACGCCAAGATGGCAAGCACACCCACTGCTATCGCTACCACGACGACCTGAGCATGCAGGTCGGGCCCGCGACCATGGTGCGCGTGTGCATGGACCAATTCGAAGCCCCCAATCGCCGCGGTGCCAAGCCGATGGTGCTGGCGTCCTACAACAGCGCTCAGAAGTGGTGTGAGCGTCGCGGCAAGCGCCTCTGCCAGGAGCAGGAGTGGGAGCTCGCCTGCGAGGGACCGGAGCATCGCCCCTGGGCGTACGGCTGGAGCGTGCAGACGCGCCTGTGCAACTCCAACAAAGGCTGGAAGCAGGTCGACTTCGCCGCCTTCGGCAGCGATCGCGACAAGGCCCGCGCCGAGAGCGACCGACTGTGGCAGGGCTCGACGAGCGGCCGCTACAAGACCTGCATCTCGTCGTACGGCATCGTCGACATGATGGGCAACGTCGAGGAGTGGGTGGCGTCGCGGGAGAAGCGGCGCTTCCCCGGCGCCCTGATGGGGGGCTTCTGGGCCAAGCCTTGGACCGGGTGCCGGGGCACCAACGACGCGCACCAGCCGTCCTTCGCCTTCTATGAGACGGGCTTCCGCTGTTGCAAGGACGTGAAGAACGACGTGGAAGACGACGACTGATGCGAACCCTCTTCTTCGGCACGCCCGCCATCGCCGCCAAGGCCCTCGCAGCCCTTCACGCCACGACCGACGTCGCGGCCGTGGTGTGTCAGCCCGATCGACCGGCTGGCCGCGGGCTCGAGCTCAAGCCCCCGGAAACCAAGGTCTTCGCGCTCGAGCACGGCATCCCGGTCCACCAGCCCAAGAAGGTACGCACGGCAGCCTTCGCGGAGTGGGTCCGCGAGCAAGGAGCCGACTACGCGGTGGTCATCGCCTACGGCCGAATCCTCCCCAAGGCCGTGCTCGATGCGCCGGCTGGCGGGTGCCTCAACCTCCACGCTTCCATCCTGCCCAAGTACCGCGGCGCCGCCCCCATCAACTGGGCCATCGTGCACGGCGAGACCGAGACCGGGATCTGCCTCATGCAGATGGACGAGGGCATGGACACTGGCCCTGTCTTCGCCACCCGCACCATCCCCATCGGCCCCGACGAGACCGCCGGCGAGCTCTACGACCGCCTCGGCGAGCTCGCCCAGGTGGTCATCCGTGAGGACCTGCCGCGGATCGCCACCCTCACCGCCGAAGCCCAGGACCACGAGGCCGCGACCATGGCCCCGATGCTGAAGCGCGAGGATGGGCTCATCGATTGGACGAGCTCGGGCGAACGCGTGCACGACCACGTGCGCGGTATGACCCCTTGGCCCGGAGCCCACACCACCCTCGACGGCAAGCGGCTCAAGGTGCTTCGCACGCAGCGCTACGACGGTGCCGTGGAGGGCCCGCCCGGCACCATCCGCGCGCTCGGCCGGAAGCGGCTGCTGGTCGCCTGCGGCACGGGTGGTGTCGAGCTGCTCGAAGCCCAGCTCGCCGGAAAGAAAGCCCTCGCCGCACCTCAACTCCTCGGCGGCCGCATCCTCTCCGACGGCGCCCTCTTGAGCTAGCTCAGAAGGGCCGACCTGCCCGCCCGCTGGTCGAGGGCGGAGAGCACGGTGAGGTCGAGCAGATCGACATCACATGGCTTGTTCAAGAAGCGAAAGACGCCGCCCTGCTCAAACGCATCGACGGTCGCGTCGAGGCGGCCGTCCCCGGTCAGCATGACGCGTACGGTGTCGGGGTGATTCTCGCGGACCGCCGCGAGCAGCTCATGGCCGGTGAGGCCCGGCATCTGCTCGTCGGAGACGATTGACGGCGACCTCGTGCTCGTGAAAGGCGAGCAGCGCATCGACGGGCGAAGTCGCCGTGATCACACGGTAAGGCCGCTTGCGAAGCCGTGACGCCAACGCCTCCACGAGGTCGGGCTCGTCATCGACGATGAGCACGATGGGCCGCTGGTCGTAGCCGGATGCATGAATGGTCATGGGAATCGCCTCCGAAGTTGAAGCGACATCACGCTGAAACGCCGCTCCACGAAGGAGCGGAACGGCACCCCCTCGAAGAACTTGAGTCGAAACGCTCGTGGCTCAAGCCTGCAACGCGAGGGCCTTTCGGAGCTCTGCGGTCAGCGTTTCGAGCTCAGCCTGGGTCCAGCTCGCATCGGGCAGGGAGAAGCCCCAAGCCACTCCCGGCCAGGCCGGGTCGTCGCGGCGCCGACCGACCGCGTGCAGGTGGAGCTGCGGCACGAGGTTGCCGATGGCTCCGAGGTTGACGCGGTCGCAGGAAAAATGGCGACCGACCCAAGCCGCGAGCGCGTGCCAGCGCTCGGTGACGGCATGGCGCGCTTCGGTGGGAAGCTCGATGAGCTGCTCCGCATCACACTCGGGCACGAGAATGAGCCACGGCAACGAGGCATTGCGATGAAGCAACAAGACGCCCTCGGGCCAGCGTCCGAGAACATGGCAGTCCGCGGCTAGCCGAGGGTGAAGGGCGAAGGGCTTGGACATGGCCCGTGCAGACTACGCCCCCTGTACCCATTCGTCGGGCTCAGTCTTCCGATTTGGCTTCGTAGATGGGGGCGGGTTCGTCCCCATCCAAGCGGTAGATCCGAGTCGCGCGCTCCCAGCTGGAGGCCATGAGGAAGGCGCCGTTCTCGTCTGCGACCACGACGCTCGCATCGGCCCCGGCGACCACGGACCAGCGCCCGTCTCGACGGACGCGAAGTCGACCTCCGCTCGCGACCAGGAGCTCACGCCCGCGCCGTGCCATGGATCGTACGCGCATGAAGCGTCCGCTCTGGGGGCTCGTGGTGGACCACAACCGATCGGCCTCGCTGTCGGCCCACCAGACCTCGCCGTCGAACGAGGTCAACACCTGCGGACGGCGCCCGGAGCCGATCAGCGTGGCCGGTGCGTTTCCCGCGCGCGGCACCGACAGCACCGTGCGGCCCGCGGCCACGAGGACCCGTTCTCCATCGATGGCGAGGTCTCGGATGGTCCCGAGGCCTTGAATCAGCACGCGCGCCTCCCCGCTGGGGCTGCGGACGTGCACGACGCCGTCGTCGGCGCCCTCGTACCCGTCGTCGGCGACGAACAACGCGCCACCCGCGATCTGCAAGGCTACGGGCCGAACCAGGTCGGTGAAGCCGCGCTCACGATGGCCATCCGACTTGCGGATCCTCAGGACCTCACCGTCGCGTTTTTCCCCGGCGTGACGCGCGACGTAGAGGTTGCGCTCATCCGTTGCGAGCGCCGACGCGCGCTCCACCTCCTCGACGAAGACTTCGGGCATGCCTCCCGACCGGGCCAAGCGCATCACCTGGTCGCCTTCGATCCAGTAGAGGTGGGTCGCGTCGAGCGCGGTTGCGCGTGGTCCGATGCTGCCCCATCCGGGACGCTCTTCCGCGGCGGGCCCCGGCTTGGGCGCCTGGGTCACGGCGACCAAGTTGCCGCCCGCGATGCGCCGATAGGCCTCGGCGCCTTTGTCTCTGACGACCAACAGCGGTTCGGCCCCCTCGACCTCGAGCCGCCGCACCTCGAAGGGTACCTTGAGGTCGCGCGCCAAGACCTCTTCCCGCCCATCGGCGTGGTGAACGGTCAGGCTCAAGATCTGGAGCTTGCTGCGCTCCGCCGCCTTGCGCTTCTCCCTTTCGGCCTTTTCTCTGGCCGCCTTCGCCTCCTGCGCTGCGCGCTGCTTGCGCAAGGCTTCGAGACGCTCGCGCCCCAACGGAGAAAGCGGCGGCGGGTCGAGCCGGCCCAGATTGCCCACCCCGATGCCTCCCCCGCCCAGCGCCGAGAGCCCCTGCAGTCCAATGGGTGCCATCACGGCAGGGTCACCGGGAGACGTGACCACGACCACCCGCCCTTCGGTGAGCGGTGCCACCGCCACTGCGCCTTTGGCCTCCACCTCGCGCCAGGCACCGCGCGTGCCCAGCGCGACGGGAACGATGGTCATTTGGCGAGAGCCTCCAATATGCGATCGACTGTTTCGTCATGCGCGCCGTCGCCGCTCCGTACATGGATTGGCGCCTGCGGATAGGATGG
>JAUHZF010000387.1 GCA_030426145.1 Polyangia bacterium
CACGGGTTGCAAGAGCAACGAGAAGCCGGCCAAGGAGAAGAAGGCCGACGACGACGACGGCGATGAGAAGAAGAAGGACGAGAAGGCCGAAGAAGAAGGTGAGCTTCCCGACCTGAACGCCTTGTCGCAGGACGCCTCCTTCGGCCATCACTTCGACGACTTCTCCACCATGACCTTCGGGGCGGTCGACCACAGCCCCATCGAGCCCGCGAACTTCTCGCCGGGATGGATCGGCCAAGAGTCGTACAACGTCCTGCAGCTGGCCAAGGACGGCGACCTCAAGGGCCGCACCGTCAGCACCGGAGACGGTCGCGTGTGCCTCGTCTTCACCGACGACGGCAACACGATCCGACGCGCCATGCTCGCGAGCCGCCGCTACCGTGCCACCGAAGAGCTGGCCTTCGCGCAGAACGGCCACCCCATCCTCTGGTACCGCCACAACCGCGACCGCGACGAGCCCTTCGAGGAGTGGGCCTACTTCCACCAGGGCCAGCACCTCGCGATGTACCAGAGTCGCAAGAACGGCGACCCGCGCAAGAACGAGAAGGCGCCCCCGAACCTGCGCAAGTACATCCTCGATGGGGTCAAGAAGTGCATCCAGCGCGCGGGCGCCAACAACCCGCTCCCGGGCTCCGCACCGCCCCCCGTGCCCACCCCAGCGGAGAACGGCGGCAACAACGTACCGCAGCCTCAGGCCGACAGCGGCGGCAACGGTGGCCCCCTCGCCTTCGGGGCCCTCGCCTTCTCGAAGAGCGCCGCCTCGTGGCGTCTCGCCCACCGCAAGACCAGCTCCACCGAAGCCAGCAAGTCGGCGCTCGAGGGCTGCACCCAGAACGACTGCGAGGTCGCCGAGACCTTCGGCGCTGGCGAGTGTCTCTCCGTCGTTCACGGCCCCCCGCCGATGGTGGTCTGGGGCAAGGGCGGCGACGCCGCGGCCGCGGAGTCGGCCGCGAGCCAGGCGTGCTCGTCCAAATCCACCACCATCGGGGCCTGCGAAGTCAAAGGCACCTGGTGCAACGACGGCTGAGCCCCGACCGGGGCGAAGAGAGGGCCGGTCGCTGAGCTGCGGCCTCGACCGGCGCGCTCACCCTCGTCCATCGCGATCCGGTAGGCTGCGCCTCATGAGTCTCGAGGACGACTTCGCAGCTGCCCAGCAACGCATCAAGACCCTCCCCTCCGCCCCGCCGCCGGACAAGCTGCTGGAGCTCTACGGACTCTTCAAGCAATCCAATCAGGGCGACGTGTCGGGCAAACGCCCCGGCATGCTCGACATCAGGGGTCGCGCGAAGTTCGACGCCTGGACCTCCCGCAAGGGCATGAGCCAAGACGCGGCCAAACAAGCCTACGTCGAGCTCGTCGACAGCTTGGTCGTCGGCTAGGTCACCGAAGGAAGGTCTCCCGCTCATTCCCGGGTTCATCAGTCACTGATGACGGAGCCTCGAACTTCTCCCCACCGTTGGCGTCGGACGTGTTCGGTCGACGGCGGTGCTGGTCATCCCACATGGCCTCCGAGCCTTTCTCGCCCCTCAGTCAGGCTTCCCCCCCTGACAGGGTGAGGGGCGGGCTTACCCAGGTGATTGTCGTTTCTCGCGCCATCGCTAACGTCGAGTCTGGAGGAAACAGGCGATGTACACCGAGGACACTCACGGCCAACGCGGACGCACGAACCGACTCTCTAACGCCCCCTCGGCACGCCCCGAAGCCATGCCACACCCCGACGAGTCAGCCGACTCCTTGGCCGCGCTGCGGTCGTTCGTCTCGCCCGAGAATCTCTCGGTCGTGCTCCAACCGATCGTCGACCTCTCGACCGGCGAGGTGTTCGCACACGAGGCTTTGGTGCGCTGCGACCTCGAGGCCTACCGGAACCCGCTCGACCTCTTCGACAAGGCCGTGGCGCGGCGCTGCACCGGGCGCCTCGGGCGCATGATCCGCGAGATCGGCGTGCCTCTCTGCGACGGCCCTCTCTTCATCAACGTGCATCCCGACGAGCTCAAGGAGAGCTGGCTCGTCCGTCCCGACGACCCGATCTACGAGCACGACCACGACGTCTACATCGAGATCACCGAATCCGTCCCGCTGAGTCATCGCGAGGTCTGCCGCGGCGTGCTCGCCGAGATCGGCGCTCGCGCCGGTATCCACCTCGTCGTGGACGACCTCGGTGCGGGCTACTCCAACCTGATGCGCATTGCCGACCTCGAGCCGACGATGGTCAAGCTCGACCGCCAGCTCATCCAGGGCCTGCAGCACTCCAGGCGCCAGCGTCAGCTCGTGGCCGGCGTCGTCGAGCTCTGCAACAAGCTGGGGGCCGAGGTCATCGCCGAAGGCGTCGAGACCGAAGAGGAGTTCGACGCCGTTCGCCTCACCGGCGTGCAGTACGCGCAGGGCTACCTCTTCGCCAAACCCGCCTTCCCCCCCAAGCGCGTGACGTGGCCTCCGCACCGGATCCCCGATGCGCCCATCACCTCGACCCCCACCCGTCGTGGGTCGCGCAAGACGATGGACACAGCCCCCAAGATCCCGAGGGCGCCGAGTGCTCCCTACGAGCTCGACATCAACGTCGGTCCCGTGGTGGTCGATGGCACCGTGGCTGCGCTTCGACGCGGCAAGCCCCGCGACACCGTGCCCACCATGAAGAAGGAGGAGGTGGCCGAGGCCGTTCCCGTGATCAGGTCGATGGTCTCCGAGACCCGCGAGCGAGCTCGGACCCCGCAGAGACGAACCAGCCATGGCTCGCCCACGGTGCCGAAGATGAAGAAGGTGCGCCCCACGCGGCAGAAGCGCGCGAGCGTGCCCGATGAATCATCGATCCGCGCCATGCGAAGGGCCCTCGGAAAGCTCCCCGAAGAACTGCTGACGGAGCAGATCGAAGTAGGCCTCGATGGCGCCTACCGCTCGGGGGCCCGCCCGAAGGGTCAGCGACGCATCGCGGCCACCTTGCCGGTCGGCGAACCCGACGAGCTGGCCCGCCGTCTCGACAAAGAGACCCTGGCCTGGGAAGGCTCGCCCTCCTTGCGCGACAAGACGACCGTGCCGCAGATGCGCAAGGCCACGCCATCCGAAGAAAGCGACATGACGTCTGGCATCCGAGCCCGCGAGCCTGGGGTGTCGGCAGAGGTCAGTCAGCACCTCGCGGAACACGTACCCTGGGGAAGCAAAGAGCCGCCCAAGGCCGTGAGCTGGGACTGATGGGTTAAGCCTTCGCGACCCCGCAACGGGATGACCAAGGCCGGCAACACCCGCATGTAGAGGTGCGTCATCCTGTGCCCGAAGCAGGTCGGTCCGAGGACCCGGCGCTCGTCGCGGGTGGTGGCTCAGTCGATCACGGCCCCATCTTGGCAGGCTGAGCGGGCGTGGCCACGCGGCGCTGTGACGCGTCTCATGCGACACCGGCCCTACCAGGGCTGCCTCCCGCCCCAAACCACCGAAACCACGGCAACATTCGCCTTGGCCCGAGTCTTGTCATCTCTCCGGTCACACGACCTCACCGGGAGACCTGCATGCCTCGACGACACCGCCCCGCCCTCGGCCTCGGCACCGCCGCCATCGCCCTCACTGCCCTCGCTGCCTCCGGCCCGGGGTGCCTCAACCGTCCCCTCGAGCCCATCAAGCCGCGCACCACCACGCGCCTGACCACGACGCTGCCTCAGTCGCGCGTCGACAAGATCGACATCCTGCTCACCATCGACGACTCCGCGTCCATGGCGGACAAGCAGGCGATCTTGGCCGAGGCCGTGCCCGACCTCGTCGGAACTTTGGTCAATCCCCCCTGCCTCGATGCCGACGGCAACTTCGCGAGCCAGCCCGACGGCCCCCTCTCCGAATGCCCCTCGGGTACGGCTCGCGAGTTCGAGCCGGTGACCGACGTGCACATCGGCGTCATCTCCACGAGCCTCGGGGCCCGAGGAGGTGTCAACTGCGCCGACCCCAACGGTGACGATGCGGCCCACCTGCTCGACGAGACCTTGGACGGCGACACCGTGGCAACCTTCGAGAACAAGGGCTTCCTCGCCTGGAACCCCGAGGCCGGTGACGGTACGCCGGGGCGCTACGACGACGCGCAAGCGCTCACCGCCGACATCGGTCGCCTCGTCGAAGGCGTCGACCAACAGGGCTGCGGCTATGAAGCCTCGCTCGAGAGCTGGTACCGGTTCCTCGTCGACCCCGACCCCTACGAGGCGGTGGAACGCGACGGGAACAACAACCGGCTCGTCGGCACCGATGAAGCGCTGCTGCGACAGCGGGCCGACTTCCTTCGGCCCGACTCGTTGGTGGCCATCGTGATGCTCAGCGACGAGAACGACTGCTCGTTCAACCCCGCTGGCCCCGGGTGGCGCGTGACCGACCGCAACGCGCTCTACCAGCTTCGGGCGCGTAGCGAGTGCGCCGACGACATCAACGACCCATGCTGCGCGCCGTGCGGTGCCGCACCCGAGCAGTGCCCGACCGATCCGAGCTGTGACGCCCCCGCTCCAGATGAGCACGACAGCCGCCTGTCGAACTTGAGCTGTTGGGAGATGAAGCGGCGACTCGGGTACGACTTCCTCTACGACATCCAGCGCTACGTCGACGGTCTCACTTCGGCCACGGTCATCGACCGCAACAAGAACCCGCGTCCCAACCCGCTCCTGGTGGGCGCCGACGGCACGCTGCGGGGCGCCAACAACATCTTCCTCGCCGGCATCGTCGGTGTGCCGTGGCAGCTCATCGCGCGAGACGAAAACGACCTCTCCGAAGGACTCATGACCCCTGCCGAGCTCGCCGCGGCCGGACGTTGGGACGCCATCGTCGGCGACGCCAAGCAAGGGATCCCGCCTCAGGATCCGCACATGGTGGAGTCGGTCGAGCCACGACCGGGGCTCCCGGGCCCCGACGCCGGCCCCAATGCCGACCCGTGGCACGGGCACGACTACGAGATCTTCCTCACGCAGCAGGAAGGCCAGTCCCATCCGATCGGTGACCTGCAGTACGCATGCACCTTCCCCATTCCGGCCACCCCCTGCGAAGGCGCATCGTGTGACTGCCCCGACCCGACGAACTACCAGAACAACCCCCTCTGCCAGGCGCCCGACGGCAGCTACGGCAACGTGCAGTACCGCGCCAAGGCCTACCCCAGCCTGCGACAGCTCGAGGTGCTTCAGGGGATCGGCAACCAAGCCATCGTGGGCTCGATCTGCCCGGCACAGCTCGAGGCCAACACCGCGCCCGACTACGGCTACAAGCCCGCCGTCGCGGCGATCATCGACCGCCTGAAGAACGCATTGAAGGGACCGTGCTTCACCCGCAGCCTCTCCACCAACGCCCAGAAGCAGGTGCAGTGTGTGGTCCTCGAAGGTCGCAAGCTAGCCGGCGGCGAGACGTGCAGCTGTGACCACGCCCCTGGTCGCAACACCGTGTCCGCCGAGCTCGCCAGTGCCGAAATGGATGCACGCGCCACCGACGCCGCCAAGAGCCAGGGACTCGACTGCTTCTGTGAGATCGAGCAGCTCCGTGGGGAAGAGCGGGTCGCCTGCACGGATGAGGAGGAGTCACTCTTCACGGTGGACGGCAGCCAAGTCGACGGATGGTGCTACATCGACCACTCGACCTTTCCCACGGTGGGCGACAACAGCGCGCTGGTCGACCACTGTCCCTCGGGTCAGAAGCGAGCCATTCGTTTCGTGGGCGAGGGGGAGCCGGTGGTCAACAGCGTCTCGTTCATCACCTGCGACAATGCTGTGGAGTGACGACCCGGGTCTTCGCTGCCCCATTGAACGCCTAGCCCCTGCGACCCCGTCCGGTCGCGGGGGCGACGTTGCGAGGGCTAGATGGCGAGTTGGGCCTCGATCATCGAGAGCTGATGGCGGGCCATACCCAGGTTGCCGCGGTCCCGATCGATGGCCAGGTAGAGGAATAGGCCATCGTGACGGCGCAGCGGACGAATGAGATGGTACTGGGCTCCGAGCGTAATCAGCATGTCGTCGATGCCGCCCGCAATCCCGAGCGCATCCATCACCATCATTTTGGCGCGTACGACGTTCGTATTGCCACTCGCGGCCAACTCGATATCGAAGTCGCTCCTGCGCGTCCTCGCCCCCAAGGTCATGCCGCCCTCGAAGTCGACGAGGGCGCAGGCGAACGCCCCCCCGATGTTCATCATTTCGTCCAGCGACGCGTTGATACCGAGCACGCTCGTCTGCAACCGACCCGACGAAACAGAGCTTCCGCCTCGCGAGGACACGGGAGGTTCTCCGGTAGGGGGATGAGATCCCGGTCCCGGCGGCCGGAGCGTCGGTCGCTTCGAAGGCCGTCTATCTGCGCCTCCCATGCGCGGGACGGTGCCCCATCGAATTCACCCTGTAAAGGTGGATCGCCCGTCCACACCTTGCTGGCCAACGTGGCTTGGCAACGGGTAGGGCACGGACCAACGCATGTTGCTTCTCGATCGGCGCGATGCTCGCAACCTTCGGCGAAAGCGGCGGCTTTCGTCTAGAATGGAATGATGGGGAACGCGTCCGGTGCCGAGGCCTCGGATTGGCAGGCTGCAGCCGCAGCACTACGAAGCGCGGTGCGCGCTGAGGTTGCGCCCGAGCGGCTGGCCGATGTCCTTCGCGCGGGTCTCGAGGGGCTCCCTGGCGTATCGCACTGCGTCATTCGAGGCGGGCGCCCGGCTGTGGCTGCTCCCGGGTCGATGGTCTTCCCGTTGCTCGACGGGTCCGACGACATGGACTGGGTCGAGCTCCAGGTCGAGACGGCTGCGCCGTGGACACCCGCGCAAGTGGGGCTGGTCGAGACCCTCATCGAGCTGGTGGCACAGCGGATGGCCGTCCGTGCCCCCGAGGCCGAGCAGCGCGCACACGAGGAGCTACGGCTCAGCGTGGAGCGCTTCCGGTCGTTGATGCGTCAGACGTCCGCTGGCTTCTTCTTGTTCGAGTTCGAGAATCCGGTGTCGACAGCTTGGTCGCCCGAGGAGCAGGTCGATGCCTTCTATCGCGAAGGCGTGCTCGTAGAATGCAATGACGCGTTCGCGCGCATGTACGGACTCGAAGACGGTCGCGCCTTGGCGGGCGCGCGGTTGGTCGAGCTTCACGGCGGCAGCAACCACCCCGACAACCGCGCCTTTCTCCGAGCTTGCGTAGAGAACGACTATCGCGTCACGGGCGAGGTCACGGAAGAGGTCGATCGCGAAGGCCACAAGTTCTGGCTGTCCAACGACATCGTCGGCATCGTCGAGGATGGGCATCTGGTTCGCGTCTGGGGGACGCAGACCGACATCACGGACACGAAGCGCGCCGAAGAGGAGCGCGACCACCTCGAGGCGCAGCTGATCCGTGCCCAGCGCATCGAGGCCATTGGACGTCTCGCCGCGGGCATCGCCCATGACCTGAACAATTTGCTGGTGCCCATCATCGGCTCCGCCGAGCTCCTTCGCGAAGAGGGGCGCTCATCGGACAGCCGCCAACTGATCGACCATGTGCTCCATGCCAGCCAAAGAGCGCGCGACCTCGTGCGCCAGTTGTTGGCCTTCGGGCGAAAGCAGACGCTCAAGCCGCAACCCGTCGACTTGGGTGAGGTGGTCGAGCGCTTCGAGCCCCTGTTGCGACGTTCGATTCCCGACGACGTCAGCCTCGAGGTAGATCGCGGTGAGGTCATGGCGGTTTCGGCCGACGTCGGCCAGATCGAGCAGGTCTTGATGAACCTCGTGGTCAACGCCGCGCAGGCCATGCCCGGCGGAGGCAACGTGTCGATCGAGGTGGGCATGGCCTCGATCGATCCACGCACGTTCGGGGCTTTTCCCGCCATCGCCCCAGGACCCCACGTTCGTCTCGCCGTTCACGACACCGGCAAGGGCATGGACGAAGTCACCAAGGCGCAGGTCTTCGAACCCTTCTTCTCGACGAAAGGCGAGCTCGGGACGGGCCTCGGGCTCGCCACGGTTCACGGCATCGTGCGCCAGCACGAGGGAGTCATCCACGTCCGGAGCACGCCGGGCGAGGGGACCACCTTCGAGGTCTTCTTCGCACCGCTGGCCGGCACGGCCGCACCTATCGAAGCGCCCGTGACGCCACCACGCTCAGAGACCTCCGGTCACATCCTGGTGGTCGAGGACGACGACGCCGTGCGCGTGCTCACGGGCACCTTGCTGGAGCGGCTGGGCTACGTCGCGCATGTGGCCGCCAATGGCGTGGACGCGCTGGCTCAGCTCGATGCGTCACCGGGAACCTTCGACCTCATCCTGACCGACGTCGTCATGCCCGACATGAACGGGTACCAGCTCTACGAAGAGGTTCGAGCGCGACATCCGGACATCGCCATCATGTTCATGAGCGGTTACGCAGACAACGTCGTCGCCATGGGCAACCTGTTGGATCGGGGACTCCAGTTCATCGAGAAGCCCTTCACCCTCGATGTCTTGGAACGCAGGGTGCGGGGATTGCTGGATGCCTCCCGACGCTCCCCCCAACCCACGAGCAGTCGGCCGCACCACAGTCAAGCGAGCCCCTGACTTGAAACGGAACGCATCCGCCAGGGAGCCTTCACCCCGCCTTCCGGCGCGGGGAAGGAGGTGGAGGTCCTTCGTTGACGTAGATCCGCGACCCCGCGTGCACGATCTCGAGCATCTGGTCCGGCGCCTCACCGAGCCGGCGTCGGATAGCCTCTCAGATACCATGACGCCGGCTTACGCGAGTCCTGAGCAGTTGCGCGGCGTGAGCGCGACGCCGTACTTGCCGGAACTCCCCTACGGCGTGCTGACGTTCGGCCTCGGCGGCGTCCAGCCTGCCTTTCCGCCCCTCGGTGCCGTACACCTTCAGCTGGATCGCGACCTCCTGCAGCGCCGCGTCGGCTTGGTCCTGTCGCTGCTGAATGCCTGCAGCCTCACGCTCGGCGTCGGCGAGTTCTGCGGCGACGAGTTCTGGCTGGTGGCGGG
>JAUHZF010000388.1 GCA_030426145.1 Polyangia bacterium
GGGAAGAGACCCACCAACGCCGGCACCGTGCCGTAGGCGGACCACACCGTGGTCGGGCCGTCTTTCTCGCGCCACGTGAGGCCGTCCGTCGTGACCTGCGGCAACGCCCAGTCGACCGTCGCGTGTTGGGTTGGCGTGCCCCGTGCGCCGTCGGCGACGATCGCCGTTGCGACCTCCGTCACCTGAAGCGTGACGCCACCATCACTGGGGTTGGCCACGATCGATGCGAGCACCGACTGCCCGGCGGGCTCGCGGTCCTCGGCGACCTCGTACAGGTGGTGGCCCCGGAGCATGTAACGCAGAGGGCACGAAGGCACCTGCCAACGCACCGTCTCGGTCGGGGCAGCACTCGGCTCGCCCCACCCGTCACGCGCGGCCGATCTCCATAGCGCCGCGGCCTCATCTTCGGGCGGGGACGGAACGCGCTCCAGGAAGTTGGGATCGACGTCGTTCTCGCCGATGGACGGCGGCGGCGGTGGTGGGTCCTCCGACGTGCACCGGTCGCACCCGACGAGGGTCACCAGGCACGCGGCCATCCAGGGGGTCAGGCGCAATGTACGACTCCTCCACGCCTGCGCGTCCAACTCATGACGTCATCCTACCTCGACCGCTCGTGGAGGGCAGGACTTCGCCCCCCATCCTCTCCGAAGGGTGGCTAAGATTGCGCGATGGGGGTCTTTCGCTCGAGCCCGCCTCCACGCTTGGGGATGCACTCGATCGCAGTTACAGTTTCTAGGGATGGTGCCCGTCTCATTTCGGGTCACCATGCTTGGCTGATGAACCCATGAGCGACGCCGTCGGTATCGATCTCGGTACGAGCCACGCATGCGTCGCGGTGGTCGTCGACGGGGTGCCCCGCGTGGTGCCCACGCGGCGGGGTACGCTCATCGAGCCCGCGTGTGTCGCCTTCGGACGCAAGGGCCCCATCTTTGGCGAAGAAGCCCAGCGCGCCTCGATCGAGATCCCCGAGGCGACCATCTTCAGCTTCATTCGGCTGCTGGGCCGGAAGTTCTATTCGCCCGAGGTCGACTGGCTCCGCGCGTGCAGTCCCTACGACGTGATCGCCGCGCCCAATGGCGACGCGATGGTGCACGCGCGAGGTCGCGACTTCAGCGTGCAGGAGGTCGTCTCCTACCTCATCGAGCACCTCAAGGCGCGGGCCGAGCTCGAGCTCGAGCGACCGATCCGTACCGCGACCATCGCCATCCCCGCCAACTTCGACGAGCTGCAGCGAAGGGCCGTCGTGCATGCCGCTCGTCTCGCCGGGCTCGACGACTGCGAGCTCGTGCACGCGACCACGGCCGCCGCCACGCAGTGGGCGAGCGAATCCGAGACCGACCAGTGCCTCTGCCTCCTGAGCTTCGGTGGCGGCTGCTTCGAGGTGTCCCTCGTCAATGCGGGTCCGAAGGGGGTCGAGGTCCTCGCCACCACCGGTGATCCCATGCTCGGAGGCGACGACATCGACCGCCGGCTCGTGATGCGGTTCCTCGATCACTTTCAGGAGGAGAAGGGACTCGACGCCGCCGAAGACCCCAAGGCCCTGGCGGCCCTCTTCGAGCTCGCGCGGCGGGTGAAGCACGAGCTCACGGACAAGCCTCGCACGGGCAACCTCGAGGTCTCGCTCGGCGCCCTCGGCACCTTCGAGCACCGCTCGTTCAGCCGGCGTCAGCTGGTAGAGCTCATCGCGCAAGAGTTGGCTGGTTTGAAAGAGCCCTGTCGGTGGGCCTTCGAAGACGCGGGCCTCGGTACGGACGACATCCACGACGTCATCGCCCTCGGTGGAGGCATGCGCATGCCCGCGGTGAAGAGCGTGGTGAAGTACCTCTTCCGCACCGAGGGCACGGCGATGCCGAACGAGACGACCGCCGTGGCCATGGGCGCGGCACGCATCGCACACAACCGTGCCCTCGCCGCCGCCGAGAGCTCGGTGGCGATACCCGTGCACGACATCGCCGTGCACTCCACGGGCATCAAGGTTCGTGGTGGACGCTTCCTTCCGGTGGTGCCGCGGCGCATGCCGATGCCTTGCGTCATCCCCAAGGCCTTCAGCAGTGGCGCCCAGAGCCGCGTCGTCTTCGAGCTCTACCAGGGCGAGAACGACCTCGCGACGGAGAACGTCTACCTGGGTCGCATCACGCTCGACAACATCCATCAGGGCCAATTCAACGTCAGCTTCGGCCTCGACGACTCGGGCATGCTCAGCGTGGGTCAGGTCGACGCAAACGGGCAGCGTTTGCCGCTCGACATCCAGTTCGCGGGTGGCCTCACCGAAGACGAGATGACCGTGCTCAGCGCGCAGCGTGAGGACCGGGGTCTGCCGAGCAGCGTGCCCGCCGACTCGTCGGGTCGCTCACGCCCGTCGACGCTTCGTCTCCAGCGCGGCAACGCGGGCGGGGCCGCGACGCGGAAGAAGCAGGTCAAGCGCACGCGCCGCGGCAGCGAGGATGACCTCGAGCAACCGCTGCGTCAGACGGCCGCCCGCAAGGTGCCCTCCGTGTTGCCGAAGCCGCCAGAGGCCAAGCTCTCGAAGCCGCCCCCGCCCCCGAAGCGGTCGAAGCCGGCGCTCAAGGAGACGGCAGCATCCGCCGGCAACAAGAAGCCGCCTCCGCCGCCCAAACGATCGCCCCCGCCTCCCCCCAAGCGCAACAAGCCGGGCAAGGCCGAGAGCCTCGAGACACCCGCCATCTCGGTGCGGCCGGCCCTCGAGACGCCACCCCAACCTCCCCCCGATCCCAACGCGATCGAGGTCGGCGCCGACTCGTTGGTCGGCACGGTGCTCGGCGAGCGCTACCTCATCGAGGAGATCATCGGTGAGGGCGGCATGGGGCGCGTCTACCTCGCGCAGCACAAGCTGCTCGGCAAGCGCTTCGCCATCAAGGTTCTGCACCCAGAGCTCGCCGCGAACCGCGAGCTGGCCGAGCGCTTCGTGCGCGAGGCACGGGCGGCCTCCTCCATCGAGAGTGACCACGTCGTCGACATCTCGGACTTCGGTCTCCTCGCCGACGGCACCGGCTACTTCGTGATGGAGCATCTCGACGGCAAGAACCTCGAGGAGCGACTCGACGACGAGGGACCCCAGTCGGCCGACGTGACGCGCCGGATCGCGGTGCAGGTGGCCGACGCCATCCGCGGCGCGCACGCCGAGAAGATCGTGCACCGCGACCTCAAGCCGTCCAACATCGTGCTCGCCGAGCGCAAGGGGAAGGACTTCTGCAAGATCCTCGACTTCGGCATCGCCAAGAGCCCCACCTCCGACTCGGGCACGGGCCAGACGTTGGTGACCCAGGTGGGCGTGATGATGGGTACGCCGCACTACATGGCGCCGGAGCAGATCGACGGTGAGGTCGATCCGCGGAGCGACATCTACGCCCTCGGCATCGTCATGTTCGAGATGCTCGCCGGCAACCCGCCGTTCGATGCGGAGAGCATCGCCGAGCTGCTCGCGAAGCAGAAGTGGTCGGCGCCACCGAAGGTCCACGAGGCCTACGTGGATGCCGACTGCCCGCCCGAGCTCGAAGCCATCGTGCGCAAGTGCCTCGAGAAGAAGCCCGAAGATCGCTTCCAAGACGCGAGCGAGGTCATCGTCGCGCTCGAAGAGCTCGCGACCAAGACGGCCGCCGAGGCCTGAGGATTCGCGTTGCGCCCTCGCGCCTGGGGCGACATTCTGAAGACTCGCCCCGGTCGCTCATGTCCATCTCACCTCGCCTTCGCGTCGTCGCCGCAGAGCCCCCGGAGCTCGTGGTCTACGACGAGCCCGGGCCTTGCTCCTATTTGAGCGACCAGACCTGGCGGCTTCCGCTGCGGCTTCCGGTGCGCATGCTCACGCGCGAGGAGTTCGGGCGGCGTCTCGAAGAAGGGGATCGCCGACAGGGACGGCTGCTCTACCGCACGGCGTGTCCTGCGTGCCGAGCCTGCGAACCGATTCGCATCGACGTCGACGCCTTCCAGACCTCGAAGTCTCAGCGACGCACGTTCAAGCGCGGCGAAGACCACATCGACACCGAGCTCGGACCCATCGGCGTCACCCCCGATCGGGTTCGGCTCTACAACCTCCACAAACAGGGGCGCGAACTCTCCTCGGGCGAGGGCTCGGCGAGCATGGAGTCGTACCGCTCCTTCCTCGGCGAGACCTGCTGCGAGACCTTCGAGATGCGATACCGGGTCGACGGCGAGCTCATGGGGATCGCCATCGTCGACCGCGCCGACAACGCCCTCAGCGCCGTCTACTTCTACTGGGACCCGGCGTATCGCGACCTGGGCCCCGGCACCTACTCCATCCTCAAGCAGGTCGAGCTCTGCCGACGGCTCGGGCTCAAGTACCTCTACCTCGGCCTCTTCATCGAGCCCTGCGAGCCCATGTCGTACAAGGCGCGCTTCCTCCCCCACGAGCGTCTCATCGACGAGAGCTGGGAGCGCTTCGAGCGCGAATGATGCCCGCAGGGTGACGTGCGCGCCTGGGTGAGCCAGACGCGCCCACGGACGAGCTACTCCTTCGCCGGCGCCTTGCAGGCCTTCTTCACGTCGACGCCGCAGGTCTTGCCCGTCTCGACGACCGCGCTCCAGAAGGCGTTGCGGGCCGAGCGGCACTGCGTGCCCATCTTCGCGCGGCACTGGTTCTTGGCCTTGCGCTTCTCGGCGCGACACTCGCGCTTCTCCTGCCGAAGCTTCTGCTTGCACGCGCGCTTGGCCTTGCCGCGCTTGCCGCGACACTGGTTCTTGGCGCGCGCGGCGTTCTTGCAGGCGCGCTTGGCATCACGCGCACCGGCCTTGCAGGCGCGGAACTCGGCACACTCCTCGCGCATCTCGCCCCAGAGCTTGGTCAGGTTCTTCGTGTCGCAGGCCTTGATCTCGTCGCCGCAGGACTTCTCCTCCTCTTCGAAGGTCTCCTCGTCCTCTTCGCCTTCTTCGTAAGCGCCGACCGGAACGACGAGGGCGCCGGCAGCGAGGAAGGTGGCGGCTCCGAAAAGGTAGTGAAGGGCGGTGGGCTTCTTGGTGCTCATGTCAGTCTCTCCTGGTGCGCGATGTTGTTGAGTGCGCTTGTTCCCGGAGACATCGCAGAAGCCGTGCCAGCCTCGCATGCGGCACCAAGTGACCGAAATCGGGTGCTAGCCCCCGATAGGCGACGATCGCGACCGCACCGGCGGAACGTGCTGGGACGTTCCACCTGGACCTGCGGCGCTTCTTGGCGATCGGCGGCGAGCATAGTACTTCCAAGGAGCTTGGACGACGGCCACTGGCAACTGCTTCGGCGCCTCCTCCGCGCCTTCGGGTCCGCGCTGGATCAGCCGACCTTCCTCGACGATTGCCTCGACACCTTGGTCGAGGCGCTCGATGCGGATCGCGGCCTCGTGGTGCGCTTCTGGCCCGATGGGGGGCACTACCCCGTCAACGCCCGTGCCCCTGGTCGCGCCCTCAAGCCGGCCGAGCGGTTGGAGATCTCGCGCACCATCCTCGAGGAGGCGCGTGCCGCCGAGGCCGCCATCCTCTGGGATCAGGCGCCGTCGACGGCCGAGAGCGTGCGCTCGCTGGGGATCTTGCGCGCGCTCGCCGCGCCGCTGAGAGCGCGGGGCAACCCCGAGCCACTCGGGGTGCTCTACCTCGACTTTCGCCGTCTGCGCTCGCTCCCGGAAGAGCCGGAGCGCGAGCTGCTGAGCGCCGTCGCCGAGTTGCTCGGGCCCGTGCTCGCTCAACACGACGACATGCTGCACATGCGGCAGGCGCTGAAGGACGAGGCCTCTCAGAGCCCATCGATCGCGCCGCCATCGCTCGACGAGCTGCTCGCCCTTCCGGGGTTGGCCCTCGTGCGCCGCGAGGTCGCCGCCTTCCTCAACACCGACGAGACCCTCCTCATCGAAGGCGAGTCGGGCACCGGCAAGACGCTGCTCGCGCACGCCGTCGCCGATGCATCGGGGAAGCGCCCCGTCGTGCGCGCCACGCTCGGCACGAGCGACGACATGAACACCATCACGTCGGAGCTCTTCGGCCACGAACGTGGGGCCTTCTCGGGTGCGGCCGCCAAGCGGGTGGGTCTCGTCGAGCACGCCGACGGCGGCACCCTCATCCTCGACGAGGTTCTCAACCTGTCGCTGCGCACGCAGCAACTGCTGCTCGACTTCTCCCAGTTCGGCACCTACCGCCCGCTCGGCTACGAGAAGCCCGAACCCAAGCGGGCGCGGGTGCGCATCATCGCGGCCACCAACGGCGACCTGCCCAAGGCGGTAGAGGAGGGACGCTTCCGACAGGACCTCTACTTCCGGCTCGCAGCCGCGGCGGTGGTGATGCCGCCGCTGAGGGACCGCCGTGGCGACATCCCGATCCTCGCCGAGCGGTTCTTGCGGCGACTGGGCGGAGACACCTGGCGCATCGCTCCCCCGCTTCGCGAGCTGCTCGGTGGGCCTACGGTCACGCTCCCAGGCAACGTGCGACAGCTCGAGGCCGCCTTGCGTCGGGCCTTCCACCGCGCGTCGTTGCGCGGCGACCAGGTGCTCGGCCTCGACGACCTGCGCCCAGTCGAGCTCGGGGTGCCCGTGCGTACCGAAGCGCCCGTGCCGCCTTCAGCGCCGGTGTCCAAGCCCAGCACGTCGTCCCGCGGCAAGCGACGTGCACGACCCGCCGCCGAGGAGCTGGTGCGGCTGCTGCAGGAGCACCAAGGCAACGTGACCCACCTCGCCGAGACCCTGGGGATCGGCCGCAACACCCTCTACCGGTGGCTGAAGGAGGCCGACATCGACCTCGACGCCGGCCGCGACGACGACTGAGGCATGTCGGACGAGCTGCGCGCCGGCGTGAGGATCAGCGAGCACCTCGAGCTGGTGTCCCTGCTCGGCAGCGGCGCCATGGGCAGCGTGTGGCTGGGGCGGGACCACAAGCTCGACCGGGACGTGGCCATCAAGGTCATTCTCGACGACCCGTCGGACGCGCGCTCCCAGCAACGCTTCGAGCGCGAGGCCAAGGTGGCCGCGGGCCTCGACCACCCCCACGTGATCCAGGTCTTCGATTTCGGTTGGTACGGAGACTTTCCGTTCATCGTCATGGAGCGCCTCGACGGCGAGCCCCTCGACGAGCGCCTGCACCGCGACGGACGACTCTCGCTACGAGATGCGGAGCGGCTGGTGGCTCAGATCGGCCAGGCGCTGAAGGTGATGCACGACGACGGCGTGGTGCACCGCGACATCAAGCCCGCGAACCTGTTCCTGCTCGCCAAGGTCGACGACCTCTTCGTGAAGATCATCGACTTCGGCATCGCGCGGGCCCCGGTCGCCGACGGTACCGGCATGACGACCACCGGCGCCTTGGTGGGCACGCCGAGCTACATGAGCCCCGAGCAGCTCTTCGATGGCGTGCGGGCGACGGCCGCTTCGGACCTGTGGGCCTTGGCGGTGGTGGCCTTCGAAGCCTGCACGGGCCAGCTGCCGTTTGCGGCCGACAACATCGCCGGCCTGGGCAAGCTCCTCAGCGCGGGCCGCTTCGAGGCGCCGTCGAAGCTGCACGGCGACCTGCCGCCTGCCCTCGACGACTTCTTCGCCCGCGCCCTCTCCATCGACCCCGAGGCGCGCTTCGAGGATGCCAGCGCCTTCCTCGCGGCGTGGTCGGAGGCGATGGCGGCCAACGGGCAGCCCCAACGGGAGAACCAGCCCTCGGAGCCGACCCCCTCGGTGACCGCCGTGACCGAGCGCCGCGAGCTGGGCACGATGGGGCGCTACCGGCTGCTGCTCGAGCTGGGACAGGGGGGCATGGCCGAGGTCTTCGTGGCGCTGGCCGTCGACGAGGCGATGGGCGCCGACAAGCTCGTGGTGCTCAAGCGCCCCCACGCCCACGACGACGCGATGGCGCGGCAGATGTTCCTCGACGAGGCGCGCATCGCCGCGCGTCTGCGCCATCGCAACGTGGTGCAGACCCTCGAGGCGGGTGAGGCCGACGGCGTGCCGTTCATCGTCATGGAGTACCTCGAGGGCCAGTCGCTGCGTCGCTGGATGAAGGAGGGTTTGTTGCCCGAGGCGCTGCGGGTGCACGTCGTCATCGAGATGCTGCGCGGACTGCACAGCGCCCACGAGACGAAGGACTTCGACGGTGCCCCGCTCGGGGTCATCCACCGTGACGTGAGCCCCCACAACGTGATGGTGACCTACGAGGGCGAGATCAAGCTGCTCGACTTCGGCATCGCCAAAGCGACCCATCGCCTCACCGACACGCGTTCGGGCACGGTGAAGGGCAAGGCGACCTACATGGCGCCGGAGCAAGCACGGGGCGACGCCGTCGACCGGCGCGTCGACGTGTTTGCCGTGGGGGTGGTGCTGTGGGAGCTGCTCAGTGGCCGACGCTTTTGGGGCGACGCCAAACCCAAAGAGATCGAGCACCGTCTGCGCGCGGGTGAGCTGCCCGACGAGATGCCCGACACCGCGGACGTTTTGCTGAACGTGTGCCGCCGTGCCCTCGAAGCCGAACCGAAGGCGCGCTTCGACACGGCGAAAGCCATGGCCGACGCCCTCGAAGGGGCGGTGACTGATGTGGAGACGTCGCCACGCAAGGCCCTCGCCGCCCTCGCGGCAAAACACTTCGCGGACGAGCGCTGCCGCATGGAGGCCGAGCTGGAGCGCACGCTCACCGCCGCCTTCGCCGAGACGGAAGAGGAGCCCCCAACCGAGACCCACACCAAGACCGAGCTCGCATCCCCGAAGACGGTCGTCACGCGCACCCAGACCATGAGCTCAGCGCCGCCCCCTTCGAGGGCGGCCGATCCCCCGCGACGCATCCCCATCGCGGCCGGCTTCGCCGTGTTGGCCGCGGCCGGTCTCGGTTGGTTCGCCACCCGGGACACGACCCCTAGCGAAACGACCCCGACCGCCGAGCCGACCACGACGCAGACGGCGACTTCCGCACCGCAGCC
>JAUHZF010000389.1 GCA_030426145.1 Polyangia bacterium
GAGGGTGCACATCGGGGTCGCCATACACCTCGGACGTCGACGCTTGGAGCACCCGCGCCGCAGTGTCGAGCGCTGACTCCAGGATGTGAATGCTGCCGTACACGTTGGTCTTGATCGTCTTGACCGGGTTGCGCTGGTACTGCACCGGGCTCGCGGGACAAGCGAAGTGGTAGATCTGATCTACCTCGGACAGCGCGAGCGGCGTGGTGATGTCCTGTCGAAGGATCGAGAAGCGCTGGTGGTGCTTGAGCTCCACGATGTTGCGCACGCTTCCGGTGCTGAAGTCGTCGATGCAGAGCACGTCGTCGCCCCGCGCGATGAGGTTCGCGCAGAGGTTGCTCCCCAGGAAGCCGGCCCCGCCGGTGACCACCGTCTTCATGGCCACAGCATGCCAGAGGTGGGGCGCGGCTGGGGGCCCTGCTAACGTGCGATCCGCGATGATGATTCACCCCACGGCGGTGATCGACGAAGGTGCCGTCATCGGCGAAGGCACCAAGATCTGGCACTTCTGCCACGTGATGGGCGGCGCCCAGATCGGTAGGGATGGCGTGCTCGGTCAGAATGGATTCGTCGCCGCTACCGCCGTCATCGGCGACCGCTGCCGGATCCAGAACAACGTGAGCATCTACGACGGCGTCACCCTCGAGGACGACGTGTTCCTCGGCCCGAGCTGCGTGCTCACCAACGTGAAGAACCCTCGCGCCACCGTGGCCCGCAAAGAAGCCTACGCCAAGACCCTCATCCGCACCGGCGCCACCGTGGGCGCCAACGCCACCATCGTCTGCGGGGTGACGATTGGCAGCAACGCCATGATCGGAGCCGGCGCCGTCGTCACCAAAGACGTGCCCGACTACGCACTGATGACGGGCGTGCCCGCCGTGCGCACCGGCTGGGTGAGCCGGCGGGGATGCGTGCTGCCGCCCGCCGATGAGGACGGTGTGACCAAGTGCCCCGAGAGTGGAGAGGGGTACCTCGAGGTGGACGGGATCCTGCAGCGCTGGATCGGGTGAGCTTCAAACGGCCTCGAGCGCGCGCATGATGGCGTCGACCTGCTCCTCGAGGCCCAGCTCCACCGTGTGTAGATGCACCTCGGGATCGTGGGGCCGCTCGTACGGCGAGTCGATGCCGGTGAAGTTCTTGATCTCGCCGCGACGTGCGCGCGCGTAGAGGCCCTTGGGATCGCGCGCCTCGGCCACCTCGAGCGGGGTGTCGACGAAGACCTCGATGAACTCCCCCTCGTCGAGGAGCTCGCGCACGAGCCGGCGGTCGCTTCGGAAGGGGCTGATGAAGGCGGTGATGACGATGAGCCCCGCGTCGACGAAGAGCTTGGCCACCTCGCCGATGCGGCGGATGTTCTCCACGCGATCCTGGTCACTGAAGCCGAGGTCGCGGTTGAGCCCATGGCGGACGTTGTCTCCGTCGAGCAGGTAGGTGTGATGGCCCGTCGTCGCGAGGCGGTGCTCGAGGGCGTTGGCGATGGTGCTCTTGCCCGCACCGGAAAGCCCCGTGAACCAAACCACCGCGGGTCGCTGCTTCTTGAGGGCGGAGCGTTGCGCTTTGTCGACCCGGGTCTCTTGCCACACCACGTTGGTGGCCTTGTCTCGCTCGGCCACCCGCGAGGCGCGCACGATCATGCCGGCCCCAACGGTCACGTTCGTGGTGCGGTCGATGACGATGAAGCTGCCAGTGACAGGGAGCATGGCGTAGGCGTCGAAGGCGACCGAGGTGGTGAGCTGAACGTCGCAAAGGCCGATCTCGTTCAGCGCGAGGCGATCCGTCGCTACCTCGTCGAGGGTTTGCACGTCGAGCCGATGCTGCACCCGTTCGATGACCCCCGTGGCCATGCTCGTGCCGAGCTTGATGGCGTACTGACGGCCCGGCTCGAGCGCTTCCTCGTGCATCCAGACGATGCGGGCTTCGAAGCTCGAGCCGACCGACGGGGCGTCCTTGGGGTGAACGAGGAGGTCGCCGCGTCCGACGTCCACGTCGTCTTCGAGGGTGAGGGTGACCGCCTCGCCAGCATCGGCTTCGGCACGGTCACCGTCGAACGTGACGACGCGGGCGACGCGGCTCCGCACCCGCGAGGGGAGCGCCATGACATCATCGCCCACTGCCACACGACCCGACGCCACCGTGCCACAGTAGCCCCGGAAGCTGTGGTCCGGCCGGTTGACGAACTGCACCGGAAAGCGGAGATGCTGTAGACGCAGTCGATCCTCGATGGGCGTCTCCTCGAGCAGCGTCATCAGGCTTCGCCCGCCGGTCGCCGCGTACCACGGCGTCGCCTCGCTGAGGCCCACGACGTTGTCGCCCTGCAGGGCCGACATGGGCACGAAGGCCACCTCGTGCTCGCCCCCGAGCTGGTCTTCGAGTCGTCTCAGAAAGGCTCGGTAGCTCGCTTCGAGCTCGCGGAAGCGGGCCTCATCGAAGCCGGCGAGGTCCATCTTGTTGATGGCGACGATCAGCCGACGAATCCCGAGCAGCGAGACGAGAGCGCTGTGCCGCTTGGTCTGAGGAAGCACCCCCTTGGTGGCGTCGACGAGGATGACCGCGAGCTGCGCGGTACTCGCCCCGGTGGCCATGTTGCGGGTGTACTGCTCGTGGCCCGGTGTGTCGGCGATGATGAACTTGCGCTTCTCGGTCGAGAAGTAGCGATAGGCCACGTCGATGGTGATCCCCTGCTCGCGCTCGGCTTGCAGACCATCGACCAGCAAGGCGAGGTCGGGACCATCTTCGGTCGTGCCGTAGCGCTCGGTGTCGGCATGGATGGCCGCGAGGTGGTCCTCGTAGATCATCTTGCTGTCGTGTAGGAGGCGACCGATGAGGGTACTCTTGCCATCATCCACCGAGCCGCACGTGATGAATCGCAACAGCGCCTTGTTCTCGTGCTGATCGAGGTAGGCGAGGATGTCGTCCGCGATGAGCGAGCTCTGATGGGACATCAGAAGTAGCCCTCCCGCTTCTTCGCCTCCATGCTGCCAGCCTGGTCGAAGTCGATGACGCGCCCCTGCCGTTCGCTGGTCTTGGCGAGCAACATCTCTTGGATGATCTCGGGAAGGGTTGCCGCTTCGGATCGCACCGCCCCGGTCAGCGGGTAGCAGCCCAGGGTGCGGAAGCGCACCTTCTCTCGCCGCGGCACCTCGCCCCCGAGATCCATGCGGTCGTCGTCGACCATGATGAGCGCCCCATCGCGTTCGACCACCGGACGTTCGGCCGCGTAGTAGAGCGGCACGATGGGGATCTTCTCGAGCCAGATGTACTGCCAGATGTCGAGCTCGGTCCAGTTGGACAGAGGGAAGACACGCACCGACTCACCCTGGTGCACCCGACCGTTGTAGAGGTTCCACAGCTCGGGCCGCTGGTTCTTCGGGTCCCAGCGATGGTGGCGGTCCCGAACGCTATACACGCGCTCCTTCGCCCGACTCTTCTCCTCGTCGCGACGCGCCCCGCCGATGGCGGCGTCGAAACCGTGGTGGTCGAGCGCCTGCTTGAGGGCCTGGGTCTTCATCATGTCGGTGTAGACCCGGCTGCCGTGCGTGAACGGGGTGACCTTGCCGTCAGCGCCCTCGGGGTTGGTGTGCACGATGAGCCGCAAACCGAGCTCCTCGGCGCGCCGGTCCCGAAAGGCGATCATCTCGCGGAACTTCCAGGTCGTGTCGATGTGGAGCAGCGGAAACGGGAGCTTGCCGGGGTAGAAGGCCTTGAGCGCCAGATGCAACATCACCGACGAGTCCTTGCCGATGCTGTACATCATCACCGGTCGCTCGAACTCGGCCGCGACCTCCCGGAGGATGTGGATGGCCTCGGCTTCGAGGAGCTTGAGGTGGGTGCTGGGCATGACTGGGCTCATGGACCGGCTACCTCGTGCGCTTTGCCCCTGTATGCGTGCGCAGCCGGTAGGAGGGAATATAGATGCGATGGCGACCTACGCCGTACCTCCGCCACTCCGGGATCACGAAGGGCACCTCGACATCGCAGGGGTCGACCTGAACCTCTAGCTCCGCCCCGACGAGGGACGGCATCGAGCGTCGCGCCTCGTCAGGGTCCGTCGTCACGCAGAAGTGAACGACGACGCCCGTCTCGGGCTTCACGATGCGGTTGACCAGACGCATCCACGCGACTTGGTCGAGCTGAAACTGCGACCCGCTCTCATCGAGGGGATAGGGGTCGCTGAAGATGCCATCGAAGTGATGGCGGTAGGCCGACCAGTCGACATCCTGCCACCGGCAGTTGTGGATGGTCACCCCGGGCCGATCGGCCCACCCCTGCTCGATCATCCGCGCGTAGACCTGCGGATGCGGCTCTACGATGGTGTGGCTCTCGATGTCGTAGGTTTGGATGGCGTCGTCGACCAGGCCGAGCCCAAAGCCGATGTTGAGGACGTGACCGCCACCCCGGCAGATGATCTCGGCGACCTTCTCCATCATGGGCCGCTCGAAGGCCACCATGACGTAGATGGGGTCGCCACCGGACGGGTTCTCGGTGAGGAGATTGCCCTCCTCGTCCCACCACACCGGCACGTCGAGGAGATCGCCTGTCATGGCCAGCGACTCAAATGGCTTTGGCGCGCTTCTCGCTCGCGGCGAGCTCGATGTCGTGCTCGACCATGCGGCGGACCAGCTCCGGGAACGTCACCTTCGTGGTCCACCCGAGCTTCTCGCGCGCCTTGGTGGGATCGGCGTGCAGCAGATCGACCTCGGTGGCCCGAAGATAGCGCTTGTCGAACTCCACGTGCTCGTCGGGGTCGACGCCCGCGATCTCGCAGGCCATCTCCAGGAACTCCCGCACGGTGTGCGTCTCACCTGTGCCGATGACGAAGTCGTCAGGCTCGTCCTGCTGGAGCATGAGCCACATGGCTTCGACGAAGTCGGCGGCGTGACCCCAGTCGCGCTTGGCGTCGAGGTTGCCGAGGTAGAGCTTCTGCTGAAGGCCGTGCTTGATACGACCGAGTGCGCGCGTGATCTTGCGGGTCACGAACGTCTCACCCCGTCGCTCGGACTCGTGGTTGAACAGGATGCCGTTGCAGACATACATCCCGTACGCCTCGCGGTAGTTGCGCCCGGCGTAAAAGGCGAGAGCCTTCGCGGCGGCGTAGGGGCTGCGCGGATAGAAGGGGGTCGTTTCGCTCTGCGGCGTCTCGATCACCTTGCCGTAGAGCTCGCTGGTGCTCGCCTGGTAGATCCGCGTCTTGGGGTTGGTGCGCCGTACCGCCTCGAACAGTCGAAGCGCCCCTAGCCCCGTCACGTTGGCCGTGTACTCAGGCATGTCGAACGACACGCGAACATGGCTTTGCGCCGCGAGGTTGTAGACCTCATCCGGTTTGGAGATGGACAGGATGGTCTCGAGGCCCGAGGCGTCCGAGAGGTCGCCGTAGTGAAGATACAGCTTCACGTCGTCAGCGTGGCGATCCTTGTAGAGGTGGTCGATCCGACCGGTGTTGAAGCTGCTGGACCGTCGGATGATGCCGTGAACCTCGTACCCCTTCTCGAGAAGAAGCTCGGCGAGGTACGAGCCGTCCTGCCCTGTGATCCCAGTGATGAGCGCGCGCTTGTTCTGCATGGTGAACCGATCCTGCTTCAGAGGACCCTTTCTAACGCATCCACCGCGCCGCCGCCCTCACCCTTCGGGTATGAGTCACCGCTGACCCGTGCCGGATTGACGTCGCCGGGAGAGTGGCGGTACTTAACGAGTATGCGCTTGGTTGGGGTCGAAGGGCGGCACTTGGTGCTCGGGTCGGCGCTGGCCCTCACGATGTTCGCCTCTTGCGTGCTCGAAGTCGGGGGTCTCGGAACCGCCGGATCGGGCGGAGCGGGAGGTTTCTCCTCCACCGGAGGTGGTCCGGCTGGGCCGGGACCCGGTGGTAGCAGCAGTACCTCGACGACCACCGGTGGTGGTGGCGGGCAAGGCCCTGGCGGCAGCGGCGGCGGCGGTTCGCCTCCGGTTCTCGATGGGACCATCGAAGCTGGCTACGATCACACCTGCGTGATCAACGACGCCGAAGAGCTTCGGTGTTGGGGCAAGAACGTCGACGGGCAACTCGGCGACGGAAGTACGACCAACCGCAACACGGCGCAGGTGGTGAGTGGCATCAACGCGGCCAAAGTGGTGTCGCTGGGTCCGCAGATCACTTGTGCCCTGGATGGCGCGACGAACCTTCTGTGCTTCGGGCACAACCAGCACGGCGAGTTCGGCAACGGCACCATCACGGCCTCCACCACCCCGGTCGCGGGAGCGGCGCTAGCCAACATCGTCTCTCTGAGCGTAGGCGCACACCACGTGTGCGTGGCGCTATCCGCGGGAGAGGTGTGGTGCATGGGTCAGGGCACCAGCGGTGAGCTCGGGGACGGCAATTCGACAAGCAGCAACGTCCCGGTTCGTACCGCGGATGCGCTCAACTACGATGCCGCGACCGCCGGGTTCGACCACAGCTGTGCGCGCACAACCAGCGGCACCCTGACCTGCTGGGGCAACAATGGGACCGGTGAGCTCGGATACGGCACCATGACTCCGACGAACACCCCGCTCGCCGTCGACGCGAGCCTCATGAACGTCGACGAGGTTGTGGCCGGCTTCTCCTCGACTTGCGCACGGACGACCAGTGGAGGTGTCTCCTGCTGGGGCTTCAACAGCAACGGCCAGGCCGGAACCGATCCGTCGACAGCGGCCGTACTGGTCCCATCTCCTGTCAATGGCATTGCGGGAGCCATCGACATCGACCTTGGTGAACGCCACGCGTGCGCCGCCATGTCGAACGGAACGGTCAAATGCTGGGGTGACAACGGGTCGGGCCAGCTCGGGAATGGAACGACGACGCCATCCCATGTTCCTGTCGACGTCGCAGGGATCTCGACTGCCGTCGCCGTGGCTGCTGGCGACGAGCACTCTTGCGCCCTGCTATCGGACGGCGCCGTGCGCTGCTGGGGCAACAACACCTTTGGTCAGCTGGGCGACGGGACCAATACATCCAGCCTCGCCCCCGTCCCCGTCATGGGACTCTGACCGGTCAGTGGACGCCGCCCATCGGCGCTTCACCTTCGGCGCCATCGCGCCGGACCTCAGCCAAAGTCGATCGCGTTGACGAGAGACTTCGGCCGGTTGACCCAGCTCCGAAGGGACGTCTCCGTCAGACCCAAGCCCTGGCACCTCGGCTGTCTCGATTGGCCGACGTTTGTCAATCTGAAGTATGCAGATACGCTGGCGCTCGGGGACTTTTTTTTGAACGCGTTTGGTCCACCTGTCGACGAACAGAAGCGTTCGCTCGATGGCGGCGAGGTGGGGCTGAAGGATTCAGGACGTGATGCGGGGTGATGAGCGGATGCAGAGGCGTGAGAATGAGCCCGTGAGCACGAGGGAAACCTCCAGGGCGGGTTGGTTGCGGGCGCTGATGGTGTTGGCGCTGATGTCGTTGGTGGTGGCAGCGTGTGAGGGTGCGGACGACTCGACCCCGTGGCATGGCGAGCCGGCGGCGCCGCCACAGGGGATCAGCGAGGCCGATGTCTCCGCGGCGGTCACTGGAGACGGCGACGATGCCGACGACTCGGGCATGACGCCGAGCCTGCGAGCGGCCTACGTGCTGGCGCGGCAGCGGACGGCGGGGCCGGAGTACGTCGTGAACTGGGACGATCGGCAGCTGATGGCCGACAACGCGGCCCAGGCCTTTGGCCTGGTCTTCGGTGACGAGCGGATCGAAGTGCTTCCGAATCGCCACGAGTGGTCGCTGGGGCTGCAGGTCTCGGGCTACGGCTGCGTCGACGCGGTGGAGGTGGTGGAGAGCGCCCCGCCGCAGATCAACGACGAGCAGCTCAACGAGGTGCGCCAAGACCACGGCGCACTGGAGGCGTGGTACCTCAACGGCCCCCTGGGCCTGGAGCAGGGCTTCGACGTGTACGAGCCCCCTTCCTGCAACGGGAACTTGCGCATCGCGGTGTCGGTGGATGGGCTCTCCCCCGCGGTAGGCAGGCGCGGCGAGGTGGTGTTGCGCGATCCGAGCGGCAAGCAAGCGATGCAGGTCGACGGGCTCTACGCCCACGATGCCGAAGGAAAGGTCCTCGGGGCCGAGCTCGGGGTGGTGGACGGCGCGGTCGTGCTCGATGTCGATGCGACCGAGGCGGTTTTTCCGCTGACCATCGATCCGGTGTGGTCACAGCAACAGAAGCTATTCGTAGACGGCAACAACGAGAGCGCGTTGCTTGGCACCTCGGTCAGCGTGGACGGGGATACGGCGGTGGTCGGCGCGCCGAACGACAACACGGAAGCCGGTCACGCCGGCGCCGCCTTCGTGTTCGTGCGTAGCGGCAGCACATGGTCGCAGCAGGCCAAGCTCACGGCCGGAACCGATTCGGCCGAAGCCGACCAGTTTGGCCGCTCGGTGAGCATCTCCGGCGACACCGTGGTGGTCGGCGTGTTCCGAGACGACGACGCGGGCCGCGACTCGGGATCGGCCCACGTGTTTGTGCGCACCGGCACCACGTGGTCGCAGCAGGCCAAGCTCACCGCCAACGACGCGGCCATCGACGACCGCTTCGGGGTATCGGTGAGCGTCTCCGGCAACACCGCAGTGGTTGGCGCTCCCGGCGATGACGACGCGGGCTCGGCCTACGTGTTCGTGCGCAGCGGCACCACGTGGTCGCAGCAGGTCAAGCTCACCGCCAATGATGCGGCTTTGCTCGACGGGTTCGGCGACTCGGTGAGCGTCTCCGGCGACACCGCCGTGGTGGGCGCCCCCCACGACGACGACGTCGCCAATGACTCCGGCTCGGCCTACGTGTTCGAGCGCATCGGCACCACGTGGTCACAGCAGGCCAAGCTCACCGCCAACGACGCGGCCGCGAACGACAGGTTCGGCGA
>JAUHZF010000390.1 GCA_030426145.1 Polyangia bacterium
TCAACGTCTTCTTCCACCTCGCGCTCGGGGTGATCTTCGGCACCCTGCTGGCGCGCCCGACCCTTCGCTTCAAGGCCATCTATCGGGTGCTGCTCATCGTGCCTTGGGCGGTGCCGAACTACGTGACCGCGCTGGCGTGGAAGGGGATGTTCCACCAGCAGTACGGCGCCGTGGCCGCCATGCAGATGAAGCTGGCCGAGGTGTTTGGCCTCTCGATGGAGCCCATCAACTGGTTTTCCCGCTTCTCCACCGCCTTCACCGCCAACATCGCCACCAACGTGTGGCTGGGTTTTCCCTTCATGATGGTGGTCACCATCGCCGCGCTCACGTCGGTGCCGAAGGACGTGCTCGAAGCGGCCAAGGTCGACGGGGCCACGCGCTGGCAGCGATTCCGGCTCGTGACCTTGCCGATCATCCGGCCCAACATGTTGCCCGCGGTCGTGCTCGGCTCGGTATGGACCTTCAACATGTTCAACGTCGTGTTCCTCGTCTCCGGCGGCGAGCCCGACGGGAGCACCGACATCCTCGTGAGTGAAGCCTATCGCTGGGCTTTCACCCGGCAGGCGCAGTACGGCTACGCCGCCGCCTACGCGGTGCTCATCTTCCTGCTGCTCTTCGGCAGCACCCGGCTCCCAGCCTGGTTCAAGTCACTGCGCAACCGGCCGCGTCCGATGGACGCAGGTCCCGAGCCCGAGCCCGTACGACACGCGGTGGAGGTGGAGGCGTGAACGACAAACCCGCCTGGTACGAGTCGCTCGCGGTGCACCTGGTGCTCATGGCGGCCGTGGCCTTCGCGCTCTACCCGGTGCTCTGGGTGGTGAGCGTGGCCTTCAGCAGCGGTCAGACACCGGAGCCGCGGCTCATGCCCGTGCCGGATCAGCCCACACTGAGCCACCTGACCGACGTCGTGGGTACCCGGCAGAAGCTCGCCGGCGGTGAAATGCAGTACCTCTTCCCCCGCCAGCTGTTCAACTCGCTGGTGGTGGCGACCGCGACCGCGGTGGTGGGGATTCTCATTGCGACCCCGGCCGCCTATGCCCTCGCGCGCTTCCGCTTCATCGGCAAGGAGACGGGCGTGCGCGCTCTGTTGGCCACCCAGATGTTCCCTGCCGTCGCGAGCGCGGTGCCGCTCTACATCATCTTGCAGCACCTGCACCTGCTCAACTCGCGCACCGGCCTCATCCTCTGCTACGCGAGCACCGCGGTGCCCTTCGCCATCTTCCAGCTCCGCGCGGCCTTCGAGGCCATCCCCCTCGAGCTCGAGGAGGCGGCCATGGTCGACGGCGCGACCCGATTCGAGGCCTTCGTGAAGGTGGTGCTGCCCGCGGTTCGACCCGCCATGGCGGTGACGGCGCTCTTCGCCTTCATGAGCGCGTACAACGAGTTTATCCTCGCGGCGACGCTGCTCAGCAAGGAGGAGATGTTCACCTTGCCCGTCGTGCTCCAGCGCTACATGGGCGAGCACGGCTCGGACCTGTCCGCCTTCGCGGCGGGGGCCATCATCGTCTCCACGCCCGTCATGGCCCTCTTCTACATGCTGCAGAAGCACATCGTCGCCGGCCTCACCTCCGGCGCGGTCAAGGGCTGACCCGTCAGGCCCCTACGGGCCTCCGGTTCAGCGCTTGGGGAAGAAGCCGGTCTCGGCGCCGCAGTACATGCAGCGCTCGGCATCGCTCGCGATGATGGACCCGCATGCGTGGCACGGGCGCATCTCGTCGTGCGAATAGTCGGTCGTGTCGAGGGGATCGCGCATGGGAGGCACGGCGGCGGCACGATCGGGATAGGTGCCGGGGTCGCTCTTGAGGCCGCTCTCCTCGAAGTTGTGCGTGTCGGGCGGCTTGATGGCGGGGCGACCAGGGCCGGGAACACCAGGGTGCCCGCTGTACGGAGGCGACTCGGTCTCGCCGGTGCGCGCATCGTCGGGGTCGTCGCGGTGGGTCTTGGCCACGCGCGGCGCGGTGATGGCTCCCTTGGGAGAGTAGGCACGCGTGAGGCGACCCGGTTCTTCATCGGCAGCCATCACGTGTTGAACCGCTTGGAGCACGTCGGGCGTAGCCGCGCTGTCGGCCGGCACGAGGTGGATCGAGTCGCGGCCGTCGTCGTCACCGCCGGGCTCGTAGAGCATGATCTCGGGCGTCGAAACGCGGTCGCCGATGTCTTCGTCGGGGTCACCGTCGAGCGGAGCGTCGAGGGGGTTCTTCTCACTCGGAGGCGCGACGCCGCGATCGGTGTCCCGCGCCGGAGGAACCTCGTCCTCTTCCTTCTTCGCCTTCTTGCGTCGGGCGATGAGGGCGGGGATGCCTGGCCGCGAGGCGTGCTTGCCGGTGCGCAGGGGCTTGGCGGAGGCCTTGCTGTCGAGGCCGGCGGGGAGCGCACAGTCGATGACGACGGCGGCGATGTTGTCCTCGCTCTTGTTCTCGAGGCTCATGTTGATGAGCAGCGAGACCAGCTCGTCGCAGCCGGAGTCGATGGCGAGGGCCTCGGCGATCTGCTCGCGGGTGAGCACATCGGTGACCCCATCGCTGCAGAGAAGGTAGCGGTCGCCGGGGGCCACGTCGTGGGAGCGGATGGCGATGCGCAGATTGTCCATCATGCCCAGCGCACGCGTGATGACGTTGGAGGGCAGCTTTCGCAGCCGCTCGTCGGCGATGTTGGGCCGAAGCTCGAGCACGTCGTTGACCAGGCTGTGGTCGTGCGTGAGCTGCTCCAGCATGCCGTTGCGCAGCCGATAGCAGCGGCTGTCGCCTACGTGGGCGATGTGCATGCGCCGGTAGCGAGGGTCGAAGAGGGCGGCGACGAGGGTGCTCCCCATGCCCTTGTGGCGATCGCTGTGTTTGCTGATCGCCAAGATCTCCTGGTTGGCCTCCTGCACCGCCGTCGACAGGCGACGGGCTGCAGTGGGAAGACCGAGCGCGTCGAACTGCGGCAGCTTCTCGGCCACGGTCCGGGTGCGCTCGAAGAAGTGCGCGACGGTGGTGATGGCCAGGCTCGCCGCGACGTTGCCCGCGTTCTGACCACCCGCGCCATCGGCCACGAGGTACAGGTTGAGGTCAGGCCGGAGGAGGATGGCGTCTTCGTTGTGGCTCCGCCCACCGATGTGGGTGTCCCCAGCGGCTTCGACCTTCACGGGGACGCGGGAGCGGCTCGCTTCCGACATTGGCGCAGTATAGGCGGGTCACCCCGCCCTGGCACAACAGACGTCAGCAGGATTCGACCCCGCCAACCGCCTGAAATGTGGGCACTTACAGGTACTCTGTAGGCTGATGTAGGCATCGTCCTGTGGACAATGTGCCGCGATGTCGCAACATCCGGCTCGGTCGCGCAGGAGAAAGCTGTGGACAAATCCGGGGTGACGCGGCCGCTTGGCCCTGGCGGGAGGCCGAGGGTCAACCTTTTGCCTCATGATCCCAGCATCTTACGGGCGCCGGTGGTCGATCGACGGCGGATGGCGCCCATTGTCGACAACTGTGGACAAACCGGGGGGCGAATCACCGTGTCAAGGACGAATCGCGGGGGTTTGTTGTGGATAACCCCGTGCGCATCGCCGAGCGGTGCCCCCTCGATCACCCCCCGATGGGGTGGGCACAGCCTTCGTTTCCCCTCGAAGGCGGCTTGGCGGAGTAACACGGCCTCGGGACCGATCTCCAGACAAAAGATGCCCGGCAGAACGATCCCGACATGGGCTGCATTCAAGGGGCGAGACGCATGATGAAGACGTCTTCCTGACCGTTCGATGCGACGGGTCCCGTACCGAAGTCGATGCTGCTCGAGAAGTACCCGGTGACCGCCACGTGGCCGGTGCCGTCGACCGCGATCCCGTGGCCGTACTGGCTGAAGTTGCCGCCGTAAGCACGGCTCCAAAGGTGCACCCCGTCCGGGTTGAGCTTGACCACGAAGGCGTCGCGCGAAACGGCGTTGGGCAGGGGGCCACCACCAAAGTCGGGGCTGTCGAAGCCGTAGCCCGTGAAGACGATGTTGCCGAGCGGATCGATGTCGAGGTCGCGGCTGAACTGGTCGCTGCTGCCACCGTACATGGCGCTCCAGACGTGTGCGCCGGCGGCCGTGAGCTTGGCGACGTAGATGTCGCTGCCACCCTGCGAGGTGAGGGTGGTGCCGCCGAGGTTGATGCTGCCGCTGGCGTAACCGGCGACCACCACGTCGCCGGTGTTCGGGTCGACGGCGATGCCTCGGAGATACTGGTCCTGGTTGTTGCCGTAACGCTGGCTCCAGAGGTGGGTGCCCGTGGGGCTGTACTTCGCGAGGAAAGCGTCGGTGCTGCCGGCGCTGTTGAGCGTGCCGCCGCCGAAGTCTACCGACCCCTGGAACCGACCGCCGACGTAGAGGTTGCCGCTCGCATCGAAGGCGACGTCGTAGGCGCGGTCGTCGCCGTTGGCGCCAAAGGAGCGGCTCCAGGTGTGGTTGCCGGCGGCGTCGAACACGGCGACGAAGGCGTCGAGGTTCCCGGCGCTGTTGAGGGTATTGCCTCCGAAGCTGATGGCGTCCTCGAAGTAGCCGGCGATCGCCATCTGGCCCGCGGGTCCGATGGCGACGGTGCGCGCGAGGTCTTCGCCGTTGTCACCGTAGCGGGCGCTGAAGAGGTGGTTTCCCGCGGCGTCGAAGCGGGCGATGAAGCTGTCGCGTTGACCGAGGGCGTTGAGGTTGGCGCCTCCGAAGTTGATCTGGCCGTAGAAGTAGCCGCCCACCACGATGTCGTCGTTGGGACCCACCACGACGTCCCAACCGAACTGGCTGCTCGCATCACCGAAGGATTGGCTCCAGATGTGGTTGCCCGTCGGGTCGAGCTTGGCGAGATAGAGGTCGCGGAACCCCGAGCTGTTGAGGTTGTTGCCGCCAAAGTTGATGCTGCCGTAGTGGTAGCCGGTGACGACGAGGTTGCCTGCGCTGTCGACGTCGACCTCGTGGCCGAGCTGCTCTTGGTTGTTACCGTGGGTGCTGGCCCAGACGGTGAGGCCGGTGGCGCATTCGGCGCTGCCGGTGCAGCTGCCACCGCTGCACTCCATCTCGGGGTCGGTCCCCACGTCGTAGGCGGTGCAGGCGCCCTCGTTGCCCGTGGTGCCGCAGGAGGAGCACTCGCCGTCGCAGGCGGCGTCGCAGCAGAAGCCGTCGACGCAGAAGCCGCTGATGCACTCGATGGCGTCGGTGCACTCACTCCCGTTGGAGCGCTGGCAGTTGCCCATGCCGTCGCAGAAGCCGTCGCCGCACGAGGTTCCCGCCGGAGAGGGCTCGACCACGCACTGGTCGTCGGGACCACACACGCCCTCGAGGCAGGGGGTGTCGACCGCGCAGTCATCGGGGTTGCAGGCGCCTTCGCCGCCGGCTCCCATGCCGCCTTCGCCGCCACCGGTGGTGACGGTCACGGTCGTCGAGCCGCCGTTGCCCCCGTCGCTGGTGCCGGCGCCCGAGCCTCCCGCACCTACGGATTCGTCGCTGAAGAGGTTGACCGACGTGCCACAGGCGGTGCCGACGAAGCCGGCCAGCCCGAGTCCCAACAAGCCCAAGTACCCTACGGGTCGCTGCATGGGCGAACTCTACATCGTTCGCCCCGAAGAGCTAGAACGACGACCCGTTCTAGGGCTCGTCGTTTTGTGGGTCAGCCGCCGATCACGCCGTCGGTGGCGAGCAGGTACATCGATCCGTAGGGCCGCTTGCGCGCGTTGAAGTCCTGGATGCGGTGCAAGGTGGTGGCGGTGCGGTGACCGGCCATCTGCTGGGGGTGTTTCCGGCCCTGGTCGAGGTAGCCGCGGATGAAGACGCTGCGCTCGTCGACGGGTAGTGCGGCCACGTTGCGCTGCCACTTGGGCCAGAGGCCATCGACCATGAGGTACTGCTCGACGTTGGAGACGTAGAAGGAGCGGAGCGTGAGGTTGCGCTCCGTCAGCATGGCTGCGATGGCGGGGAAGGTGCGGTCGCCGCCGAAGTTCCCCACCACGGGGATGATGCGGTTCTCGCGGTGCATCTTCTGCACCCGACGGAAGAGCTCGTCGCTGGCGAGGAAACCCTTCTGCTTGCCGGCGGGAGACTTGGCCTCCATGAGCTCGCGCAGGCTCGGGTACTTGCGCCAGCTCGCCTCCTTCAGCTTGAAGCGGATGTCGAGCCCGCCGTCGAAGAAGGCGCGGTGGGCTTCCCGGAGGGAGCGGCCGTCCTTGCCGTCGAGGGCGAAGCCGTAGGTCTTCTCGATGCGCTCGCGCACGGCGGCATGCGCGGCTTTGAAGCTGTCTTCGGTGGCGGCGGCGGCGCCGACGACCTTCATCGCCTCTTCGAGGCTCGGAACGTCGACTTTGCCCGGGGTGTAGTCGCGGCCGGTGAGCAGCCCGAGGAAGTGTGCGCGATCCTGGGCGAGGTCGAAGATGGCCTTGTACATCAGGTGCAGGACCATGTTGTCGCGGCGCACGTCGACGATGAAGGCCAGCTCGGGCTGGGTGAGCGCGATGTAGGTGAAGTTCTGTTCGGGCCCGACGCCGACGTAGGCGCCGCCAGTGGGCACGACCTTGGGCAGCTGCTCGGCCACCTGGAGGTAGGACGTCTCGTTGGAGATGTAGTTGTCACTGAAGAACTCGCCGTCGGGCTCGCTGAGCTTCTCGATGGCGGCGCGGTAACCAGCGGCGTCGAAGGCCTGGTCCTTCTTGTCGGAGGCGAGCTGGGTGTCGCCTTCCTTGGCCTTGGCCGAAGCGGTCGAGCTCGCCTCAGGCCGTGCGGTGCTCTTCTGAGCGGTGGGGGCGGGCGCGGTGGCTGGCTCGGCCGTACCGGCATCCTGAGCGGCGGGCGTTTCGGCACAGCCGCCGAGCAGCGCGGCCAGCAACAGGGACAGGCCGAGGTTGCGAGTGAGCCTCTGGCGCGAAGCGAGGGCGGCGATTTGGGGGGTGTGTTGCCTCATCACGTGGGGACCAACGCTACCCTTTGTGCTCGCTATTCCTCTAGGGAAGCGTGTGCCCGTGGCCGGCAAAATTCCGGCGGGGAGGGGCCGAGGAGGTCAACGGCGGGCGTTGGTCTTGCGGCCTCGGCCGCGACCCTTCTTCTTCTTTTCGGGCTTCATGTCGACCAGGTCGCCGTGCTGGTCGCGAAGCTCCTTGAGGCGGTCGCGCAGGCGGGCGGCGCGCTCGAAGTCGAGAGCTTCGGCCGCTGCGAACATCTCCTCGCGCAGCTCGAGCGCCTGCTCGGCCGGGTCCTGGGCTTGGGCCTGCCCCTTCTTGCCCCGCTTCTTGCCGTCACCCCCGCCGCGGCTGACGGCGTAGTAGTCGCGATTCCCAGAGGCGGGCGACAGGTCGAAGATGGCCTTCTTCACCGTCTGCGGCGTGATGCCGTGCTCTACGTTGTAGGCGTGCTGGACCTGGCGCCGGCGTTCGGTCTCTTCGAGAGCGTTCTTCATCGAGTCGGTGATCTTGTCCGCGAACATGATCACGCGACCCTCCACGTTGCGGGCGGCGCGGCCGATGGTCTGGATGAGCGAGCGCTCGCTGCGGAGGAAACCCTCCTTGTCGGCGTCGAGAATGGCGACGAGCGAGACCTCGGGCAGGTCGAGACCTTCGCGCAGGAGGTTGATGCCCACGAGCACGTCGAACTCGCCCCTCCGCAGGTCGCGGAGGATCTCGACCCGCTCGATGGTGTCGATGTCGCTGTGCAGGTAGCGAACCTTCACCCCGAGCTCGGCGTAGTACTCGGTGAGGTCCTCGGCCATGCGCTTGGTGAGGGTGGTGACGAGCACGCGCTCGTCGCGCTCGACCCGCTCGCGCACGAGGCCGAGGAGGTCGTCGACCTGACCGGAGACCGGACGGACCTCGATGACGGGATCGAGCAGGCCCGTGGGCCGGATGATCTGCTCGGTGACCACGCCTTGGGTCTGACCGAGCTCGAAGTCGCCCGGGGTGGCAGAGACGAAGATGACGTTCTTGAAGTGAGCCTGAAGCTCGTCGAACTTGAGGGGCCGGTTGTCGAGCGCGCTCGGGAGGCGGAACCCATGGTCGACGAGGGTCTCCTTCCGTGAGCGGTCGCCTCGGTACATCGCGCCGAGCTGCGGCACCGTTTGGTGCGACTCGTCGATGAGCATGAGGAAGTCGTCGGGGAAGTAGTCGATCAGGGTAGGGGGCGGCTCGCCGGCTTTGCGGAAGGAGAGGTGGCGCGAGTAGTTCTCGATGCCGTTGCAGAAGCCCATCTGCTCGAGCAGCTCGAGGTCGTACATGGTGCGCTCCTCGATACGCTGCTTCTCGAGGAAGCGTCCTTCCTTGTCGAAGAAGTCGAGGCGCTTGGCGAGCTCGGCGCGGATGTTGGCGATGGCCCGCTCGCGCTGCTGACGCTCGGTGACGTAGTGGGAGCCGGGGTAGATGTGGTAGCGCTCCAGGTCTCCGAGGACCTTGCCCCGCAGAGGGTCGATCTCGCGGATGGCGTCGATCTCGTCGCCCCACAGCTCGACGCGAATGGCGCGGTCTTGCTCGTAGGCGGGGAAGATCTCCACCACGTCGCCCCGCACCCGGAACGTGCCGCGGTGGAAGTCGACGTCGTTGCGCTCGTACTGGATGTCGACCAGTCGCATGAGCAAGTCATCGCGACGGATGGTCTCGCCCCGCTCGAGGTCGATGATGAGCCCCTGGTAGGTCTCGCTGCTGCCAATGCCGTAGATGCAGCTGACGGAGGCGACGATGATGACGTCGTCACGGCTCAGCAGCGCGTGCGTCGCCGCGTGCCGCATCCGGTCGATCTCGTCGTTGATGATCGCGTCTTTCTCGATGTAGGTGTCCGACGCGGGGACGTAGGCTTCGGGCTGGTAGTAGTCGTAGTAGCTGACGAAGTAGCG
>JAUHZF010000391.1 GCA_030426145.1 Polyangia bacterium
ATGCGGACGCCGTGCCGGAGGGGACCTTCCGGATCGCGGGTCGCATCCTCTTCATGCGGTCGATGGGCGCCCTCACCTTCGTGCGGCTGCGGGACAGGACGGGCGAGCTACAGCTCTACTGCGACCAAGAGGTGATGGGAGAGGCCTACGCTGCCCTCGACGACCTCGATCTCGGCGACTTCGTCGAAGGCACGGGCACCGCCATGGCGACCCGGCGCGGAGAGCTCAGCATCAACGCCACGAAGGTGCGCCTGCTGACCAAGGCCTACCGCCCGCTGCCCACCAAGACGAGCTTCAAGGACGTCGAGGCGCGCTACCGCCGCCGCTACGTCGACCTGGTGGCCAACCCCGACGTGGCCACGGTCTTTCGGGCGCGGAGCGCCATCGTTCAGGGACTGCGTAAGTTTTTCGACGACCGCGGGTTCTTGGAGGTGGACACGCCCACCATGCACAGCCTCATCGGCGGGGCCACGGCCAAGCCCTTCCTGACCCACCACAATGCCCTCGGCATGGACCTCTTCATGCGGATCGCGCCGGAGCTCTATTTGAAGCGGCTCGTGGTGGGCGGGTTCGAGCGCGTCTACGAGATGGGTCGCGCCTACCGCAACGAGGGGATCAGCACCAAGCACAACCCCGAGTTCACCATCCTCGAGTACTACCAGGCCTACGCCACGTACGAGACGTTGATGGACCAGACCGAGGAGATGCTGCGCGCAGTGGACGACCACCTCGCGAGCGTGCTTCCCGAGGCGACGGAGGCGTGGCGTGCCGAGCGCCCCTTCACGTTCGAGACCTTCGCTCGCGTGCCCATGAAAGAAGCCATCGCGACCGCGCTGAAGGCAGCGGATCTGCCGCCAGAGGCGGCCACCGAGGTGCACGCCGACGATGCGCCCATCAAACCCTGGGCCAAGGCGTCCAAGGCGAAGAAGCGCGTCATCGACTGGGCGAACTTTCGCCAGGGCATGAAGAAGTGCGACAGCGAGGGCGAGCGTATCTTCTGTGCCTACGAGTACCTGGCCGAGCCGTACTTGGCGCAGGACTACCGCGACGGCGACAAGAGCGTCCCGGTCTTCATCAAGGACTACCCGTTCGAGGTCTCACCCCTCGCGCGCCGTAAGGACGCCGACCCGAGTCTGGTCGACCGGTTCGAGCTCTTCATCGAGGGCCGCGAGCTGTGCAACGCCTTCAGTGAGCTGAACGACCCCGAGGACCAGGCGGCTCGTTTTCAGGCTCAGGTCGAAGCCAAGGCCCGTGGGGCCGAGGAGACGATGGACTACGACGCGGACTACATTCGTGCGCTCGAGCACGGACTGCCGCCGACGGCAGGCTTCGGGATCGGGATCGACCGGCTGGTGATGTTCCTGACCGGTGCGCCCTCCATCCGCGACGTGATCCTGTTCCCCCAGCTTCGGCCCGAGGGAGGCAAGGAGCCCTCGTGAGCGCTGCTGCGCGCCGAGGCGGGATCTCCCCGCTGGTGGAGGTCGGGGCCGCGATGGCGCTGATCGCCGCGGGCGCCGTGGTCCGCGTGACGATGGACTCCGTGGAGCGAGGCGCGCTCCTGGCGCTGATGGGGGCGGTGGTCTTGGGGGTGGGGGTGCTGCGCTTGTCGTTGCGCAACTCCGCCCTCGAGCGCGAGGAGATGGGGCGCCTCGCCATTCCGCCCTCGCGTACCCGGACCGTCATGCGCTTCGGGGGCCCGGTCATGGGGGTGGTCTTCGCGGTGCTCACGATCGTGAGCCTGCGCATGAAGGAACCGCCCTTCGGGAAGTTCGACCTCAGTCAGCAGTTGCTTCGAATCGCGGCCTTGGTCGCGGCGGTGGTCTTCGTGGTCTACCTGCTGTCGGAGACGCTGCCGGTGTTGCTCAGATACCTGGAGCACCGCAGCTTCGTCACCTTCGTCAGCGCGCGCATGATGCGGGCGACGAAGAGCGGGTTCTTGACCGTCATCAGCGTGCTGTCGATCCTAGGCGTGGGCGTGAGCTCGTGTGCCTTGTGCAGCGTAACCAGCATCATGGGCGGCTTCGGGGCCGACCTGAAGCGGAAGATCCTGGGGAACACGGCCCACATCGTCGTCGATGCGGGACCTGCCGGATTCGAAGGGTGGAAGCCGGTCCTCGACGAGACGAGGGCCGCGGTGGAGCCCATGGGCGGGACGGTGACGCCGGTGGTGGGCGGCGACGCGATGGCGTCGTCGGCGACCAATACGGCAGGCGTGCTGATGCGGGGCGTCGACCCCGAAACCATCGCCGACGTCATCAACCTGAAGCAGAACATCGAGATCGGGAAGTTCGAGTACATGACCGATCCCGAGGCGCTGCTGGATCTGCCGGCCGATGAGATCATCGGTCGCGGTCCCGGGGGCGAGCCCTACTACAAGGGGCCGGGGTTTCGCATGCCGGGGGTGGACCCCGAGCTGAAGGATGTGCTGCCGGAAAAAGAGGTCTATCCGGGCATGATCCTCGGCCGTGAGCTCGCCAAGTCGCTGCACGTGATGGTGGGCGATGAGCTCACGCTGTTGAGCCCGACGGGTGAGCTCGGACCGATGGGGATCATGCCCAAGGCCCGCAAATTCCGGGTGGCGGCGATCTTCTACAGCGGGATGTACGAGTACGACGCGTCCCACGCCTACGTGCTGTTGGGAGAGGGGCAAGCCTTCTTCGACATGCGGTCGTCGTTGAGCCGAATCGACATTCGGATCCCCGAGCCAGAACGGGTGGGGGAGGTGCGACCAGGCCTCGACGCCGCGGTGGCGGCGCTGAACCAGAAGCGCCCGGTGAGGAAGGGTCAGTCTCCACTGCGGGTGCGGGACTGGAAGGAGATGAACAAGAACCTCTTCAGCGCGTTGAAGCTGGAGCGGATCGCGACGTTCATCATCCTGAGCATCGCGATCGCGGTCGCGAGCTTCTGCATCATCTGCACGTTGTTGTTGATGGTGACGGAGAAGCAGAAGGAGATCGCCATGCTCAAGGCCCTGGGCGCCTCGGACCGAGCGGTGATGCGCACCTTCATGTTGGAGGGCGTGCTCATCGGCGGCATCGGAACCGTGATGGGGGTGACGGTGGCGTTGGCGGCCTGCTTGGGGTTGTCTTGGGCCGGCGTGCGCCTGGATCCGGAGGTGTATTACATCGACCGATTGCCGGTGAACGTCGACCCGGTGGACTACAGCCTCGTGGCCTTGGCCGCGATGGTGATATGCACGCTCTCGACCATTTACCCTGCTAAGACCGCTTCCCGCGTCCGTCCGATCGACGGCCTGCGCTACGAGTAGACTTCCATGACCGATTCGACTGAGCCGCTGGTGACCGTGCGTGGCCTGACCAAGGCCTTCAAGCACATGGGCCGCGAGCTGGAGGTGCTGAAGGGCATCGATCTGGAAATCGGCAAGGGTGAGGTGGTGGCCATCGTCGGAAAGTCCGGCGCGGGCAAGAGCACGCTGTTGCACTGCATCGGCACGCTCGACCTACCGACGACGGGCACGCTCGACCTCGGCAAGTATCAGCTCGTGGGGTTGAACAGTGCGCAGCTGGCGGCGGTGCGGAACGAGATGATCGGCTTCGTGTTCCAGTTCCATCATCTGCTGCCCGAGTTCAACGCCCTCGAGAACGTGATGATGCCGGGCCTGATCCAGGGGCGAAGTCGCCCGGAGATGAAGAGGCTTGCGTCGGAGTTGCTCGAAGAGGTGGGGTTGGGTCACCGGCTGACACACCGCCCGGGCGAGTTGTCGGGCGGTGAGCAGCAGCGCGTGGCGCTGGCGCGGGCCCTCGTGCTATCGCCGCCGCTCATCTTGGCCGACGAGCCGACGGGCAACCTCGACACGGTGACGAGCGACGCGATTCACCAGCTGTTCTTCGAGGTGAACCAGCGGCACGGCACGACGGTGGTGGTGGTGACGCACAACGTGAACTTCGCCCACTCCATGCCCCGCGTGGTCACGATGAAGGACGGCAAGATCTTCAGCGACGAGCAGACCGGGAGAAACTGGGGAGACGGCAAGAGGAGCCCTTCGGTGGCGCCTTCCGACGAAGCCGTCGAGGCTTCGAGCGAAGCCGGGTAGACCGCCGAAGTTCGGATGGTGGTCGGATGTGCGTGCTGTCGGCCACACCATCCGGTGAGGAGATGTCATGAAGACCCTTTCGATGACGTCCCTAGTCCTTCTGCTCGCCACCTCTCTCGTCGCTTGTGAGGGCCCAGAGGGCCCCGCCGGTGAAGCCGGGCCCGCGGGACAGAACGGCAACGACGGATCCAACGGTACCAACGGGACGGACGGGACGGACGGGACGGATGGGACGAACGGCATGGACGGGATGGATGGCGCCGCGACGATCGTCGAGGTGAGCGGCACGGTGGCCTCCTCGGTGGGGGCCGCAGGGGAAGGCACGCCCGTCGCGCTTGTCGCCATCGACGACACCGGCGCAGAGATCGTATCGTTTGGTGGAACCCTGACCGACGCCAACGGTGCCTTCAGCCTCTCCGTCGACGACGACGTCGTGGCGAGCACGCGCCTCGTCCTCATCTCGGAGGTCGACGGGGAAGGCGTCTCCAGCGCCCTCTTCTCAGACACCGCCGTCACCATCGACCCGGTCTCCACGGGCGTGTTGTCGGCCATGCTCCTCATCACCGAGACGCCCGATGGCCGCACCCTCAGCGACTACACACCGGCGGAGTTCTCGACGCTGTACGCCGCGGCCGACACGGCCCTCACTACGGCAAGCACCGACCTCAGTGACCCGCAGGCGGTCCTCGACGAGATCATCGCGTCCGTCGGCGGTCAGCTTGCAGACCTGTCGGAGGGAACCTACACGCCGCTCAGCACGGGTATCACGGCCCCTGGGGTACCGACGGATGCCTCGGTCGCACACACGTTCTCGGGGTCGTTCGACGAGTACGACTTGGTCGCCGGTGACGGAGCAACCTTCGACATCCAGACCGACGGTGAGCTCGACAATGGCACATCGGGCGGCAACAACGGTGATGCCTGCGACGACTGTTTCGTCCTTCGTATCAACGGCACGACGTTCACCGCGGGGCTCAACGCTCAGGTCGAGGACGCCAGCGAGCTCGTTGTTGGCCCGACCACGATCGCCGGGCTCGACGTCACGCGAAAAATCTACGTCGACCCCGCCGGACCGCCCATCATTCGTTACACAGACATCCTCGTGAACAACTCGGCGGCGCCAATCACCGTCGACATCGACGTCGCGAGCGACTACGGCGCTGACGGTTCTGGAGGGATCATCAACACCTCTTCGGGCGACACTACGATCTCGGCCGCCGACCAATGGTTCTACCTCAACGACAGTGGCTCGGACGCCCTCGTTGCTCAGTGGTTCGGTACGGGGATCACGTCCCAGACGGGGAACACGAGCCTTCACACGGTATCCTGGGATGGTGTGGTGGTTCCGGCCAATGGTCAGGTTACCCTCATCTACTTCGGCGCCCTGTACGACGACGGCACCATGGACGCGACTGTCGAAGCGACCCTCATGGGCCTCCCCAATTCAGCCTTTGCCGGGCTCGCCCCCGCCGACTTCAACACGGCCATCAACACGAGCTCCTTCATCATGGATGGGGAGGCGGGAGCCGTCGGGCCTTTCTCGACCGTCACGGCGAATAACGTGACGGCGTCGATCATGCGCTCCACCACGGCAGCCAGCGACGGCTCGTTCTCGATGGCAGTCCCTGGCGCCACCGGCGACAGCGTCACGCTGACGGCGACCGACGGCACCAACGACACCACGATTACGCTGCCCTGAGGCACTCGGCGGGAAGGCACGTCCGCGCGTGCAACGTGCGCGCGCGGACGACCTGATGTCGATGACTTCCCGAGACGCCTAGCTGTGTGACCCTTCTCGAAGGGCTCGACGAAGACCACGTTCGGGGCGCGCCCCGCCATCCCTGACGGGACGGAATCACCCAACTCGAGTTCGAGCCATGGGAGCTCATCGGCCGCCTCGCCGCCTTCGTCCCCCGCCCGAGGACCAACCTCACCCTCTACCACGGCGTGTTGGCGCCCAACGCACGCCTCCGAGCCGACGTGGTCGCCTACGGACGCGACACTGCGTCGACAGCGGTGCCGTCCCCATCGAATGCCGCCGAGGAGGCAGCCACCAAAGGACCGCCAGCCCGTGGTCTCTGGTCCTGGGCGGACTTGATACGCCGCACCTTCGCCATCGAACTGCTCGCCTGCGCGACCTGCGGCGGCCGCCTCGAGCTGGTGATCACCTGCCCCGCCACCGCGGCGAGCATCGCTGCGCATCTCCGCCGTCGCAGGTATCCCCCACGTGGCTCACCCCGATGGTTACGCTGCTCGTCGCCGCCTGACCGCCACCGCACGCGAGGCCTGAGCCCTCGAACGGTACCGTTGCGTCCGCCGTCCCCCAGATGGCCGCCCCCACGGCTTTCCCGACCGTCGGACGGGCCTCTTTTGTCCGTCCCGGCGCCCTGGGACCTACACCACACCACGTGCCGACTTCGCATAACAGGCTATCTGCTGCCTCGGGGGCTGTAGGCTCGACGCGCCAGGAGGGCCTTTGTCCTTCCTATCCGCCAGGGCCTTGGCCGACACCTCGAGGTCGCCGTGCATGAGGACCGCGATGGGGTCTTTGTCGTCAGACTCGAAGAGCGGATGTCCAGTGCGGAGGGCGCCACGATGACCTACCCTAGCCCTGTGAGCGGTCGAATAGTCATGACGGCGCTCCTCCTTGCAGGATGCGGGGGGGATACGGATTCTTCTTCGGTCCCCGTTTCGTCGCCGATGATCTCGATGGCTCAGGGGTCGGTCCAGTGTGCCTCGTGGCGGGACGGTGGGGTCGAGTGCCGATCCCCCATCAGTGGCCTGCGCAGCCTCGATACTGTGGCCTTGCGATCGCTACGCATTGTGGACAAGACGGACGCGACGAGCCTCTTCGACGAACCCGCTCCAGCATGGGCGACGACGGCTACGATCGTCGTCGGGGTCACGGACGAGGGTGACCTCAGGTGGTACGCGTCCGATTACTACAGCCACGCGTCCTGGGTACGAGGGACCCGCCCCGGCCGCTATCGCGGGGTCACCGTTCGCTCCTTGAAGGGCGTCAGCCGTGGCGATGTGTGCCTATGGAGAGAAGATGGCTCGCTTGAGGCGTTCGCCACGGATCCCACCGCTTGTCCCGAGGGCGTGTTCGCCGAGATCGGTCGCGGCTTGTGCGGCGTCACCAGTGAGGGCGACTGGAGATGTGGGGACTCGAAAGACCATCATCCGTTCCTCAAGATGCCCGGCGACCTCCACGGGCTCGAGGGCACGTGTGCCCTCCGCCGGCACGATGATACGCCGGTGTGCTGGCTGCCGGGTCCGCTCCAGGACGACGCGCCGGCCGTGGCTCTCGACGTGCTCACGAGCTGGGGCTCCGACGCGTGCGGTGTGCGGAGCGACGATGGTGAGCTGGTGTGTTGGGGCGCCTCCTACGCGGACGGACTGGATATACCGGCGGGCCGCTTCATCGATGTCTCCGTGGGCGACGCGCGTCACTGTGGCGTGCGGGAGGGCGGCCAGGTGGTCTGTTGGAAGCCGGCGCTAGAGACGCCTTTCCCGGCCGTCACGGCCAGCACCGTGGCGGCGGGCGAAGAAGGGATTTGCATCATCGAAGACGGGACGTCCCAGATGCAGTGCACGGGCCTCGGCAGTTGGGCCCTCTTGCCCACCGAGCCGGTGTCCCACATCGCGGTACCCAAGAATCACGCGTACTGGCTGCTGGCCGACAGCGGTGCCTTCGGAGCTACCTATGGCGTCGCAGGCCCGGTCCCGTACGCATCGTTGGCGAGCACGGGTCGGCCTCTACCCGCGGACGGTGCGGTGGATTTTAGCTCGCGAGGGAGCCTCGTGTTCGAGTCATGGGATGGCGTGAACGGGATCGAAGCTGAGTCTCACCGCCTCGTCGGCGTCTCCGGCCCCTCCTACGGACTCCACTACGACGTGTTCTGGGGACGGGCAACGACGGAGCCGCTAGTCCACGTGGAGCGAGGTCCGTGCGCCCTGACGGCCGAGACTCGGAGCCTCGAGTGTTGGGGCCGCGGAGGTTTTTCGCCCCCCGTGTTCGTCGACGGCCCCGTCGAGTCGTTCACGCGTAGCTCGTCCCAGGGGACCTGCTGGACGGCGCAGTCTACGGGGGCCCGATGCTCCGAAGCCACCGTGACTGAGCTCGATGGCCGCAATCTCGACTTTTTCGCCGTGAGCACTGTCATGGACCGAGCCTGCGGCATCGACGAGCAGGGTCGATTGCATTGTGCGGGAGGACTCAACGAGACCGAGCGCCTCTGGGAGGCATCGCTCGGGCCCGCGACGCCTTGATTCGTGCGTCACTCGACCCCGCAGCATGCCAGCGTCCGTAGGCGCCCACCTCGGCCCGGGGCCGTGCGTGGGGTGCCAAGAGCGCGTCAGCGATAGCGGATAGGAGGGCCTTTGTCCTTCCTATCCGCCGAAGCCCCGTAGAGGCAGCGGTGGGCGGCGTAGCTGCCCCAACCGGCGCCCTGGACCCTACGTCGGACTACATGGCGGCTTCGCACAAAAGGCGTTCTGTTGCCTCGAGGGCTCCGTGCTCGACGGGCCAACAGGGCCCTTATCCCTCCTATCCGCTCTTCATCCCCTTCGATCGCGACCGACCCGTCGGTCACTACGAGGACTACCTCACCGGCTTCTTGCTCGACCCGTCGGGGCCAACCACCTGGGGCCGCCCCGTCGGTCTGCTCGCCCTACCCGACGGCAGCCTCCTCTTCACCGAAGAGATGAATGGCCGGATTTTTCGCGTCTCGTATCGCCCGCAGTGAG
>JAUHZF010000392.1 GCA_030426145.1 Polyangia bacterium
TACGTGCGCGCCACCGACGGGGTCGTCTACGCCATCGGTGGGCTCGTCGGTGACGGAACGGACAACACCGACAACGTGGCGCGCCTCACCTCGCTCGACGGCACGTGGGAGGACGTGACCCCACTGCCAGAGCGGCGGAGCCACCATTGCAGCCTCGTGCACGAGGGGCAGCTCTACGTCATCGGTGGGCTCACCGGGAACCCCGCGGGCAGTCATACGAGCCACCAAGACATCTTGCGCGCCGGCTTCGAGGACGGCGGCACGTTGGGCGCGTGGAGCACGCTGGGCGAGTTGCCCGAGACCTTGGCCACCCACTCTTGTTTCGTCGAGATGGGCTACCTCTACGTCGTGGGAGGGGTTCGCGATGACGTGAACTTCACCGACCAGGTGCTGAGGGCCGCGCTCGATGCCGACGGCCAGCTCGGCGCGTGGGAGAGCCAGCCTGCCCTCCCGAGCCCACGGGCCCACACCCACCAGACGCCGCGTCTCGACGGCTACATCTACTCGGCCGGGGGGAGGGTCAACGGCCAGAGCATCGCCGACGTCTTCGTAGGCGAGCTCCAGTGAGCGCTCACGGCGCTTCGGGCTCCTTCTCCGGCTTCTTGGGGGGATCCGGGTCGGGGGGACGGAGCGCACGGTCGAGGATGTACTCGCCCTCTTCGTTCTGATCGACGCTGTCGCTACGGAACGGGTCGCGGTCTGCGTCGGGGCTGCCGGGCGCGAAAGGCGGCTCGACCTCGGGCGCGGGTTCCGGGGGCGGATCTGGAGCCTCGGGGACCGGCGCCACCACCACCGGCTCAGGGGGCAGGGGGGCGTCCATGTTCACCTCCACGGCGGGCTCCAGAGCCGGTGGAGGAGGGGCGGCGGCGGGCTGGCAAGCGGCCGCGAGCAACAGGACGAGGGGCAGGGGGCTACGCATCATGGTGAAGACAACGGCGGGGCGACATGGTGCGCGGCCGGCACGGTTCAGTCGAGGGCCTGGGCAAAATCTCGCTCGAGATCGGCGATGGACTCGATGCCCACGCTGATCCGCACGAGGTTGTCGGGGGTGGTGGAGTCCGGGCCCTCCACCGGCTTGCGATGCTCGACGAGGGTGTGAACGCCCCCGAGGCTGGTGGCGCGGGTGGCGAGGGTCAGCCGACCACAGAACTGGCGCGCGGCCGCCTCACCGCCCTCGATGAGAACCGAGAGCATGGCCCCGGGACGCTTCATCTGACGCCGCGCGAGGCTGTGTTGCGGGTGGTCGGGCAGCCCGGGGTAGCGCACCGCCTCGACGCGGGGGTGCTGCGCGAGCCACTGCGCGAGGTGTTCTGCATTGTCGGTCTGGCGCTGGAGTCGAACGTCGAGGGTCGCGATGCCGCGCAGGAGGAGGAAGCAGTCGAAGGGGGAAGGAACGGCGCCTCCGAGGCGCTGCATCTCCCGGATGGCGGCAAAGCCCTCATCATCGTCGCGGGCGACGATGGCACCCCCGAGCACGTCGCTGTGCCCTGCGAGGTACTTGGTGGTGGCGTGCATCACCATGGAGGCCCCGAGCGCGAGTGGCGTCTGGAGCAGCGGGGTGGCCATGGTGTTGTCGACGATCAGCGGGGTCGATGCGGCGTTACACCGCGCGGCGAGCCGCGCGATGTCGACCAGGTGCATCTGAGGATTGGTCGGCGACTCGCACATCACGAAGCGCACGGGGCGCTCGAAGCAGGCCTCGACGGCGCGTTCGTCGCGCAGGTCGACCTCGCGCAAGTCGATCCCGAAGCGCTTGCTCAGCTGCCGATACTGGGCCCGTACGCCGAAGTACATGTCGTGGCCGACCACGACCCGCTCTCCGTGTGCGACCGTCGACATCAGGGCTTGGGCCGCCGCGCATCCAGAGGCGAAGGTGGCCGCCGCGGCACCGCCCTCCAGGGTGGCGAGGCAAGCCTCGAGGCGGGCCCGGGTCGGATTGCCGTAGCGCCCGTAGAGGTGCTCACCGACCAGCTCACCCGCAGGGTCGCGAGCGAAGGTCGTCGACAGCTCGATCGCCGGGGTGATGGCACCCGTGTGGGGGTCGGGCGCACGACCCGCGTGCACGACCTGGGTCGAAGGATGCCAGTCCTCGGAGGTTTCGAACTTGCCCGCCATCGCGGGCATCGTTAGCACGGTCGACGCGATGAGGAGGCTCTGGGGCGTGGCTGCGACGCTCGCGGCGGTCGGCTGCGGCCAGGCCGACGGCGCCCCCGCGCCACGTGAGACCACCGCCACCGCATCGGTGTCGGCCCCGCCGCCGCCCATCGTGAGTTCGGCGCCCGTCGCGAAGCCTGCACCGCCGTCGCCGGTACGGGTCGCCTTCGTCGGAGACGTCAACCTCTCGTTGAAGGTGGGGATCAACCTCGAGCGACAGGCTCAGGGCCAACGCGTACCGACGGACGTCGGCGTGGGCTACCCGTTCACGCACGTGGCCGAGCGACTGCGTGCGGCGGACCTCATGGTGGGCAACCTCGAGTGTGTGGCCTCGACGAAGGGGTCGCTGGCCACCGACCACAATCCCTTCCGTTGCCATGCGAGCACCATCGAGAGCCTGAAGCAGGCGGGCTTCGATCTGATGAGCGTGGCGAACAACCATGCGCTCGATTTCGGGCCTGCCGGTCTCCAGGGCATGGTCGACAACCTCGAGGCAGGAGGGCTACCGCACTTCGGCCGCGAGACCTTCGGCGGGAAGCCGCAGGCCCCCTTCGTCTACGAGAAGAATGGACTTCGGATCGGCCTGCTCGCCTACTACTGGCCTCCGAAGTCCATGCGCGACGTGGAGGCGGCGCGACCGGACGTGGACGTGCTCATCGCGTTCATGCATTGGGGGCGCGAGGACCAGCCAGAGCCGCTGCTCATGCAGAAGCGGCTCGCCCGCAAGCTCATCGACGCCGGCTGCGACACCGTGGTGGGTACGCATGCCCACGTGATGCAGCCCACGGCCTGGTACAGGGGCAAGTTCATCGCCTACGGCCTGGGCAACTTCGTCTTCAGCGGCATGAACCACACCGAGCGACACCGCACGGGGGGGCTGCTCGAGCTCGACATCTACCCCGACCGCCGCATCGTGCCGCGCCTGTCCACCATTCGCCTCGACGAGGCCGGCGCTCCCCGTTTCGTGCGCCCACCCGACGACGTCCCGGTGTCGACACCGCCACCAAGCGGGGGCGCCGCGCCCGACGGCGAGCGCTAGAGAACCGTTTGTCGCTCTAGGCCCCAGGCCGTTCGGTCGTGAGCGAGACGTTTCGCGTATCTCGTTCTCGACCTCGTTCTCGACCTCGTTCTCGACCTCGTTCTCGACCTCGTTCTCGACCTCGAGTCTCGCTCAGCTACTTGGACACCGAGGCTCCAACGGGGCGCCGGAGAAGGGACGACGGGTCGCGGGTCGCTCTCTGACCGCGATGTTACAGTTCGTCACGAGTCCGTGCGACGAGCCAGCCCTGCGAGGTGAGGCGTGCGCTCCAGGTCGTCACCCACTTGTCGCCACCTTCGTCGCCGAAGTCGCGACGTTCATCGTTCTCGTCACTGATGTAGGCGCATGGCCCAACTTCATCCCATCGCTGGGGCCCCGCCCGCTCCACGTATCTCGACCACGTGGAATGCTCATGCTCGAGGAGCAACTCGATGGCGTTCAGGCGGTGCCACCGTCGATGTTCGACCCGGATCACCTCGGCGATGAGGGCCCAGTCGTCGCCCGGCTCGTAGCCGGCGATGGCCCCGAACGCCCCTGCGAGCCCAGCCCCAAAGTCGCCGTCGCCGCCGCTGAGGACGAGCTCGAAGACGGTGCCGTCTCGCTCGAATTTCTCCTCCCATCGAATGGGCAGGAACGTTGAGGACCCATGTTCGAGAAAGCGGCTGAAGGCCTCGTCCATCTGAAGCTTCGTATCGACCCTGGGTCCCTTCAGCCATGTGAGCAGGCGAGCGCGGTGCACCTCAGAGGTGGCCTGCCAAAGCCGCTCGAGCGCGGGCTCGCATCGTTTCGTGGCTCCAGCCGAACTCGGCGCGAGCAGCGCCTCGCATGCCGACGCGATGTCCCCCTCGACGCCGAGCGGGGCTGCCAGTCTCCGCACCGCGTCGAGCGCTTCTTCTCGAACGGCGGGGTCGAGTTCTTCGATCAGTCCTTGCGTGAGGTGGTGCAGGCCGAGCGTGAACTCGTGCTGTTGACAAGCGCGCTCCTCGTACCGTTCGAGGGCGTCTTCATCGGGAAGGTGCTCCAACATGAGTGCCACGAGAGCGGCGGCGGCCTCGGTCGTCGGGTCGGTGGTCATAGGTAGATCCTACCTTTCCCTTGATTGGTCGTGGTCGGGCCCCTCCCTCGTGGTCGGCCGCGCGGCGGTGTAGGGTCGCGGCATGTCCCTGCGGTCCGTGATGCGCGCAGCGGCCGTCGCTCTGGCGGTCTCGGCCTGTCGCCCGGCGCTTCCCGAGGTACCCCGCGCTCCGCGGACGACGGTGGTCACGGCCACCGCATCGATGCTCCCCGCAGACACCCTGGCCTACGTGGTGGCGCCTAGCTTCGAGAGCCTGTGGGATCGAGCGCAGGGAGACCAGCTCGTGGTGGCGGCGCGGGCCGATGCGATGCGCTTGTTCTATCGGGCCGAGCGCGAGGTCGGCGTCGTGCCGCGCCCGGAAGCGCTTGCGGCCGTGGGGGTCGAGGTCGATGGCCCCGCCGGCGTGGCGCTCATGCTCGACGAGGATGCGGAGACGGTACCTGTCGTCTTCCTCTCACTCGCGCATCCGGGACGCTTCGAATCGGCGCTGCTGCGGTTTGCCGCGCGGGAAGGGTACGGTCGGCCGGGCGCCGAGGGGGATGCGGCCCTCGTCCTCGGAGACGAGGTGGCCTGGCTCGTCCGAGGTGATGTCGCGTTCCTCCTTCCGCGCCGGGCCCACGAGACGCAGCGACGCATCGCCACGTTCACAGACTCCGAGCCGTCTCTGGCCGAGCGACCCGCGTTCCGACATGCGATGGCGGGGCAGCTCCGCCGCACGACGGCGCTCGCGGGCTTCGTCGACGTGCGCGGGCTCCTCTACGCCGAATCGGGGCTCGACCCGAGGTGGGCCGGGGCAGATATCGCTGCCGCCCGCGCCAACCTCGAGCGGCAACACCGCCAGGCTTTGAAGGTGGCCCGAAACGAAGGGGCCGGGGTGCGGGCCCTGGCGGCCATCGACGCGCGCTACCGCAACTGGCGCGCGGGCCTACGGGAAGACGCATCGGCAAGCGCGCTGCGGGCGCTGTGGGGGGAGATCGAGGGGGCGGGCTTTCGGCTGGAGCTCGGCGGCTCGCGGGCGCAGCTCTCCGCGCGGATCGCCATCCCCGAGGCGGCGCCTCTCGCGCGGCTGCTGTCCCGCCCTCGTCCGGTGCGCACACCACTCAAGTCTCTGCATGCGCCTCCCTACGCCGCGGCCGAGCTCACGGCCGAGCCGGCCCTACTGCAGAAACACTTGAGCGCGTTGCTGCCTTTCCTCGGCCGCCGCTTCGAGGGAGACGGCGAGCTGCTCGGGGCCCTCGACGGGACGGCGGCGGTGGTGGTGACCGAGACCGAAGACGGTCCGCGCCTCGGGGCTCGGGTGGGGCTGAAGGATGCGGGCATCGCGCAGTCGCAGCTCGACGAGGTCGGTCGCGACGGCTCGGTTCACGCCGATGGCGCCGACGTCATCCTAGGCGTGCCTGGCGTTCCCCCGGTGCGCGTCGGCGTGCGGGCGGGGGCGGTGGTCGCGAGCTCACACCGTGACCTCTTCGACCGGCTCGTGCAGCTTCCAGAAGCACCGAGCTACGGCGACCAGAGCCGGGTGGCGCGGGTCCTTCGTCGCAGTCCGTCCGCTTTCGTCATGGGCGGTGCGGTGGGGGCCTTGGTGGCGGGACCGATCCCGTCCTCGCTCGGCCGTGCACCCTCGCCACCGCCGCCCTCGGTGCCCAAGACCGACCGAGAGCGGATTCAGGTCGAGCTCGACCGCATCGACTACGCCTTGAAGCAGGTCGAGCGTCGTCGCCTCGGTCGCTTGATCACGCTGCGTCGCGCGTGGTCGGACGCCCTCGGTCAGCTCGCGCTGACCCTGGGATGGTCAGGCGACGCGCTACGGCTCGAGGTGAGGTGGGAGCGCTCGGAGGGACCTGTCGGCGAGGCCGTCGTGCGCTTGCTGGAGGGAGCGCCGGGGCGGGACGATCCCGCCCTCGAGACCGACGACCTCGACGCGCTGCTCGGCCAGCTCAACGTGCAACGTTTCGAGCTGCTCGGGCGTCTCGGTGAGCTCGAGGACGGGGCTTCAGTCCCGACGCCGCAGTAGCATCAGGCCGAGCAAACCCAGGAGCCAAGGCCCTTGGTCGGGGTCGTCGCCGCCGACGACGCGACAGCTGCATGCAGGGACGTCGGCGCTCTGTGGCGCGACGACGCAGGTGCCGTCGGGGCGGCAGACGGCGCCATCCACGCAGTCGTCGACGGTGGAACAACGGTCGAGGCAGGCATTCCCACTGCAACGGATCATCGCCGTCTCGGCACAGAGGATGTCGTTGCCGTCCGGCGAGCGGACCGTCGAACGACCGTCGCAGATGGGACCGTCGAGCAGGGTGCACGTGCCCGTCGTCGCCGTCGCATCGGCGAACACGCAGATGTAGCCGGTGAAGCAATCACCGTCGTCGCCGCAGGTGCTCAGGCAGCTCCCGGCGTCGTCGCAGGCGAAGCCCGCGCAGGCCTCGGCCGAGTTGCTCGGCGCGCCGTCGACGCAGCACGTGTCGGGCTCCGGGGTGTCGGTGCCCAGCGGGAACCCGCAGGCGTCGACCGTGACGCCGTCGCATGTGGGGGCGCAGACGTCGTCGATGTTGCCGCCGACGGGACACGCGGTGCCCGCCGGGATGGGGGTGCAGGTTCCGATGCTGCCTTCGACCAGACACGACTCACACACGCCGTCGCAGGGCCGGTCGCAGCAGATCTGCTGGCCGCTCTCGGCCCAACACAGGCCATCGTCGGCCAGGTTGCCCGAGGCTGCGAGGCACTCGCGGTCCTGTCCGGTACATGCGGCCCCGAGGGCCTTGCGGTCGATACAAGCGCCGAGCTCCTGGCCACTGCCCCCGGCGCCGCCCTGGCCGGCGCCGCCCTGGCCGGCACCGCCACTTCCGCCTGCGCCTCCACTTCCGCCTATGCCTCCCGTGCCGCCGCTGCCCCCGGTGCCACCGCCACCCTGGCCGGTGCCACCGCCACAGACGTCGGCCGGATCGGCCGTCGCATCGCAGAAACCGTCGTCGGTGCAGTCGGCGTTGGTATCGCAGCCGCAGGTGCACAGGCCCTGGTTGCCGCAGACGGCCGGGGTGCAGACTTCGCTCTGGGCGATGACGGCGGTGCCGCCACTGCATGCGATCTGCGTCGAGACCTCGTCCACACACTCGGTGCGGATGACGACGTTGTCGGCCACGGCGCCGCAGGTGCCGTCGGTGCCGCCGACGTTCTGCTTGCCCGCGCAGCACGACTCACACTCGCCGTCGCAGGGCTCGTCGCAGCACACGCCGGTCGTATCGACGTCGCAGCCTTCGGTGGCGCAGAAGCCCGACGCACACTCGGCGTCGACGGTGCAGGGGTTGCCGTTGTCGCGGATGAACAGGTAGCTGAGCGCGGAGGCCGTCGCGCCCATACGCCCGCCGCACAGGAATGCGGAGGTGGCGGTGACCGCGCCCGTGAGGATGTCGACCGAGGCCGACGCGGCCTCGCTCACCCCGTTGGTGAGGGTGGCGATGCCGACCAACTCGAACTGCAGCGTGCTGCGGTCGAAGATCTCGGTGCTGACGGGAAAGGTGCCCCCAGTGGTCACCCCTCCCGCCACGACCACGCGATCGCCGGGGACGAGGGCGGCCACGTGACGGGTACGGCTCACACTCATGTTGTCGGCGACGATGAAGCCGAGCTGGGTCGGGGCGTTGTCGACGAAGACGCCGGCCGCGTTCGTGATCGTCGCGTCGGCGTCGGAGCTGCTGCCCCCGGTGAGCAGCACCGAGCCGTCGCTCAGCGCGGTGGCGGTATGGAACGCCCGCACCGCGTTCATGTCCTTGCTCGCGCCGCCGGCGGCGGACCAGGCGACCAGGGCGCCGCTCTGGTCGAAGAGCTCGGCGGTCGCGGTGGCGAAGCTCGTGGTGAGGCCGCCCGCGATGAGGACGCGGTTGGAGGTGGAGAGGAAGGTCGCGGTGTGCGCGGTGCGGGGGAAAGCCATGGTCACGGCGCTGCCGTATCCGCCCGCGGTGCCACCGGAGCCTGGGGTGACGGTGAAGAGCCGCGCGGTGGCCGACGGAGGCAGCCCGACGCCGCTGCGCCCACCCACGATGAGAAGGTCGACCGCGGCCACCCGCGTCACCGTGTGCTGGTAGCGGGCTTCTGGCATCGGGACCGAGGCCTGGAATTGGCCACTGGTGGGACTCCAGACCTCGGTGGTTGCGGTGAGATCGCCGGGGGCGGTCGGCGTCGCGCTGTCGGCGCCACCGAGCACCATCACGAGGCCGGTTTGGTTGGGGTCTCGAAGGGCGACCGCCGCGTGACCGCCCCGCGCAGTGGCCATGGGGGGCAACGCCGTGTAGGTGCCTGCCGTGGGCTGGAAGAGCTCGACTGAAGCCAGCGCGTTGCCGGCGCTGTCGAATCCACCGGTCACCAGGACCGCGCTTCCCGGGGTGCTGGGAGAGATGACGGTCGCGGCGTGACCATAGCGGCTCACGGCGAGTTCTTCGGTGCCACTCCAGAAGGGGTCGACGGCGATCGGGTAGGCCAGGCCATGGCTCGGCCAACGAACGACCACCGTGCA
>JAUHZF010000393.1 GCA_030426145.1 Polyangia bacterium
CGTCGAGCAGGGGTCGACGTTGGAGGTCTGCAGAGGTTGAACGTCGAGGAAGTCGACGTTGGGGGCGAGCAAGGCGGGTCTGCAGGGGTTGAACGTCGGAATCGCCGACGTTGGTGGTCTGCAGGGGTTGAACGTCCCGGCGTAGCCGGCGCGGCCAAGCCCAGAACCCTACTTTGGCTTGATCTCGAGCTCGGTGAGCTTTTGGCAGCCGACGGAGACGGCCTTGCCGTCGGAGAGCCACTGGCGGTCGGCGGTGCCGACGCGGACGTTCTGCATGCCGCTACAGGGAACCTCGACGGGCTCCGTGACCTTGCCGATCGACTTGCCGAAGAGGAAGACCTGCGCGTCGGATGCGCCGCTCCACTTCAGCTGCAGATAACCCATTGTGGGGGGCAGCTTCGTGGGGTCCTTGGCCGGAGCGGTGGCGGTCGCCGTCGCCGTCGCCGTGGCGCTGGCGGTCGCGCTTGGCTTGGGTTTGGCGGTGGCTGTTTTCGGAGCCGTCCTCGGCGCAGGGGTCGTTGCGGCAGGCATCGGCGGGGGCGTGACCTGCGCCGAGCGGCGTACCCACCAGATCCCCGCACCCATCACCAGAGCTGCCGTACCCAAGGTGATCAGCATCGATGTAAGGAGCGAGATGGGTTCGCCGACCGGTTCCCCGCGCTCCGCTTCCTCACGCTCCTTCGACCACGGCGAGTCTGCCGGGGGCGCCCCCGAGGTCGTCTTGGGTGCCGTCACGTCGAGCACCGGCTCGCTCTCCGCCGGCGCGCGCGGAGCAGGCTGTGCGGCCTTCTTTTCGGCCTCCGCCTTCTTTTCGGCCTCGGCCTTCTTTTCGGCCTCGGCCTTCCGCTCGGCCTCCGCCTTGCGGGCTGCCTCTTCGGCCTTTCGTTTGTCCTCGGCTTCCGCTTCTGCGGCTGCACGGTCGAGCTCTGCGCGCATGGCCGGGTCGACCCCATCTTCGAGAGCTAACGTGGCCTGGAGCTCGTCCTCCGACGGATCGTTGGCGATGGTGGCCTTGAGGTCGTCGACCGAAGGGTCGTCGGTGATGGTCGTGGGGGCGTCTTCGGGTTCGCCGCGACGTTGGGTCTTGGGCTCTTCGGGCTCCACCATGGCGTGAGACAGCTCGGACGGCATGCCCGGCTCGGACGACTTCCTCGTGGCGCCGGACGGTGAGGAGCCTCGCGGCGGGGGCAGGTCAGGGCGTGAAGGCGACGACGGTCGCGGGGCGCCGGGACCCGAAGGCCGCGAACTACGGGGGGGAGGAATGCCGGGACCCGAAGGCGACGACGTGCGTGCCGGCCCCGGATTGGACCCTCTTGGCTTGCGCGACCCGAGGAGCGAGCCCTGACGCATGCGTTGCGACGGAGGCTCCTGTGTGGTCGTGGGCTCGTCCGAGATCGAGGCGCTCATGGCGTCGAGCGCCGAGTCGGCCATGGCCATGGCCTTGTCGATGTCGTCCCCCGCGTCGTCGAGCGGCGAACGCGCGATCATCGTCGCCTCGTCGTCGTCGTCGTCGACCCGTACGTCGAGCGACTGAGCCACCGGCGGCGCAGGGGCGATGGGTCGCCCGGGCTCGACCGGCGTCTCCTGGCGGCGGGACGGCCGGTTCATCTGCTCTGCCGTCAGCGGACGAGCGGGGGTGATGGTTCGGGCTGGCGGCGCGGCGGGCTCGTCTTCGCCGAGCGGAGACGGCATCGCTTTGCCCATCGCTTCCAGCTTGGCTTGCGCTTCGGCGATCGCTTCGGCACTTGGCCGTGTGGCGATCATCGTGTCCTCGTCATCGCCCCAGTCGAGGTCGTCGTCCACGGCGGCCGGTCCGAGAGGGAGGCCGGGAGGGGAGCTCGGGCGCTTGGCCGCTTCGGACGCGGCCGACCAATCCATCCCCGAGGGCTGCCGCTGCTTCTGTCCCGGCGGCTCGAGCTTTGCCGCTTCGACCCGCTCGCGCGCGGCCTCGATGTCGCTGGGCGTCGCTTGGCCCATCAGCGTGGGTTGGCGCGACTTCTTGGGTCGGTTCGAGCTCGGATCATCGAAGCCTCGGCGCGTGTTGGACTGGCGCCGGGGCGTGTTCATCACGGGCGACCCGCCCACGCCGCGCTGCGTGCTGGACTGGCGCCGTGGTGAGGCAGCGCCCGAGGCTTCGTCGCGTGCGGCCTGTTCCTCGGACAGGAGGCTCGTCACCGCCTTGGCGAGCGCGGCTTGCCCACCGGCCGACAGGTCGGTCAGCCACTGCTCGAACTCCATCGCGGTGATCTTCCGCCGGCTCACCTTCGGCTCCAGCGAGCGGGCGAAGGCGTCGTGGAAAGCATCGGGGACGAGGTCCTTCACCTCTTCGAGCGTGGGGGCCTCGATGGGCACGGTTCCCGTGAGCATCGACCAGAGAAGGACGGCGACGCTGTAGAGGTCGCCCCGCGGCGTGACCCGCCCGCCGGTGCGCTGTTCGGGGGCGGTGAAGGTCTGGTTCGGCACGAGGCCGTGGCCGACGAGCGGTGCGAGACCGAGACCACGAAGGGTGACGTGGCCGTCCTTGTTCACCTCGACCAAGGACGGCTCGATGTGCCCATGGCAGATGGTGAGGAAGTCGTCGCCGTCTTCTGCAGAGTGGCTCTGCGCGAGGAGTCCGCCGAGCTGGGCTCCTACCCACCACGCAGCGGCGGGGGGCAGGGCGGAGGCTGCGATGAGTGAGCCGAGGGTCTTCACCTTCTCGGTCGTCTCCGCCCATACGATGGCCAACTTGCCCTGGTCGGCGAAGACCTCACGGATCGCCTTCAGCGATGGGTGGTCGATGCTGCCAGCGACGCGAACCTCGCGTTCTGCTTGCTCGATCACGTCGGCGTCGGCGGGCATTTCCACCACCCGACAGGCAAATCGGTCGTCGCCTTGGCTCAGAACGTAGCGTTCACCCTTGCCCCGTCGGCGCTCGACGACCTGGTAGGAACCGATGGTTCTCGTCATGGTGGTGGGCCCCGATGAAGCGGGGCGCGGCCAGCGTATTGCAGGATGTGCGCGCCGTCCAATGCTCGGCGGTTCGACGGCTCCACCTTCCCCCCATGTCGGGGCTCCGGTGACATCCGACCCAACCTTCGCTACCTTGCCGCCGTGCCCAAGACCGTCATCGTGAGCGACGAGACGATTCGCCAGCTGCTGGAGGCGCACGCCTCGATGGCGGCCTGGTACTACCAGATGGCGGAGGCCCTCCGCGACGCCGGGGTAGGCGTTCACCCACCTGCCGATGCAAGGCGGAAGGCCTACATCCAGCAGCTCGCGACGCACTACCCAGAGCTGGCTGCCATCGCTCAGGCGATCGATGCGCCGCGGCCCTACGTGCCACCGCCGGTGGTTGATGCGCCCGCTGAGGTGAAAGAAAACGAGGGGGTCGAGGTGAAGCCGCCCCCGGAGAACCACCTCGAGACGCCAGCGATGATCCGCTCCGAGGCCCCGGCCGACCCACCCCCGCCCGTGGAGGCACCGAGCGCCGCCCCCCCTGCGACCAGCGACGTTCCACCCCCGCCGGCCATCGTCGACCCCAACAAGGTCAAGTACGAGTAGGCATCACCGGCCTTCGAGCCACGCCTCCATGAGCCACGGAGCGGAGTCGCGGTCACGACCCGCCTCCGCCGCCGGAGCGCGCGACCCACGCCTCGCGAGCACCGCCGCCTCGACCCGCGTGGCCCCCCCGTTTCGCAGCGCTCGCGCGCACGCTTGAAGGGTTGCCCCCGTGGTCGCGACGTCGTCGACCAACAGGATCGAACGACCGGCGACCGCAGTCGATGCCACGAAGACCGCGCCATCGAGGTTTTCGCGGCGTGCGCTCCGCGACAATCCGGCCTGAACCTCGGTCTCTCGTGACCGACGAAGCCATGTGGGGCGAAGCGGCAAGCCGAGTTGCCGAACCAAGGGCTTCGCCAACAGGGCGCTCTGGTTGAAGCCGCGCTCGGCAAGGCGCGTAGGGAACAGCGGCACCGGCACCACCGCTTCCATCTCGGTCCCCATCCCCGTCTGGGCCAGCAGGGCGCCCAGTGCAGGGGCGAGCTCGCTGCGGCCCTCGTACTTGAGTCGTCGAATCGCTTCGGCCAGCGGGCCGCCGAACTCACCGAAGGCTGCGAAGCCGTCGAGTCCCGCGATGGAGTCGGGCTCGGCCCGTATCACGGCCCCGGCACACGGAGCGCAGAAGGCGGCGAGGCGCTCGATGGCCTCATCACAAGCGAGACAGCGAGGAGGTGCCCAGAGCCAGCGCCACAGGGATGAGGTCAGGCGGGTGGCCCGTCGCCACGGAGCAGAGATGTCGTTCACACCCCTACATCGGTCTACGGGCGATGGCCCTAGCGGGACATAGTGCATGATCTATCCGGCGGGCCGCGTTAAGGTCGCGACACGTCGGAGGATCGTGTCGACCGACCAGTGGAGATGGACGGACAGTAAGGGCGTGCAACGCCTGTTGAGCGCAGAGGAGCTACGCTCCGCGCTCGGCGACGGCCGCCTCCCGCCCGACGTGCTCGTTTGGAAACGCGGCATGCCGAAGTGGCTGCCTGCGTCCGACGTGCCCGAGCTCGAAGACGTCATCGATGACGATGGGCCTCCGACCATCACGCGCGAGAACGAGGTGTCGCTCGGGAAGCGAATGGCACCCACTCCATCGATCCCGCCCACGGACCTGTCGCTGAGCGAGCTTCGCAACCTGGGCCCCAAGCCGGCAAAGCCGGACGGCGGTTGGCAGGACGGCGCCGCGCGTCGTGACGACGACGAGGAGGAGACCGTCACCGAGATGCGGCACGAAGAGGAGGCCGGCACCATCGCCCGGCGTCCGAGGGGTTCGTCACGCCGCAAGTCGAAGAAACAGACGAAGCGCCTTCCGGTGCCCGCGGCCCAGAAGAAGAGCGCGCCGCCCCCCCCGCCGAAGCGATCGGCGCCGCCTGGTCCGCCGAAGCGCTCGGTGCCGCCGAAGCGGCTGCCCTCACCCTCCAAGCTCGATATCCCGCGTCCTGTCGAGTCGAGTGAGGTGCTCTCGTCGGCATTCGACAGCCCGGGTCGGAAGAAGCCGAGCAAGCCGGGCATGCCGAGCGACAAGGGGCGCGACGCGATCTTGTCCGATGCTGGGCGCCTCGTGGGCGGCGACATCTCCAGCGTTCCAGCGGGCATCGCCCCGCGGGACAAGACGCCCTTCTCGAGCGCACCTGGACCTGCCGCACGGCCTCCGCTCGGCTCGCGCCCCAACCCGTCCTTTGCGAGCAAACCCTGGGACAAGGACGCTGATGGCACCCAGCCTCTCGATGGTGGTCTCGAGCCCATCGACGAGAATCAGCTCTCGTCGATCCTCGATGATGACGACGGCCAGGAGACCTCGCTTCGGGTCACCGGCGCATCGATGCCGCAGGTGAAGGCGCCCCAGACCTCGGAGCCGCCCGATACGGCAGTGCTTTCTCAGGACATCCTGCCCATCGGCACCTCTTCGAACGCACCGTCATCACCGGCGCTCCCCGACCGACTCTCCAATATCCCGGGGACGTCGATCGGGCCGCCGCGGGGCTCGGTGATGCCCCTGCCGCCGGCGGGCATCGGGTTCCAGGTCCAGAAGCGCATCGCGGCCATCGCCGGCATCGCCGCGCTCGCGGTGATGATCTTCGCCTTCGTGCTCGGGCGCGTGACGGCGCCCAAGGCTACGTCGCACATCGGCGCAGCGATCCAGGCGCGCACCGGCTACTCCGTGGTGCCCCTCTTCGCCCGGTCACGCACGACCACCCCCGAGAAGCCGCGACCGTGCCTCATGCTTCGTGCACCGTCGCGCCTCACGCCCGGCGCATCCCAGAAGGTTCCCTTCGAGACCCTGGTCCTCGGGGAGGGCAAGCTCGCGGTCGGCTATGCGCGCGCGCGCTCCGTGCCTCGCGGCATCTTGCTCGATCCCGCGACCGGTGCCGTCGAGACCCTGCATGAGCCCGAGGATGCTCTCGAAGACGATCTGTCTCGCGTCGTGCCCGTCATGATGGACAGCGAGGTCGACTTCAAGTCCACGACCCTCACCCAGGGCGACCTGCACGAAGGCATCTTCGTGCCTGGCGCCACCCCCTTCGTGCTCGGCTTCGAGGGGCAGTCGCTCGTGCGACGGCCCGCGCTCGACGGCGAGAGCAGCAAGCTCTGGGACCTGGGGGAGGGGCCCGTGGCCAACATGGCGCTCACCGCCCGCAACACCCCGGATCGAACCATCGTCGCGTACCGCCATGGTCCGGAGGTCTTCGTCGGCAGCCTGAACAAGGCCGGGGACGTCGAGCAGCCTGCGGTGATGGTGGCAGGCTCGGGGGGGAAGGTCGGCAAGCCGTCGGTCGCCTCGAACGGGCGCGACTACGGCGTGGTCTTTGCCGACAAACCCAAGGGCGAGGGCACGACCATCGAGATCCGCTGGTCGCACGGTCCGGTGGGCAAGCCTCTCCCCGAGGCCTCGGTGGTCACGATTCCCGACGGTGGTCCTGGAGGCAACGCCATCGCACCCAGCCTCGCGGCGTTGCCCGGTGGGCGCTGGCTCCTCATGTGGACCGAAGGCCCCGGCGGCCGACAGACCCTGCGCGCCCAGACCTACGACGCGAGCTACCAGCCGCTCGGGGCGGCCCTCCGCGTTTCTCCGGCGACGGGAAGCTTCGGTCAGGGCATGCCCGCCGTCATCGACGACAAGGCCGTGGTACTCTTCCTATTGGCTTCGTCTCGAAGCTACGAGGTCTGGGGGACCGTGCTGCAATGTCGCTGAATCGTCTGCTCTTGGTCGGTGCGCTCTTGCTCGCTCCCGGCCTCACCGGTTGCAGCAAGGTCGGGCGGACCAATGTCGAGACCGGGAGCCGGGTCAACACGGGACGCGCCCGCTTCGACAACTACTTCCGCGAAGTGCAGCAGTTCAAGAAGCGCGTCGACAAGCTCGAGAGCGATGACTTCTTCGCCATCCGTGAGCCCTTGGTCGAAGAGCTCGACGTCGACGTGGACGTGGCCCTCGGACCGCTCATGTCGGCGACGACGAAGCGGGTGAAGAAGGTGCGCGGCTACGGCGTGATGCTCAGTCTGCACCTCGCTCCCGAGGCCAAGCTCCAGATCGTGCGCGGTGACGTCGAGATCGACGACAAGGACGAGCGTCTCATCAAGGCCATCGAGGTCTCGGCCAAGTCGGCCATGACCTCGTTCGGGGACTACACCGCGTTGCTCGAAGAGGTGAGCGCGCTCGATGCCGAACGCGCGAAGTTGGCCGACCGTATCGACAGCCTGCCGAAGCAGTTCGAGTCGAAGAAGGCCATGATCGAGGACGAGATCGTCGGGGCGGGGCGGGTCCTGCGGCAAACGGAGAAGACGCTCCTGTCCAAGACGCAGGTCCTCTCGCATTTCTTGGTCGGGCTCTCCGCCGCCGTCGAGTCGGGGGCGCGCACGGCCAACGTCGAGGCGTGTGAGGAGGCCATCGCCTTCAAGAAGGAGCAGGAGGACAAGAAGACGCCGTGGTGGAAGAAGAACCGGCGTCCGCAGCCACGCTGGCGTCCTCCGGCCGGGGGCGCGCAACCGCGACCCACGCCGCGACCGGCCCCTGCCGGTGGCGGTGGCGACTTCGAGATGTAGCCGGCTCCGGCCGTGTGGTAGCAAGTTGCGCATGCAGAGGCTGGGAGCTTGGGGCCTAGGTCTGGCCATCGCGACCGTCGCGACGCCCGCCGCGGCGCAGCTGGAGCCTCTACGAGAGGGGCTCTCGGTTGGGGAGTGGACCTTCTACCCATCGCTGGAGCTCAGGGTACGTGGTGAGTACCGCCGACACCCGGCGGAGATCGGAAGCACCCTCTACGCTTCGCGCTCACCGCAGAGCGAGGCCTTCGAGTCGGTGCTTCCCGAGCTCATGGAGGGCACGACCGATCCCGTCGACGACCACTATGTGGTGGGGGAGCGGGCGCGGCTGGGTCTTCGCGTCACCTACGACGTGCTGAGCGCAAAGCTCACGCTCCAAGATGCGCGGACCCTAGGTCTCCCGGTACCGACCGATGGTTCGAGCGACCCGACCAACACGGGCGCGTTCATGCCGTGGGAGGCATGGATGGAGGTGCGCACCTCGGTCGAGGATCCGTGGCTCTGGGTTCGGGTCGGGCGGCAACCGATTCGATGGGGCGACGGCCGGCTCATCGGCGACAACGATTGGTCGCCGCGCGGCAACACCTACGACGCGGCGCGCGCCCACCTCGAGCTGAGCGACGTCGACATCGAGCTCATGGGGGCGTTGGTGGCGGTGCCGGGACTCACGACGGCGCAGTACCCGGGTGGACCCCAGGTCACGACGGGCTCGGGGGCACAGCTCTTCGGTCTCGACCTCAGCTGGCCCATCATCCCGCTCTTCGGGCTCGAGGCAGCCGTGCTCGCTCGCGTGGTGCGTGATCCCGTGCCTCTCGAGCTCGCTCGAGGCGACACCTTTACGGCCGATCTTCGGCTCTTCGGGCAGGAGCGCGGCTTCCGCTACGCCGTCGAAGGCGCCTATCAATTCGGTCGCGTTGCCGGCTACGGCTTCAACTGGGACGTCTCCGCCTTCGCCGCGGCGGGCTACGCCGACTGGCGCACCTCCCTTCCGGGAGACTTTCGCTTCGCCGTGCACGGCGCCTACGCCAGTGGAGAGAACGACGGCGGCCAGCAGCAAGCCGATACCGACCGCACCCTGCAGCGTTTCGATCCGATCTCGCCGACCACCCACGAGCACCACGGCATGATGGACCTCTACGCGTGGTCCAACATGTTCGACGGCGGACTGTCGGTGGG
>JAUHZF010000394.1 GCA_030426145.1 Polyangia bacterium
CGCCAGGTCCGCGGCAGGGCAACCCCAACGCACCGTCGGTGCAGGCCGAGATCGGCGCGCTCGACGGAGCGGCGGTCGACGAGGTCACCTCCAGGGTGCGCAGCAAAGCCAGCCGTTGTTTCGAGCAGGCCAACGCCAAGCTGCCTTTCCCGGTGGTGCATGGCGACCTCCAGCTGACGGTTCGCATCCGAAGCGACGGCACCGTGCGGTGGGTCTTTCCCTCCAAGGACGAGCTCGGCCATCAAGGGGTGACCGATTGCATCGCGGCCCTCCTCCAGGCCGAATCGTGGCCCAAACCAGAAGGCGGCGAGGAGGGGATCGCGCGCGCTTCCTACGGCCGCGGGCCCGAGGGGCGCGCTCCGGTGGACTGGAGCGCGGGGGATCTCGGTCGCGCCGGTCAGTCGCTCGAGACGGAGCTGCGTGCCTGCAAACGCAAACACGGGGCCGAGAAGATCTCGCTGACGCTCTACGTCGACGCCGACGGCAAGGTCATGGCGGCGGGGGCCGCCGTCGACGCTGGGGAGGCCGTCGATGCCGTGACGTGCGCGGTCCGTGCCGCCGAGGGCAAGACCTTCCCCTCACCGGGGAGCTTCCCGGCCAAGGTCAGCATCGAGGCGTGAGTTGAGCGCACGGCAACAGGCGCGCGCGCACCTCGAGGCCGGGGAACTCGCGGCGGCCGTCACTGCCTACGATCGGGTTCTCTCAGAAGATCCCACCGATGGCGAGGCACTGCTCAACGGCGGTCTCGCGCGCTACCAGCTCGGCGAGCGACGGGCGGCCATCGAGCTTCTGGAGCGGGCGCGTGCTCACCATCCCAACGAAGCGGTCATCGCTCTCAACCTGGGCGTCATGCTGCGTGGGGACGCGCGCCTCGGTGCGGCCGTCGATGCCTTTCGCGCGGCCGTGACCCTCGCGCCCGAGGATGCGTCGGCCTGGCAGGCGCTCGGTAGCGCACAGCGGGCCGAGGGCGATGCGCATGGCGCCGTGGAGAGCCTGAGGCGCGCCGTCGCCCTCGCACCCGAGCACGTCTCGCTCCTCAATAGCCTGGGCCTCGCGCAGATGGACGCGGGCCTGCTCGATGCGGCACGCGACAGCTTCGCCGGCGCTGTGGCGCGAGACGCCACGTACGCGCTCGGCTGGTACAACCTCGGCGAGCTTACTTTGCGCGTCGGCGACCCCGGCGCGGCCGAGGAGGCCTATGGGCGCGTGCTGGCGCTCACGCCAGACGATGCCGGAGCTCGACGCGGCCTCGCTTCGGCGCGACGGCAGCGAGGTGACCTCGATGGAGCCTGCGCCGCGCTCGAAGCCATACCGAGAGCGGAGCGAGACGGTGCGTGGTTCTTCGAACGCGGCGCGCTGCACGCGGCACATGGCGAGCAGGAGGCAGCCGAAGCCGCCTTTCAGGAGGCGACCGAAGGCGGGGTCGCGGGCGCTCGCGCGGCTTGGGTCGGAGCGCTTCGTCGACGGGCGGCGCTCGGCGAAGCGGAGGCGGCGGCTCGGGCTGGTCTCGACGAGGCCGACGCGGCGCTCTGGAGCGAGCTCGCCAATACGCTCAAGCTCCAAGGGCGAACCGACGAGGCGCGTGAGGCCTTCGACCGGGCCATGGAGCATGCAGACGCAGGGCCTGAGATCGCGGCCGCGGCCCTGCTCAACCTCAACTACCTCAATGGCACCGAGGTCAGCCCCGAGGTGTGCCTGGCCGCGCACGAGGCCTTCGGAAGGAGCCTCGCCACACCGGTTTCTCGCACGCGCGTCGAGCGAGAACCGCTGCGCGTGGGATACCTCTCGGCGGATCTACGAAGTCACGCCGTCAGTCACTTCATCGAGCCCGTGCTGATGGCCCACGGGGTCGAGACCGTGGGCTTCGTCGACGTGGCGCGACCGGATGCCACCACCGAGCGGTTGGAGGCGCACTTCACCCGCGCTCATCGCGTGGGGCACCTCGACGATGCTGCCCTCGCGGCGCTCATCGTCTCGGCATCCCTCGACGTGCTCGTCGAGCTCAACGGTCCGACCGGTCATCGACTGCCGATGCTCGCAGCACGTCTCGCCCCCGTGCAGCTGAGCTACATCGGCTACCCGCACGACACGGGCTTGCCCGGCATCGACGCGCGCATCGGCGACGCCCACACCGACCCGAACCCGTCCGAGCGCTGCGATCGGGTCGAGGGCTGCTTTCTCGCGTACCGGCCCGATCCTGGGGCACCGGAGGTCACCTCACGTGCGAAGGGCCCCGTCGTCTTCGGTTCCTTCAACAACCAGGCGAAGCTGCGCCCCGCCTGGCTGAGGGTCTGGGGCCGCATCGTCGCCGGCGTCGACGATGCGCGGCTCCTGCTCAAGAACCCGTCCCTCGACGACGCTGCCACCCGGGCCTGGACCCTCGAGCATCTCGAGGTGGGGGGCTTGTCGGCGGATAGGGTCGAGCTGGTCGGTTTCCTCGATGAGCCCTCGGCGCATCTCGGACTCTATGGGCGCGTCGACGTCGGCCTCGATTCCTTCCCTTACCATGGCACCACCACCACCTGCGAAGCCCTGTGGATGGGGGTCCCGGTCGTGACGCGGGCCGGCACCGTGCACGCATCTCGGGTGGGGTGCAGCCTGCTTCGACAGGTCGGTCTCGGCGACCTCGTGACCGAAAGCGAGGAGGGTTTCATCGAGGTGGCGCAGGCGGTCGCCCGCGACGAAGATCGCCGAGCCGAGCTTCGTCGCACGCTGCGCGCGACCATGGCCGGCTCGCCGCTGTGTGACGGAACGCGTCTCGCGCGTTCGCTCGAGGCCCTCTACCGCGCGCGCCTCGCCGACGAGAACGACAAACCGTTCTAGTTGACGGGGCAGGGCAGGCCGGTGCCGTAGGAGAGCGGGGCGCAGTAGCGCGTGCCCTGGAACTCGACGTTGCACAGGTCGGTGCCGTTGCAGTCGTCGTCGCAGGTGCACTCACGCGCGCACAGGCCGCGGTCTCCAACGTTGGGGAGCGGGTAGGTGAGATAGATGGGGAGGATGCACCGGGTCGCGACGTTTGGGACCACACAACTCGCCTGGGCCCCGAAGACGCACTCTTCTTGGCAAGTCTGTCCGGCACTGCACCGTCCGCGGCACAGGTCGAAGTTCGGATTGCACTGCGCACCCATCTGCCCGAAGTTCCCGCTCGCTTTGACGGCGCAGAGGCCGGTGCGTCGATCGCACTCTCGGCCCGTCACGCAGTCGGTATCGTCGCTGCAGAGCGGACGGCATATCTCGACGTCCTCCATGTCGAGGTCGGGGACCACCGAGCAGGCGAGGTCGCGCCGGCCGAGGCACTTGTTGGGGTCGGCGTCGCCGATGGTGCACCGATGGGTGCAGGTTCCGAAGCCAGGCATGACGAGGGCGCAGTAGCCGTCGTTCGGGCACTCGGCGTCGGTCGCGCAGGCTTTGGTGCAGATCCCGCCGGCGGGGCCCGCGTTCTCGTCGCTCTCGGGCCAGCACGACAGGGGCGGCTCGCAGAAGTTGTTGGCGTCGCACTTGTCGAGAAGCTGCCCGTCGGCCGGGGCCATGCCGCCCGCGCCCCCCGAGCCCCCCATGCCTCCGCCGCCCGTCGCCGTACCCCCGGTGCTGGAGGCACTGGGCGCACCGCCGCCCGAGCCGGTGGAGCTGGTGGTGTCGATGTTCCCGACCGGGTAGTCGTCGATCGAAACGAAGCAAGCGGCGAGCCCCATCACCCCGAGGGGCGCGAAGCGTGCAAGCGAGGCCATGCGCCCATGGTACGCCGTCCCCATCACAGCGCCAGCTTCCGGCAGCTCGTCGTCAGAAGCGAAGCGTCCACGTCAGCCCGGTCAGCTGCGGGCCCACACGCGTCTCGAGCGACATGGTCGGCGTCTCGCCTTCGTCGTCGTCGCTTCCACTCGTGAAGACGAGGGTGAGGCCGACCGCCGCCGCCACGCCTCCCGCGATCCACAGACCGGTGGTGGCGTAGAGCAGGCTCTGCGCTTCGTCGTTGGCGGCTTTGCCCACCTCGCTGCAGAGCATCAGGGGATCACTGCATTCATCCTCGCCGTCCGCCTTGCGGATGAGGCCACCGATCCCGGTCCCGCCTCCGGCGAGCAGCGACGCGAGGCCGACCGCCCCGATGCTCCACCCGGCGATCTCCTGGCCGGAGAGACCCGGGGCCTCGGGGGGCGGGGGAGGCCGTGGCGGAGGAACAGGTGGAGGAGGTGGTGGTTTCGGGGGCTCGGGGATGGCAGGCCCCACGCTCACCTCGAGGGAGGCGCGCTCGGCCTCCGCGAGGTCGACCTGTTGCTCGTTGGGCTCGTGGCCAGGGCTCGTGATGACGACTTTCAGCGGACCGGGGTCGACGGGGAGCGGGGTACCGAAACCGTCGGGACGAACGTCGATCTCTCCGAGGCGAACCACGGTGTTGGCGGGGGTGCCTTCGGCGAGGGTCACCGTGAGCCGAGGGAGGCGCGGTTCGAGCTCCTGCACCTGCGTGCGGCAATGCTCTCGGCGATTGTCGTTCCTCGGTAGGACCTCGTAGACGGTCTTGTAGAGGGCCCAGGCGGTCGCGATGCGGCCACGCGCCTTCTCGCAGCGGGCCAGGTTGAGCTTGGTGCCGGCCTGCGGATCGATGCGGTCGCTCTCGCGAAAGCGCGCGCAAGCGGTGTCGAAGTCCTCGGCATCGAAGGCTTCTTGTCCTTGGTTGAACAGCGCCTCCGCCATGGCCGCCGCGTCGCTTTGCCCCTTGGCAGGGGCCGCGAGGGCGAGAACGCCGACCAGCAGCGGCCATGCGATGGGGCGGGGGAGCGACACGGGGTGGAATATAGCCGTGCCATCAAATTGGGGGGAAGAACGCCGGGTTTCGACGTAGACGAACCCGAGTCCCTCCCCTCATACTGCCGCCGCCATGCCCCGCTACCACCTCACGCTCGCCTGTCTCCTCGCCGCCTGTGGAGGCGAGTCGACGGTGTTCGATGCCGCGACGGGTGTGGGAGGGGGGGCCGCGACGACCGGGGCAGGGGGCGACACGGCCACCACGACGTCAGGGGGGACGGGCGGCGCGACGGTCAGCACCACGGGTGGAGGCGGCGGTGCTCCGGCGACCTGCGCTCCGGCTGGGCTGTCGGCGGGCGAGACCGAGCTCACGATCACCTTCGACGGCTACGAGCGCACGTTCGACGTCCAGGTGCCGGCCTCGTACGACAACAGCGCGCCGGTGCCGCTCGTGTTCGACCTCCACGGATTCTCGAACACCAAGGAGCAGCAGGAGGCCATCAGCGGTTGGAACGACCTCGCCGAGGCGGAGGGCTTCGTGGTCGTGCGCCCACAGGGCTATTTCACCTCGTGGAACGCGGGTGGCTATTGCTGCGGTACGGCCAAGACGCTCGACCTCGACGACGTCGGACTGATGCGGGCCATTGCAGCTGAGGTTTCGAGCCAGCTATGCATCGACGAGAAGCGGATCTACGCCTCCGGCTTGTCGAACGGCGGCGCGATGAGCCACCGCCTCGCCTGCGAGGCGGCCGACCTCTTCGCCGCCGTCGCCCCGGTGTCGTACCCCCTCGACTACGCCCCCTTCAGCGGCTGCCAGCCGTCGCGACCGATCGCGGTGATGCACAGCCACGGCATCTTCGACAGTCTGGTTCCCTACTACGGCAACCTCACGGCGGCCTCGTCGCCTTCGAGCTTCGCCTATTGGGCCGAGGCCAATGGGTGCACGGGCGATCCGGTCGAGACCTACGAGCAGGACGGCAGCACCTGCGAGACCTACCAGAGCTGCGATGGCGGCGTCGAAGTGCGCTTGTGCACCATCGACGGTGGCCATTTCCTCTACGACAACCTCGACAGTGTTCCCGTGGCGGGGCTGGCTTGGAGCTTCTTCCAGCAGCACCCGATGCCCTGAGGACTACTCGCAGCTGGTGGTCGGGTCGGGTTCGGTCCCGACCTTGACGCAGTACTTTCCAGCGAGGTTCTCGTCGCCGAGGCCGAGGCGTGCCCGAACCTCGCTGCACACGAAGCCCTCCGGGCAGCTGCAGTAGTCGTAGTCGATGTCGGCCTGCACCAAGGGGCCGTTGTCAGGCGGCCCGCAGCGGCACGAGCAGTAGACGGCGTCGTCCGCGCTGCGTTTGGAGGCCGCGTCGCACTGTGGCTTCACCTCCACCGCGACCGGGGTGTCCGTCCCGGGAAGGTAGCAGTGCGTCGTGTCGTCGTTCGCGTTGCCGCGGCTGCAGACCGAAAGCACGCACCGCCCCACCTCGGTCGACGCAGGGTTCGTTTCACAGCGGTGCTCCCCAGGACAATCACCGTCGTCGCGGCAGCGACAGAGGCGGCGGTCGGCGTCGCACGGGAGGTCCCCGCACGCGGCGTTGCCGCCATCGACCCGATTGCAGTTGTTGGGGTCGGCATCCGGCGATCCGCACGCGGTCGGGTCACAGTCGGCGTGGATCGCCGACGCGAAGAGGCAGCGGTCGCCCCCCGAGCAATCGCCGTCGACCTGACACGTCTCCGGCGTCTTCTGCCCCCCGGGACAAGAAACCCGCCCCTGAAACCCGTTCACGAGGCAGATCCGACTCTTGCACTGAAGAGAGCCAGACTCGATGTAGGACTCCCCGAGCGTGAACCCCGAGAACATCGCCTGGTACTCGTCCTCGGGAATGCACGGATCCCCCACGCCTTGGTCGGGACAGCCAGTGATGATCGTGGCGAGGAGAGCGGACCAGAGAACCGAGGCGCAGACTTGGCGAGCGTTCGTCACCCCCGATGGAACAGCAAGGGGCGCGCCACTCGGGTAACGCAGCGATTCGTGGGCACAAGCAGCGAAAATGCCCATGAGGCCGTCTCATGGGACGCTCGTGCTCGTGCTCGTGCTCGTGCTCGTGCTCGTGCTCGTGCTCGTGCTCGAGAACCTCGAACCTCGAACCTCGAACCTCGAACCTCGAACCTCGAACCTCGAACCTCGAACCTCCAACCTCGAACCTCGAACCTCGAACCTCGAACCTCGAACCTCGAACCTCGAACCTCGAACCTCGAACCTCGAATCCGCGCGATCAGTCGCTACCGCGTCTCGGAGCGGATCTCGGGAAAAGAAGACAGCGGAACGGCGTCGCCAGCGACGTAGTAGCGGTCGGTCGTGGGGGTTCCGACGCACTCGTCGCCGGTGTCGATGTAGATGGCGTCGAGGCCCACGGGACCCGTGGGGGGAGCAACCAGCCAGCGCGCGGTGCCGCATGCATCGTTGGAGGGCTCCTCCTCGACGAGCCACCAGTGGAATGGCGGCTGGCCACAGGCGGCGAGTGCTGCCGGCTGCGTGCAGCTCGGGTCGGCGTAGGCGCTGGCCGAAAACACGAACGGTGCGCACACGATACGGTCGGGGTCGTCGGGATCGCGTTCCGGAAGGCACCAGGTCCCGTCGCGGAGGGCGAGCTGAGCTGGGCGAACCTCCATCCCGGCCCCGTCGGTGACGAAGCGCCCGATGACATCGCCGTCGCCGCGAGCGACCACGGTCATGGCTGGCGGCGTGATGGGAGCTCCCACAGTGTAATGGCTGTCGGTCTCGGTCTTTCGGCACCCGCCTGGCCCATCGCTGTAGATCTCGCCGAGAGGTTCGCCGCGCTGAAACAGTCGGTCGGGTTCGCACGCGTCGTCCGACACCTCGGCCACGACTGTGTCATCTGCGCAGGTGACCCTAGCGGTGGCGTCGGTGCAGTCCGCATTCCGGAAGTCGTTCCGCGACCGAATGACGACGTTGGTGGGGCGACAGCTCAAATTCGGGGCATTCAAGTCGAAGGCGTCGCAGGGCTCATCGAGGGCGGTGATGTGGGCCTCGACGACTTCCGTCGCGCCGTCTTCGGCACGACGTTCGAGGCGTCCGAGTGGACCCGTACCTTCGACCACGACACGCTCTGCGCGGACGAAGGGGGCGGGGGCGATGAGCTCTGCCGCATAGAGCGCCTCGACGCCCTCGAGCGCGACTTCCTCCTCGGAACACACGACGCCGCCCATCCCATCCGACGAAAGAGTCCAGTAAGAGGAGGCGTTCAGGGCGTCGCCAGGAAGTCGTCGGTAGATGCGCGGGTAGCCCTGGCTGAGCTCCATGTCACAGATGGACAGACCCGGGGCGCCCGGGGTTCGGCCGAGTTGCGCGTCGCGGTCGTCGAAACAGCTGCGGCCGAGGTGTAGCGCGGGCTGGGTGCAGCCCGAGTCCGTGAAGACGACCGGGACCAAGGCTGGCAAGCAGCGTTCGCTGCCATCCTCCACGCGCAAGAAGGTGCAGCGGTCCTCGAACTCCGTATCGTACCAGCCGTCGAAAACCTCGGCGCCGCCGTCTGCGACCCAGTACACCGGTCGCAGACGGCTCCCCGCCACGACGCCGTTGGGTGTGAATGGGACCTCGACGCGGCTGCTGCAGGCTGCCGCGAGTTGTGCGCAGACCACCGCGCCCGCCAGCCCCACCGTGAGCTGGCGTAGCCGAAACGCGCCCCCCCCAGCTTCGATAACGACAGGGCGGTCTTGGCGATGACGATGCGCTGGATCTCGCTCGTGCCTTCGTAGATCTCGGTGATGCGGGCGTCGCGGTAGTGGCGGTCCATGCCGTACTCGGTGACGTAGCCGTAGCCACCGAAGACCTGGAGGCAGCGGTGGGTGATGCGGGTGCTTGCCTCGGACGCGTAGAGCTTGGCCATGGCGCTCTCGGCCGTGTGGCGCACGCCCTTGTCCTTGGCTGCCGCCGCCTTGAGGGTGAGCAGGCGGGCCGCCTCGAGCTCGACGTCGCTGTCGGCGAT
>JAUHZF010000033.1 GCA_030426145.1 Polyangia bacterium
CGGTGTCGGCGGCATGGGCGTGGTCTATGCCGCGCACGACACAGCGCTCGGGCGCCGCGTCGCCTTGAAGCTGGTGCGACCAGACCTCGACCACGAGGAGGACCGCGAGCAAGCCAAGGCGCGGCTGCTGCGCGAAGCCAGGCTTCTGGCCTCCCTGTCACACCCCCACGTGCTCACCGTCTACGACGTGGGGACCCGCGGCGACGACGTGTTCATCGCGGCTGAGCTCATCGAAGGCGACACCCTACAGGACTGGACGCCCGCGCATCCTGCCGAGGCCGTCGACGCCTATCGGCAAGCCGCTCTCGGCCTCCATACCGCCCATCGCGCGGGCTTGGTTCACCGCGACGTGAAGCCCGCCAACCTCATTCGCGGCCACGATGGGCGCGTGAGGGTCACCGACTTCGGCCTCGCCATCCCCCACCTCGACACCGAAGAAACCCCGCTCACGCGCACCGGCGCCATCGTGGGGACGCCAGCCTACATGGCGCCCGAGCAGCTCGCGGGACGCCAGGCCGACGCGCGGACGGATCAATATGCGCTGTGCGTGGCCTTGGCCGAAGCGCTGACGGGCGTGCGGCCCATCGCCGGCTCGGGTCGCGACGACTTGGCCGACGCGGCCCGCGAGCATGGCCGCGAGGTGCCCGCCACCGCGGTGCTGGCCGCCGTGGCCCGAGGGTTGTCTGCGCGCCCCGAGGCACGTCACGAGAGCCTCGAAGCCTTCGTGGGCGCGCTCGACGCGCACCCGCCGTCCCCCGAACCGGGGCGACGCGAGGCTACCCCGCGCCCCTGGGGCTGGCTGGTGGCGGTGGGGCTCGCCGGAGCGCTCGGCTTCGCGGTCTCGCGACCGACACCCTCGCCTGCGGCAGCCGTTCCCAGCGGGCAGCCCGTGGAGGCGCGCGCCGGTTTGGAGGCGCCGCTGCCGACGAGCGTACCCACTCCCCCCACCGCCTCCGTCATCCCCGCTTCGGCGCCGGTCCCAGCGGCATCGGTCCCTGCACCAACGACGAACGCTCGCGACGCCAACGACGCCTACCTCGATGCCACGCGTCATCACGACGTACGCAATGGCGCAGACTGTCTCGCCGCTTTGGCCAAAGGCGCTGCGCTCGACCCCGCACGAGCGGGCACGACCGGCTACCTCCGCATGAAGGCGCAATGCATGATGATGAACGGCGATTGTGCGGGCGGCCGTGCATTGCTCACCCGCATGTTCACCGGCCTGCAAGGCATCGCCCTGCGCGATACCATCGATGCGCAGAGCACCCCGTCATGTCGCAGCAGCACCACCGGAACCGCGGCAACCTCCGCTCCGACGGGACCTGTGCGCACCGCACCAGACGTCGTGGCCGAAACCAAGGCCTTGTTTCAGCAAGCACAGAGAGCCAAGGCCACGGGGGACCCCGCCCGTTGCCGCGCCGTCGGCCAAGCCGTCGACGAGCTCGTGACCACGACCGGCACGGCCGCTTTGGGCGCGCACGCGAACCTCTTGACCGGGGCGCGAACCCTCATCACACAGTGTCTCGCCGCGACGGACTGCACGGCCGCCCGCGCGAGCTTCGAGGCGACCTATCGCAAGCTGCGCCCAACCCTGATGACGCCCGCCGACTACGACGCGCAACTCGGTGCGATGTTCGTAAGCGCGCACCCCGAATGCCGCGGCAAATGACGCGGCACCTCCTGGGCAACCACTCACCGGCAGCTTCGTTTGAACGCGGCCTCACACATGGCACCACTGGTCTTGGCGCCACTGATGTTGGTCGTCTTGTCGCAGGTGATGTCGCACAGGTCCGCGTTTCGTAGATCCGCGCCCACCAGGCCCGCCCCGCGCAGGAACATGGTGAATTCGTCTAGCTGTGGTCGTGCTGCCGATGAGCGCCATCACGCTCGCCGATGGTGCGGTGCCCCAAGACACGAGATTTCGACGACGTTCTAAAGGGCACGGTCGGGACAGCTAAGGGGTCGTTGGGGCGGACTTGCCCCCCCAACTGGAGATCTATGCCCTTGCTGAACACTATCCTTCGGGCGCGCGCTACCGTCGCACTCGTCGCACCTATCTGGCTCGTCTCTCTGCCCGGCTGTGGGGACGACTCCATCCAAGACGGAAACGGCGGCGCCGAGACCGACACCTGCGAGCGAACGTGCCGCGAGCTCTACGCATGCGGATCCGCCGACGATGGCGCGCTCTGTCCGACCTTCATACCTGGCCAAGTCGGTGAGACTTCCTTCCTCGAAGGCGAGAACGACGACGGCTGCGTGGCCGGCTGTCGCCGAGACCCATCCTTGGTCGATCTCGTCAATCCCGCCGACTGCGCGGCCACCATCGCACGGCTCTCAGGCAACGATGAGTTCGATGCCGCATGTAACGGGAGGTAACGGTCCTCACCAAGCGCGCAGGGCGGGGTCGGTCACGTCGACCACGGTGGACACGGGCGCCGGGACCGACGTAGGCGCGGCGGGAGCCTGCGACACCGCGGGCGCGGGTGCCTCAGCCCGAGGCCGAGGGGGCGAAGGCGTCACCGGTCGGTCTGCGGGAGCTTGTTTCGATGCCGAAGCCGATGTTGTCGACGGGGGAGGCAATGCAGGGGATTCCTGCGCGCCTTCGGGCTTCGGGATACCTCCCGCATCGCGGGTCACCGTGGGGGTGGGGTCGGAGACAGCAACACCTGCGGCCTCAGGATTCGCCAGAGGCAAGGGCGAAGGGGTTCGTCCGGTCGCAAGCGTCCATGCGAGCCCCGCTGCCCCGAGCGCAACGGTACCGCCGACGACCCATCTACGACGGCGAGAGGAGGGCTCTCGATACACGCGCAAGGCGGCGACGAGAGCCCCTATGTTGGCGAACCGATCGCGAGGTCGCTTCGACAGGCAACGCGCGACGACGTCGACGAGGGCAGGTGGAACGTCTGGCCGCAGAGCACGCAGGTCGGGCAATGGCTCCGTAGCGATACGGGCACCGAGCGCGGCCGCGCCCTCCCCCTCGAAGGGTAGTCGGCCGGTGAGCAGCTCGAAGAGAACCACCCCGAGCGACCAGATGTCGCTGCGCTCGTCTACCTCCGCACCTCGAAGCTGTTCTGGCGACATGTAGGCCACTGAGCCGACGACGCCCCCGTCGGAGGTCAGGGTCACCTCCGATGCGTCTCCATCGAGCGGACGGATCAGCTTCGATACCCCAAAGTCCAAGACTTTGACCATCGTCTGGCCTCGCTGCTCGGCAAGAAACAGGTTCGATGGCTTGAGGTCACGGTGGATGATCCCCAGCTCATGAGCTTCCCCAATGGCCTCAGCGGCATCGAGCACCCAGGCTACCGCCTCGTCGGCATCGAGACGTCCCCGCGCTTGCAACACCTCGGCGAGGTCACGACCCACCAGGCGTTCCATCACCATGAATGGAGCGCCGCCTTCTAGACGACCCACGTCGAGGATGCGCAATGCGTGAGGGCTCGTCAGGCGCGACGTCGCTCGCGCCTCACGCACGAGCCGTATCTCGTCGAGACCCTCGCGACGCTGCATGACCTTGATGGCAACGCGCTGCCCGAGCTCCATGTGGCGCGCCTCGTAGACGACGCCCATACCACCCTCGCCCAGGCGTTCGACGATCTCGTACTTGTCCGCCACCCGCGAGCCGGGCTCGAGGGGTGGGTTGCTTTGGTCGCCTGCCGTGGGTACCCGGCCGGTCTGCTTCACAGCGACGCAGCGCAATGAGCGCTCGAGGTCGGTGCTAGAGGGACGATCGCGCGCCGCTTTGGCCAGCATGGCGGCCATCGTCTCGGCAAGGGCCTCCGGCGTAGAGGGGGAAAGTTGCTCGATCGGCGTCGGCACTTCGACGAGCAGTTTGCTCAACAAGACCTCGGTGTCTTCAGCCGCAAAGGCCGGACGACCCGCCAAGCACTCGTAGAGCACACAACCGAGCGCGAAGACGTCGGCTTGGCCATCCACGTCTTCCCCGCGAACCTGCTCGGGAGCCATGTACCCGGGCGTCCCCACCATTGCACCGGTAGCCGTCACCCGCGCCTCGGGGGCGAGCCGGCGCGCGAGTCCGAAGTCGATGAGCTTCGCACGCGCTACATCACCGTCGACCAGAAACACGTTTGCAGGCTTGAGGTCGCGGTGGGCCAAACCGGCGGCGTGAACGGCGGCCAGCCCCTCGGCGAGTCGGCGTGCAAGCGTGACGGTGTCCGTGACCGACAGCTGCCCGTGTCGCAGCCGTGACTCGAGCGTCATCCCGTGTAGCCTCTCCATCGCGACGTAAAACCGCCCCGACTCGGCCTGGCCATGGGCTACGTAGGTGACCACAGCGGGATGCTCGACCGCCTCGAGGGCCTCCGCCTCGCGGGTCCACCGCGCGATGGCGTGTTCGTCGTCGGCGTCGACGAGCTTCAACGCCACCGGCCGCTCGAGGTCTTGGTCGAAGGCCGCGTAGACGACGCCCATCGCCCCCCGTCCCGCACAGTGCCCGATCTCGAATCGATCGTCGACGACATCGCCGGGACCGAGGCGCCCCCCTGCTCCCCGTAGTCGCCGCAGCGCTCGATCGTCGATGACCGTCATCCTTCCTCGGCCACGTCCTCGCCGAACAAGGCGCGGGCCTCGTCGCGAAACTCCTCTTCGCTCGACGTCAGCTCGCGCAGGTGCTCGAGGGCCAGACGCCGAAAAGTGCGGCGCGACCAGGACAGGTAGTTGGTCACCTGCGTCACGCTCAGGCCGTGGGCCTCGGCGACATCGCGGTACGACGTTCCCTGCTCATCGTCGAGCACGTAGTCCCGAAAGACCTCGAAGTAGACCGCCTTGTCGCGCACTTCACAGTGTCGCTGTAACGCGTCGACGGCGGCCCCGAGCACCCCTCGGACCCACTCTCGGTCGAAGACCGCCTCCGGCTCCGCGCTCTCGACGATCTGCAGCTCTTGCTCGGCCACCTCGAAGTCGAGGCTGAGTCGCTCGAGGCCCCCTCCCCGCTTGAGCCGTTTCTCCGCTCGCGCCGACTCGATGACGAATCGGTCGAGGCAGACTTTGAGGAAGGTGCGGAACCGTGCCTTGTCGGGGTCGAAGCTCGCGAAGTAGCCCTTCTCGAAGGCGCGAGCGAAGAACCCCTGGGTCAAGTCTTGTGCCTCGGTCGCGTCACGACGGTGGCGAATCCGTACGTGTTTGTACACCGGCCGCCAGTAGGCGCGGACCAACAGCTCGAACGCCCGCGCGCGCTCCGCAGGGTCGTCGCTGCCCACACGTTGCACCGCCGACCTGCGGGTCGCAGGAAAAAATGCGGCTGTCGTGTCGCTTCTTTCGCTCAAAGCTAAAGACCCCGTCGCCGGCGGCTAACAGGTCAGGTGAAGGCGGCCCGAAGCGCCGCAGAGGAGCCTTACCATGAAAGAAACCACCCTGCTCATCGCCCTCACCCTGTCTCAGCTCGCGTGTGCCGCGGAGACCTATGTCGACGGAGAGACCTTCGACGGCAAGACCATCACGCGCGCCCCCGACGACGCGCTCGAAGGCGAGTCGTGCGCCGCTCAGCACGGGACCGCCACGCTCGTGGACTATGACGGAGAGAACCCAGGATCTGCTGGATACAACTTCGAGCTGGCCTCGCAAGACCCCGAGTTCACCCGCAACCGCTTCGATGTTCTCTACGAGGGCAACCGGTTCCGGGTCAACCTGGTGGTCGACGACCAATCGACGATCGTCGACCTAGGGGACGTGGACCTGGTCGACCTGCCGGTCGATGCCGACATCGACGATGCGCTCCACCATGCGGACGAGCACGACGCCATCCTCGCGCACCTCGGGCACACGTACGTCGTGCATCGCGAAAACTACACAGGCCGCCTGGTCGCAGCGTTTCGTGTCCTCGGCCTCGATCCGGGGCGCCAGGTGAGGATCGAGTGGGTGCGGTCGACGAGTGACCGAGATATGGTTCTGCCAGAGAACTGCCTGTGACGCGTCCATGGCTTTCCTGAGCCTCCCCCCCCGCCTGCCTAGCGCGCATGGCCTGACCGCCCAATGTCTGGCTCTTGGGACCACCTTGGCGGTCGCTGCGGTGGCCCGACCCGCGGAGGCAACCGCAGGGGAAGCCCGGCGACTATTCGACCGCGCCCGAGAGCTGATGCTGGCCGAGCAGTTCACGCAGGCCTGCCCGATGCTCGCGCGCAGCTACGAGCTCGTGCCGCGCTCGAGCACACTGCTCAACCTCGCGGTCTGTCGAGAGCGGTTGGGGCAAAGCGCGAGCGCCCATCACGCCTACCGTCGAGTGCTCGAGCAGGAGCCCCCCGAGAGCGACCGGGCTCGCCTCGCCCAAAAGCGGCTCGCGATTCTCGCGCCCCGTGTCCCCTGGCTGACGCTCGAGGTCGACGAGCCCGCAGATGGCACCATCGTTTCGCTCGATGGCATCGTCCTTCCGCGTGGCGAATGGGGACAGCCGCGCGCCCTCGACCCCGGAACCCACGTGGTCGAAGCCACTGCGCCCGGACACCTCCCTCGCACGAAACACTTTCAGCTGACCAGCGGCGAGCGGCGAACGCTGGTCCTCGGCGCGCTCGAACGCATCGTGAGCTCGCCCCCTCGAGTGCCCGAACCCGAGCCGCCCGAGCGGCGTCTTTGGACGCTAGAACTCGGCGCCTACGTGGGGCTTCTTCACATCTCGCCCGGCATCAGGACGATTTCAGACGACATCGCCTTCGACGACGGCTCGGGCTCCCGCGTCACGTGTGCAGGTGTCTCCTGTCGCACGGGAGAAGGCGCCGAGGGCGTCGCAGGGCTCGGCGTGAACGCCTTTGCGGGCTACCAGATCACCCCGGGATTGCACATCGGGCAGCGGGTCTTCGTCGGCCCCAGCCTCGGCGGCGGTCTCAGTGGAGGCACCGGCCCCACCGTCGCGCTCCAGGTCGCCGGCCCCTTCTGGGTGGGGGCAGCAGCCATCATCGGTGGCGGCAGCATGAACGTGCAGCGACGCGTCGAAGCTCCGAGCCTCGGACAAGCTGCGATCGGCGACGTAGAGCTGAGCACGAGTCTCGCCTTCGGTCCGCAGCTCGAGCTCGCCTTCCACCTCCTCGAAACGGACCAGGGCGACCTCGTGCTGCAGACCTCGCCCACATTCCTGTTCGGAAAAGACGGCGGAATGGGCGTGCTCGCCCCCATCGGGCTCGGCTTCCGCTTTCGTTAGCCAAAAGCCGCGTCGCCACGACGTGCCACCCATCCACCGGCACCCATCAGCGCGACGAACGGCGGTAGCGGCGGTGGGTCGACAGCCAGGCCGCGAAAGCCTCGACGCCGTGGATGGCGTGGAGGGTTCGTACCGACGGGAACACGTCGAACGCGTGGTGGGCGCCGGCAAACTCCGCGTAGACCACCGGCTCGTCGGACGCTTCTCGAAGCTGCTCGACGAATTGGCGGGCTTCCTCGACGGGGGCGAGGTTGTCCTTCCGGCCGTGGATCACCATGGCCGGAGGGATGTCGCCTTCGATGCGACTCATGGGTGAGGCTCGGTCGTAGACGTCACCGTGGTCGTCACGAGGGAGCTTGACGATGAAGCGCTCGAGGCGCGAGCGGAGGTTGTCGTTGTCGCCCCGAACGTCGTGGCGGTCAGTCCAATCGAACACCCCGTAGAAGGGGATGAAGCCGGCGACGCTGGTGTCTGCCTCTTCGAAGCCAGGCTGGAGGGACGCGTCGCCCGCCGTGAGCCCCACCATGGCGGCGAGATGCCCCCCGGCTGAGCCACCGGTGACCACGATGAAGTCCGCATCGCCGTCGTATTCCTCGCCGTGCTCACGGATCCACGCCAGGGCTCGTTTGCAGTCGATGAGGTGGTCCGGCCATGTGGCTCGGGGGCTCAGGGAATAGTTGATGGCGATGCAGAGCCAGCCGCGCTCGGCCAGGTGGTACATCAATGGCAGTCCCTGCTGGCTCTTGTCGCCGATCATCCAGGCCCCGCCGTGGATCTGGAGCAAGATCGGGGCGCCCGGCGCCAAGTCGCGACGCTTGTAGATGTCGAGGCGGTGGCGCGGATGGACGGTGTCGGCATAGGGAATGTCGCGAAGCCGAATGACGTCGCGGCGCCCCTGGCGGAACGGCCAGATCAAGCGCCGCCATTCGACGGACCGCCTCATGTGGCGACGGTGTTCCACGTCGATGCCCTCGCGGTAGTCCGCACCGAGCGCCTCCTCGAGGGCGGCCCCCATCACCTTGCCGTCGCGATGACCCTCGTAGAAGAGATGGGCGAGCCCCGCCCACGACAGCCCCGTGATGACGGCCCCCAGCCACCCCGGCCAAGCCTCCATCGCACCGAACCGGATGAAGACCACGGCGCATACGGCCTGCCAGAGGATGTGGTGCAGGGCGAGCTCCGTGGTGAGCCACGCATTGAAGAAGCTCAGAACGACCCGCACCGCCGAGCCTCGTTGAGGCCACAGCGCGTTGAGCGTGAAGAGCGCCCCCCACACGGAGACGACGAGGAACAGCCACGACACCAGCATCGACCGTCCCTCGAGTCGCCGTCCTCAGCTGTCAGTTGCCGCACTTTTCGTAGACGATGTCACCGCTGAAGCCGCGATTGGAGAAGGTGCTCCCGGCGAAGCCGGTGCCTTTGCCCTTGCCACCGATGAGGCGGATGTTGGCGTCTTCGGTGTAGAGGGTGCCGGTGGTCGCGTCGGTGAGGTAGTTGACGCCGTTGTTCAGCGTGCCGCCGGCCGTGCTCACCACGTACCAGCCGTAGGTCGAGTTGGCGGGGATGGTGACATCGACGTTGACGGGAATGGCGGTCGGCACCCCGGCCGCGGCTGGATTGACGCTCGCACTACCCACCAGCGTCCACGCTCCGGCGTTGGTCTCGAACCCGTTGAACGTGCCGACCTTGTAGTAGATCTCGATGGTCTTCATCCCGGGGTCGATGTCGGCAGCGAAGCTCTTGATCTCGATCGCCGTCGACTTGGCTTCGATGTCGAACATGATGCCGTCCCAGCCGCTCGCCGGCGTGGGGCCGGTGGACACCGTCGACGTCATGCATTGGCAATCGAGGTCGTTGACGGCGGTGCAGTTGCTCGGGCAACAGCCATCACCGGTGAGCGAGCAGTTGGTCACCGGGGTGCCGCCACCGCAGGTGCCCGAGGTGCAGATCTCGCCCGTGGTACATGCGTCGAGGTCATCACAGAGCTGGTTGTTGGGCACAGCCATGGTCGTGCACTGCCCGGTCCCAGCGTCGCAGACGCCGAGGTCACACCCCATCGTCAGCTGGGAGCAGTCCTTGGGCATCCCGCCACCACACACCCCGGCAGCGCACGTATTGCCCACCGAGCACAGGTCGTTCTGGTCCACACAGGTGGCGCCGTCGTTGCCGGGCTCGGGTTCGCACATCCCGTTGTTCGGGTTGCACACGGAGACGTGGCACTCGTTGGGTACGGGTGCGAGGAAGCAGTCCTTCGGCGTACCGCCCCCACAGACGCCGTTGTTGCAGGTCGTGCCCGTGAGGCAGAGGTCGGTGCTGGTGCACGGGTCGCCATTGCCAATCGGCTCGAGCGAGCAGCTATCGGAAGCCTCGTCGCAAGCGATCTCTTGGCACTCGGGGGCGGACATGCCGCAGTCGTTGGGCCCCCCACCTACGCACGCGCCCGCTTGGCAGACGTCATCTACGGTGCAGAAGGCACCGTCGTCACAGGCGGCCCCGTCGTCGTTGACGACCACGCACTCGCCGACCGCTCCCGCGTAACTGCCATCGTTGCAGACCGACTTCAGACACTGGGGCGTATCGATGGCGGAACAATCCTGGCCGCAGGGTCCCGGGTCTCCTCCCGTTCCGATGCCGCCCATGCCGCCTCCAGCGCCGCTGGTGGTCGTGGTTTGGGCCGTTCGTCCGCCGGAACCATCATCATCCTCGACGGGTTCGGTGGAGGCTGCACAGCCGCCCCCGAGCACCAGACCCACGTACCCCATGACCCCCCAAGCCAGAACACCGCGAAGCTGCATGGTGCTCGCCTAGCATGGCGACGCGGGTAAAGCTCGACTGGGACCTAGAACGAGGGGGAGCGTTCACGCGAACGGGTCCTCGCCAGCGAGCTGCGCCCGACGCATCTCGGGGTCGATCCCAGGGTAGCCGTCGAAGTAGCCCCGCCATCGGCGACCGGTGAGCCTGTGGTGCGTGAAGGCGTAGATCGCACGGCTTGCGGACGGCACGCCCACGAGCAGGAGATAGAGGGGCCCGAGACGCCGCGACTGGTACGTGTGCCCCAGCTCGTGCATCCGCATCAACGGGTCCGGAGGGAAAGCACCGATGCCCTCTTCGAAGTAGAAGACGAAGTGGCCGAGCGAGATCCCGATCCCCCGAACGCGGCTGACCCATCGGCCCTCCCATCGCTCGACCGCCTCGAGTCGACCGGTCAGTCTGCACACCCCGAACAGCGCCGCGCCGAGCAACGTCTGCGGCGCCTCCCAAAGCATGCCGAGGAGTCTCCGAGATGCTCCCGCCATCCCCGAAGCATACGTCACGGCCCGCCTCGCGGAACCCTGGGTCAGGTGGCTTCGGTGCTGAGCATGCGGCGGAGGCTGAAGGGCTCGGAGAGCATGGCCCAGCGCAATCGCTGCAGTAGCGTGCTCGCCCGGGTGGGGGAGATGTGGCTGATCACCATGAGCTCTGCGATCCCCAACCCCTCCGCGACATCCTCGGGCGCAGCCTCCGTCTTTCCTTTGGCCGCGGCGCTGCAGCGGGCAAAGCGTGAGGTGAGCACCGTCGCCAAGGCGAGGTCGAGCAGCACGGCTTGAAGCTGCCGGGGCTGGGAGAAGAGCTGTCGGCGACGGAGCGACTCTACGAGGAATGCAGCCACGGTCCGGCCCTGCTCACCTACGACGGGTGGCACCACCCGAGCCACCCGCCCCAGGGGCACGGGGCGATCGACGAACAGAAGGTCGACGGTGCCCCGCATCGCGAGCCACATCATGCGCAGCAAGAAGGCGCGCAGCCCCGCGAAGTGAAACCACGGCGGCTTGCCCACGCGATGGTCGAGCGACACCCGCACCGGGTAGCAGAGGTGGCCCATCACGTGTGCGTAGAACATGCGGCCGTGGTAGCCGAGCCCGCTTCCCGTTCGCAGGGGCGTCGGCTCGGCGTCGTCGGCGGCCGCCATGGCCTTCTGCACCGTCTCGTCGTTCACCTTCTCGTGGCCCCCGGGCAGCGCGAGCTCGAAGGCGCTCATCCAGTCGAAGAGCTGGGCCAGGGTCTCGAGGGGGTTGTCGGTCCGTTCCAGACGTGACTCCCACGTCTTCACGATGGGGAAATATTGGCTCCGAGGCAGGATGACCCCCGTGAGCGTCGACATGGCGGTGCTGGTGTTGTGGACGAAGCCCTGCTGCTCGAGCTTGTCGTGAAGCTGTTCGACGGCTGGCTCACCGTAGTCGTCACGTACCGAAGGGCAGAGCCGCGAGAGGCTCCCGAGCAGCCGGTCGTTTTCGTCGCGGGTGAAGCCGAAGGGAAACACCTGGCAGGCCCGAGGGATGAAGGCGTGGCCCTTCTCCTTCTGAAGCCCGCACCACTGGTCTTCGTCCAGGAAGACACATGCCGGGCGACGGTCGCGCTCGGTCATGGGCAGCACGCCCCCCGCGAGCACTGCGAGGGCTTCGTCCGAGAGGCGCTCCTTCACCCACGGGTCGGACGCGATGCGCTGGGCCTCATCCTGCTTCATGGCCACACCCCAGGGCATGCGACAGCAGCGTGCGGGGCAGTCTCGACAGGCGAAGCGCTGGCCCTCGCGGAACACGGGGAGGGGCTTGCGCACACGGGGTGTCGGGGCGGCCGCGCGCGCCTTGGGCTTGCGCCGCTTCTTCTGCTTGCTCGCCATGACCTGCCGTCCTGTACGGGACTTGTCGACGGAGAGCCAGCGCCTCGGGTTAGGATGCGCCCCATGGCCGCGCGACAGGTGAGGTTCGACGATCTCGAGACCTTGAGCTCGCTGGTGACCGAGGAATGGACCGACTTCGGCCCACCACTCACGGTCACGCAGGAGATGATCGACCGCTTCGGCGAGATCACCGGGGACGAGCAGTGGATCCACCAGGACACCGAGCGCACGCGCCGTGAGAGCCCCTTCGGGGGACCCATCGCGCACGGCTTTCTCATCGTGAGCCTGGTGGGCACGCTCGAGACGGCCGAAGACTTCGAGCTCGTCGGCTTCGACACCATCGTCAACTACGGAGCCGACAAGCTCCGCTTCATCTCGCCCGTGCCCGCCGGGGCCCAGATCCACGCACGGCGGCGGCTGGTACACGTGCGTAAGAAGGGCCCCACCGGCACCCAGCTCACGGTCGAGACCGAGATCCACGTCGTGGGCGCCGACAAGCCGGCCATGCTCTATCGCTCCCTCATCCTGTACCTCTGATCGCCTTGGCCCGCGCCTTCTACACTTCGGACGCAGCCGCCGACCGCCTCGAACACGCGCGACGATGGCTCGCCGCGTGGCCGCGCGACCGCGAAGTCCTCGTGGTCGGCAGCGAGCTCGAAGCGGTCGACGCCTTCTGCCGTCGCGCCGACGTCGACGGCGCGCGCTTCGGTTGGCACCGACTCACCCTCGAACTGCTGGCGTTGCGCCTCGGGCAGCTGGCCCTCGCGCGCGACGGCCTGGTGCCCGCGAGCGCCCTCGCACGGCAGGCCATCTGTGCACGCGTGCTCCGCGAGCAGAGTGTCGCCTCCCCGCTCGACACCGAAGACGGTTTGACGTGGGGCGAGGTGAGCGGCAGCGCCGGGTGGTCGCGGGCCTTGGTGCGCACCCTCGACGAGCTTGCCGGCCTCGGTGAAGACATCGCCCCTCCGGCCCCCCTCGAGCGGCTCGCGCACGCGTACCGCGAGGCCCTCGCTGCGCACGGCCTGGCCGACCGAAGTCGGCTCTTCGCGGCGGCGCATCGCGCCCTCGAAACCGACACTGCCCTCTGCGGCAAGCCGATCCTGTGGCTCGACGTCGCGCCCCCGGACCCCATCTCGGTGGCGCTCATCCGTGCCCTCACCGCCCGCAGCCCCGAGGTGCTGGCCGTGGCGCCGAGCGGAGATCGAAGCGCCGTCGCCTCCCTCGCGCAAGCGCTCGAACATCAGCCCGAAGAGATCGAGGTCGACGTCGACCGAGGTGCGCTCGGTCGGATCCATCAGGGCCTCTTTCGGCCCGACGTAACGCTGAGCACCACCAACGACGACGGTCTGCACTTCTCGTCGAGTCCGGGTGAGGCGCGCGAGTCGGTGGAGATCGCGCGTCGGGTCCTCCGCCTCGCCGATGAAGGTGTCGCCCTCGAAGCCATCGGTGTGCTCTGCCGGGAGCCGGAGAGCTACCGCGCCCCGCTCCAGGAGGCCTTCCGCCGCGCCGGTATCCCTGCCTACTTCACCGGGGGCGCCGAGCGCCCCGACCCCGAGGGGCGGGCCTTGCTCGCGCTGCTCGCCTGCCGGGCAGAACAGCTGAGCGCGTCGCGATTCGCAGAGTATCTGTCGCTCGGTGTGGTCCCTCGGCCCGGCGCGACCGATACACCCTGGGTCCCTCCTGCAGGCGTGCCGGTCCCCGGCGATGAGGAGCGCCTGGAGCCTCGAGAAGCGGACGCAGAGACGGTGGTGGCGCCCCGTCGTTGGGAGCGACTCATCGTCGACGCGGCCGTGATCGGTCGTGATGTCGAGCGCTGGCGCCGTCGCCTCGACGGCCTCGCTGATGGCCTGGAGCGAGACCTGAAGCGCGCCGAGGATCCCATCGAGCGCGATGCACTCACCCTCCGACGCGACGACTTGAAGGCCCTGCGGGACTTCGCGCTGCCCCTGCTCGAACGCCTCGCCGACCTCCCCGTCACCGCGACCTGGGAAACCTGGCTCGACCAGCTCGAGCCGCTCTGTGAGGCGGCCGTCGCCCGTCCGGCGGGTCCCCTCTCGGTGCTGCGTGAGCTGCGGCCCCTCGGTTCCATCGGCCCTGTCGATCTCGACGAGGTGAGGCTCGTGCTCGAGGAACGCCTCACCACCCTGCGTGCCAGCCCGACCGGAGGACCTGCGGGGCGTGTCTACGTCACGGGCGCCGACCGCGCACGGGGCCACACCTTCGAGGTCGTCTTCCTCCCCGGCCTGGCGGAGAAGGTGTTCCCGCCCGTGGTACGAGAAGACCCGCTCTTGCTCGACCGAGCGCGCACGGCGCTCCATCCAGCCCTACAGGTCAACGCCGACCGCGTGGCCCAAGAGCGAAGCCTGCTCCGCATCGCCGCCGGCGCGGCCGAACGCAGGCTCTTCTTGTCGTACCCGCGCCTCGACGACGAGAAGGCCCGGCCGCGAGTGCCCAGCTTCTACGCCCTCGAGCTGCTCCGTGCCGCGGAAGGGCAGCTACCGCGCTTCGACGAGCTGCCGCGCCGCGATCAGGGCAGCGCCGCCGCGCGCATGGGCTGGCCTGCGCCGGACGATCCAGCTGTCGCCATCGATGACGCGGAGTACGATCTGGCGACCCTCGACCGCCTCTTCTCTGCCGACGCCGAGACGCGTCGCAGCGCGGCGACCTACCTCCTGCACGAGAACGCACACCTCGCCCGCGCCCTCCGGTTTCGTGCGCGTCGATGGAGCCTCAAGACCTGGGGCGAGGTGGACGGGTTCGCGACCCGCGACGCCGACCTGCGTCGAAGGCTGGCGGAGAAGTACCACCCGACCTCACGGGCCTATTCTCCGACGACCCTGGAGCACTACGCCCGCTGCCCCTACCGCTTCTACTTGCGCGCCGTGGCGGGGCTACTTCCGCGTTCACGCCCTGAAGCCCTCGATCAGCTCGACGCCCGTCATCGCGGGCAGCTCATCCACTCGGTCCAGAGCCGGCTCTTCCGCCAGCTCGATGCCGAGGGCGTGCTCCCGCTCGAGCCCGCCGATCTCGACCTCGGCCTCGAGCGTCTCGAACGTGTGCTGGCCGACACGTCGCGTGAGTACGTCGACACCCTCGCCCCCGCCATCGAGCGCGTGTTCGAGGACACCGTGGCCCAGATCCGAGCCGACCTCCGCACCTGGCTCAGCCACGTGGTGGGCGATCAGCGTCACCGCCCCGTCCGCTTCGAGCTCGGCTTCGGCCTCGACCTCGAGGGTCGAGAGCTCGACCCTGCTTCGAAGCCCGACCCCGTCGACGTGGGTGGGCTCATCGTGCGGGGCGCCATCGATTGGGTCGAAGACGACGGGCACCAGCTACGCGCAACCGACCACAAGACGGGTCGCTTCGACGACGCACGCCGAGGCATTCGCACCATGGGCGGCAAGGTCTTGCAGCCATTGCTCTACGCCCTGGCGCTCGAGCAGCGTGAGGGAGAGGGGCGCGTCGCGGCTGGCCGCCTCTACTACTGTACCCGCCGCGGAGACTTTCAAGAGGTGGTGGTTCCTCTCGACCCGCCGGGACGGCAGGCCATTGCGAGCTTCGTGCGGTTGCTCACGCGCTCTTTCGACGAAGGCTTCTTCCCCGCGCACCCCGAGCCGGACGCTTGTGTTCACTGCGACCACCGCGTGATCTGCGGCCCCCTCGAAGAGCAACGCCGCAAAGCCAAACGCCCGCTGCCCCAGCTCGAAGAGCTGAGGAGGTTGCCATGACCCTAGTCGACGCCGAAGCGCGTCGCCGGATCCGTGAAGACCTCGACACCACCTTCGTGGTGGAGGCGGCAGCCGGGACGGGAAAGACGACCGAGCTCATCGCGCGCATCATCGCGGTCATCGGTGAGGGCCGCGCCCAGCTCGACCAGGTGGTAGCGGTGACCTTCACGGAGATGGCCGCGGGCGAGATGAAGCTGCGCCTCCGCACCGAGCTGGACCGCGCGCGCAAGGAGGCCGTCGACCCATTGCATGCGCAACGTTTCGAAGCGGCCGCCGAAGCGATGGAGACGGCCCGCATGGGCACCATCCACAGTTTCTGCGCCGACCTCCTCCGCGAGCGGCCCGTTCAGGCCGGCATCGACCCCGGTTTCGCCGTCCTGAGTGAGAACGACGCGGATCGCCTGCTCGATCGCGCCTTCGACCATTGGTTCCAAGCCGTGCTCGCGTCCCCTCCCCCGGGTGTGCGCCGCTTCCTCCGGCGCGAGGCGGAGGATCAGAGCAGTGACGGCCCGCGAGGTCGCCTGCGGTGGGCGGCACGCTCGCTCATCGAGCGACGCGACTTCGACGGGGTGTGGCCCCGGGTGAACTTCGACCGCGACCCCCTCATCGACGAGCTTCTGGTGGAGATCGAGCAACTCGGCGCCGCCGGCGTCGTGGCGTCGGGCAGCGACCGCTTCGTGCAACACCTACGCCGGCTCCACCGTGAGCACCTGGAGATCCTGGAAGAGGAGCGACAGCGTACCCGCGACTACGACGCCCTCGAGCGGCGGCTCGGACTCATCCTCTCGGAGGACAAGGGCTGGAACCACGAGGGACGTGTCAGCGAAACGCGACGGCCTCTCGTCGCGCGACGTGCGGCATTGCACCGACGCCTGACGTCGTTCGTGGAAGAGGCTGAAGCCGACCTAGCCGCCGCCCTACACGCGGAGCTTCAACCCGTGGTGACGGCCTACGTCGACCTGCTGCGCAAGGCGGGGGCGCTCGACTTTCTCGACCTGCTCCTCGTCACGCGCAACCTGCTTCACCGAGACGCAACGGTTCGGCACGAGCTCCAGGCGCGGTTCACCCACCTCTTCGTCGACGAGTTCCAGGACACCGATCCCCTCCAGGCAGACATCGTCCTTTCCCTCGCGGGCGACGACCGCCCTACGCCGGGCAAGCTCTTCGTGGTCGGCGATCCCAAGCAGGCCATCTATCGTTTCCGGCGAGCCGACGTGACCCTCTACGAGCGCGTGAAGAAGGACCTGCTCGCCCAGGGCGGTGAGTTGCTACGCCTCTCCACGAGCTTCCGAGCCCAACCGGCCATTCAATCCGTGGTCAACGCCAGCTTCGCCCCCTTGATGCAAGGGGCCGAAGACGGAAGCCAGGCGACCTACGTTCCGCTCGAAGCCTTTCGCGCCTCGACCCCACAGCCATCCGTCGTCGCCCTCCCGGTGCCCCGCCCCTACGGCGCTCGAGGCTACGTCACCAAGACGGCGGTGGCCGCGTCGCTGCCCGACGCCGTCGGCGCCTTCGTGCATTGGATGGTCGAGCAGAGCGGTTGGACGGTGGAGGTCGACGGGGCGTCGGTTCCGCTCGCGGCGCGCCACGTGTGTCTGCTCTTCACCCGCATGCAGGGCTGGGGCGGCGCCGATATCGCGCGGCCCTACGTACGTGCGCTCGAGGACCGGCAAGTCCCCCACGTGTTGGTCGGGGGTCGTTCGCTTTTCGGTCGCGAGGAAGTGATGGCCATGCGGGCGGTGCTCGAGGCCATCGAGTGGCCCTACGACAGGCTCATGGTTTATGCCGTGCTCCGCGGCCCCTTTTTCTCCTTCAGCGACGAGGCGCTTCTGCGCTATCGGGAGACCGTAGGACCGTGGTCTCCCTTGGCCCCTGGTCGCGCGGAGGACGACGAGATCGGCGGCGTGCTCGACGCGCTCGCGCAATGGCACCGTCGACGCAATCGCCAGCCCATCGCAGACACCTTGACCCAGGTCCTGGAGATGGCTCGCGCCCACGCAGCGGTGGCGATCTGGCCCAATGGCGAGCAGGCACTCGCCAACCTCACCCGAATGGTGGAAGAGGCGCGTCGTTTCGACCGCCAAGCGACCTCGTTCCGCGCCTTCATCGAGCACCTGGAGGCGCTCGAGCGACGGCAGCGCAGCGGTGAGGCACCCGTGGTCGAAGAAGGGGCCGAGGGCGTGCGCATCATGACCGTGCACCGCTCGAAGGGCCTGGAGTTCCCCGTGGTCATCCTCTGCGACCCCGGGGCGCCGGGTCAGACGTCGCGCCCCTCGCGCTACATCGATCCCGAGGCGCGACGATGGTCGTTCCCACTCGCGGGGTGCATTCCCCGAGAGCTGCGCGCCCACGAATCCGAGGTGCTCGACCACGACAATGCGGAGCGCCTTCGCCTGCTCTACGTCGCCGCTACGCGGGCTCGCGATCTCCTCGTCCTCCCGGCAGCCGGGGATGCTCCGGTGGCGGGTTGGCTCCAGCCCCTTCACCCCAGCCTGTACCCCGAAAGAGGCAGCCGCCCACGACGCCCTCCCGGCTGCCCGCCCCTCGGCAGCGACACGGTGGCCGAGCGTCCCTCGCACGCGGCGGTCGCGCCCGAGGACATCATCACCCCAGGCCTCTACCGCGCTCGCGCGGGTCGACACGGCGTCGTCTGGTGGGGTCCGTCCGCGCTGTCCCTCGGCGCACGCGCGGCGGGCGGTCTACGCCAGACCGAGCTGCTGAGGGACACACGACCCGACGTCGTCGCCGAAGGCCAAGAGGCCTACGGCGCGTGGCGGGCTCGCCGCGCCGCCACCATCGAGCGCGGGTCGGTCCCTCGACACCCTGCTTGTACGGTCACCGCCTATGCCGCTCGACAAGTGGACGCCGGACCCGAGGTCCGAGCCGTGGCGACGGAGCGGGTCGAGGGGCGACCGCACGGGGCGAGGTTCGGCACCCTCGTACACGCGGTGCTCGCCGAGCTGCCCTTACATGTCGACCCTCACGACCCCAGCCTCGCCGCGGTGACGCGAGCGCTCGGTCGCGTCTTGGGCAACCCCGCCGATGAGGTGGAAGCTGCCATCGGCGCAGCGAGAGCAGCCATCGCGCATCCGCTCTGGCAGCGCGCCTGCGCGAGCGAAGAGGCGCGTCGCGAGGTCCCCCTCTCCATCGTGCGTGCGGGAGAGCACGTGGAGGGGGTGGTAGACCTCGCCTTCCGCGAAGAAGGCGCTTGGGTGGTGGTCGACTTCAAGACGGACGTGGGTCCCTTGGCCCCGCGCTACGCTTGGCAGGTAAGTGCCTACGCCGAAGCGATCGAGGCTGCGACCGGCCAGCCCGTAGCCGAACGCATCCTGTTTCAGATCTAGCCCCAATGCCGTTCGGGCAGGGGGAGGCGGCGCGTTCTCGTTCTCGACCTCGTCAGCGTTCTCGTTCTCGACCTCGTGGGCGTTCTCGTTCTCGACCTCGTGAGCGTTCTCGTTCTCGTGAGCGTTCTCGTTCTCGACCTCGTCAGCGTTCTCGTTCTCGACCTCGTGGGCGTTCTCGTTCTCGTGAGCGTTCTCGTTCTCGACCTCGTGAGCGTTCTCGTCGTCGGGGTCCCCTTGGCGGCACAGGCGCCTCTCAACGACACGATGGCTACGATGGCTGTCGTTCCACCCTCTCAGGGGCGCCTACGGCACCTCAACGACAGCCATCGTGTCCTTCCAGGTCAGCGGTGCCGGCGGGGCACGCCGAAGCCCGCGCGAGGTTCGAGGTTCGAGGTTCGAGGTTCGAGGTTCGAGGAGCGAGGAGCGAGGAGCGAGGAGCGAGAGCGAGAGCGAGGCCGAGTTCGAGGTTCGAGGCCGAGAGCGAGTGCGAGTGCGAGGTCGAGGCCGAGACCGAGGCCGTGCGCTCAGGCCCTCGAGTGAATGACACTGGATCTAGCCCCAATCGGCGTCAGAAGGCCGAATTCGGCACAATTCGACCTTCCAAAGTCTTGCCGAAGGGGCGGACATGGTTACCTTTCTTTCATTCGAGACGTGCCTCCCCGGAGACCTTCTCCGTGCCGTCTCGCCCCCCATCCGTCGTCACGACGAGGAGCCCAACATGAACAAGACCCTTCGCCTCAGCCTCGCCATCTCCGCTCTCGGCTTCGCCGTCTCCGCGGCGAGCTGGTCGTCGGTGCCGGCCTCGATGCCCGTTCACTGGAACGCGGCCGGTCAACCGGATGGCTTCGCGCCGCGGGCGTTGGGTCTGCTCCTGATGCCCGTCATCGCCACCGGCGTTGCGGGGTTGCTCCACCTCGGCCACGCCAAGCTCCCCAAGAAGGTGGTCACGGCCTTGGGCGGCACCGCCGTGCTCAGCGCTGGCTTCTTCATCGGTCTGCACGGCGCCATGATCCGCGCCGCCCTCACCCCCGGGCACATGCTCTCGATGGGTGCGGTAACAGGCCTCCTGGGCCTGCTCTTCGCGGGTCTTGGCTACCTCATGCGCGACGTCGAGCCCAATGGACTGGTCGGTATCCGGCTTCCTTGGACGCTGAGCGACGAGGTGGTCTGGAAGCTGACGCATCGCTTCGCTGCCCGGACCTTCGCCATTGGCGGCGTCGCCTCCTTCGTGGCGGCCATCACGCTGCCGGGCCGAGTGGCCTTCGGGATCGGCATGCTCAACCTCATCGTGGGGACCGTAGCACCCATGATCTACAGCTACGTCGTGAGCCGCATGCGGCGCTGACGGAACCCGCCGCTCACCGACGCCTCGCCCCGCCTCCGATTCGCTCGGGGGCGGGGCTTCTTTTTCTCGTTCCCCCATCGCTGCGACATGAGCCCCGCGGCACTTTCTGGCATGCTCCGTCCTCTTGCCCGTTTCGGGCCGTCCTGATCTGGAGACACTTCTGTTGGAGAACTGGTTTTCCCCGCGCGCCACCAAGACGACGGTGCCCATCATCCGCGTGACCAAGGACACCTTGCCGCGCTGGCTTCGCAAGCAGCCACGCCGCGTCGGTCAGTGGGTTCGTGCCAACGGCTACAAAGCCAGCGTGGGTCGGCACCTCGCGATCCCGGGCGACGACGGGAAGATCGCCGTCGTTCTCCTCGGCCCGTGCAAAGACGGCATGCCGTGGGACCTCGCCGGCCTTCCCCGCGCCCTCCCGGCCGGCCGGTATGCACTGCAGGACGAGCTCGACGGTGACGCCGCGACCGCGGCGGCGCTCGGGTGGGCTCTCGGCTGCTACCAGTTCACGCGTTACAAACGTCACGCCAAGCCCATCGAGTCGACGCTCGTGTGGCCGCCGAAGTGTCGTCGGGATGAAGTGGCGCGGCTCTACGACGCCATCGCCATGGTGCGTGATCTCATCACGACACCAGCCGACGACATGGGACCCTCCGAGCTCGAGCACGCGGCTCGTGATCTCGCCGGTCGTCATGGCGCCCAGATCGAGGTGATCACCGGCGACCAGCTTCTCGTGGAGAATTATCCCGCGGTGCACGCGGTGGGACGCGCATGTGACGACCCACCGCGCCTCATCGACATCCGCTGGGGCGATCCCAACGCTCCCAAGGTCACCCTCGTGGGCAAGGGCGTCTGCTTCGATACCGGTGGACTCGATCTCAAGCCCGCCAATGGCATGCTCCTGATGAAGAAGGACATGGGCGGCGGCGCCCACGTTCTCGGCCTCGCCCATGCGATCATGGACGCGGGTCTCGGGCTGCGGCTGCGCGTGCTGGTGCCAGCTGTCGAGAACAACGTCGCGGGCAACGCCTTCCGCCCGCTCGACGTGCTGCAGACCCGCAAAGGGATCACGGTCGAGGTCGGCAACACCGACGCCGAGGGCCGACTCATCCTGTGCGACGCCCTCGCAGAAGCCGACCGGGAGAGCCCCGAGCTCATCATCGACTTCGCCACCCTCACCGGCGCCGCGCGCGTGGCCCTCGGTGCCGAGGTCCCGGCCCTGTTCAGCAACCGCAACGAATGGGCGGAAGCCTTCCTGGCCTCGGGCGACGAAGTCAACGACCCGCTCTGGCGCATGCCGCTCGTGAAGCGCTACCGGCGCCACCTCGAGAGCAAGGTGGCCGACATCAGCAACACCGCCAACACGCGCTACGGCGGCGCCATCACGGCAGCGCTCTTCCTGCAGCGCTTCGTGACGCGCCCATGGGTGCACATCGACGTGATGGCCTACAACCTGGATCGCCGGCCGGGCCGCCCGCCGGGCGGCGAAGCCATGGGCCTGCGCGCGATGTACCACGCGCTCGCAGCCCGCTATCCGGTTTCCACCGACGTCCCCGAAGCGCCCCCGCGAGAAGAGGTCGCGCTGCCTGCACCGAAGAAGAAGGCCGCACCGAAGAAGAAGGCCGCACCGAAGAAGAAGGCCGCGCCGAAGAAGAAGGCCGCGCCGAAGAAGAAGGCCGCACCGAAGAAGAAGGCCGCGCCGAAGAAGAAGGCCGTGCCGAAGAAGAAGGCCGCACCGAAGAAGAAGGCCGCGAAGAAGTCGCGGCGTCGTTCATCCTAGCCACACGAGATCAACGCCATGGCGCGGATGCGCACCTGCAAGCTTTGCGGGGCGGCGGTGAAAGCCAACGTCGCCGCCCATGATTGCCCTCACGGCAACACGTGCCGCTATCTATGCGGCGACGACGACCTGCCTGTGGATTGGGAGACCCCTGAGTGTCCGCGGTGCCAATCAGGGGCCGAGGACGGGGACGAGGACGAGGACAGTGGCGATGACGACTTCGATCCCAGCGCCGTGAAGCTGCGTCTGGTCAAGAACTGAGCGCCTCCCGCGTATCACGTCAGCGGCGATGGCGACGAAAACGCCATGGGCCACTGGGTTCCTCAACCCGTCGGCTCGGGTCGGCGACAGGAAGTCGAGATCGCAGCCCCTCGTCGTCGAAGGATGCTCCGGCGAGGTGCTCTTCGGCGACGTCTCCCTCGAATGTCGTGAGGTAGAGCGCGTCGATGACGTCCGCCGCGTGCAACCCGCGCGTCACGGATGGTCCTGCCTCGACCACCACGAGCCCCACCTCGTTGCGCAGCGCCTCGATGGCGTCGAGGGGTTCGCCCATGAAAGGCCGATGCCTCACGCCGGGAAGGGGTGATGGCGACCAGAGCTCTACGGATTCACATGCCAGCGCGCGGTGCCCAAGCGGGAGGTCGCCCTTGCGTGACAAGATCACCACCCGCGGCGGGTTCGGCTTGCCGAGGGCGGCGCGGTAGGCCGCGAGCCCCGTGCCGAAGGGGCTCGCTTGCAATGCGTAGTCGACGTCGGGTTCCGCCCGGAGGATGGCCCCCGTCGACACGATGGCGTCGGCTCGCGCTCGCTGCAGGTGAAGGGCGAAGGTGTCGTGACCACTCTGTGGCGTTCCCTCTTCGATGCGAAGCGCCCGGTAACCATCGGGGCGCGCCACACAGGCCGTGGGGTGAACGACGCCTTCCGACGCGAAGGGTCCAGCGAAGAGCCAGCGTGCTAGCGCTTCGACAGCCCGTCCGGAATCGAGCGTGTCGAGCGTGCTCAAGGGCTCGCTTTGGCAGCGCGCGGGCCGCGCGGCATGTCACCGAGGTCGAGGGGCACGAAGGCCGGCCCCGGGGAGGCCAGGTAGTCGCCCTGCATCATCGGGCAGCCGATCTCACGTACCATGTCGTGCTCCGCCTCGGTCTCGACGCCTTCGGAGATGACGGGGATCTTCTCGCCCGAGCAGAATTCGAGGATGTGTTTCACCAGGCGCCGGGTGCTGCTCTTGGTGTGGATGCGGCGGATGAGCGCCATGTCGAGCTTGACGAAGTCGGGCTGAAGCTGGGCGAGTGAGTTGAGCCCCGCGTAGCCCGCGCCGAGATCGTCGAGGGCGATTCGGCATCCTCGCTCCCGCAGCACCTTGATGACGCGGCGCACCCGATCGTAGTCCTCGATGGCGGCGGTCTCGGTGATCTCGAACACGAGCCGGTCGGCATGCTCGGCGAGACCAGGCTCCTCCATCAGCGACGTGTCGAGCTCGCGCGGGTGCAGGTTCAGGAAGAGCATGGCGCGGCCAGGCATCTCGTCGAGGGGTGCCGTGCTCACCTTGCGTGTGGCCCGACCCAGCTCGGCCACACGTCCCGCGTGCTGGGCGGTTTCGAAGAGAGCGGCTGGGCCCTTGAAGGCCTCGTGCGTGGGTCGGCAGAGTGCTTCGTAGGCCACGATGGCGTGCGTGCTCGAATCGACGATGGGCTGGTAGACGTAGTCGAATGCGCAGCGTTCGATGGTGGCTTCGAGGGCGATGAACTTGTCGATGTCGACCGCCATCGAGCTCTCGAGCGCGCTCGCCACGGCGAGCGCACGGCTGTAGGCGACGGTGGTGTTGCGCCCCGAGCGCTTGGCGGCCCGCACCGCGTGCTCGGCAGCCGCGATGAGGCTGGAGCGATCATGCGCGTCGTCGGGCACGGCGGCGACCCCCACGCTCACCCGAGGGGACGGAAGTCCAGACTGCGAGAAGTCGTAGTGCTGGAGGTAGCCACGCAACTGGTCCCCCTTGGCCACGCCCCCCGACTTCGGCGTGTGCGGAAGAATGAGCGCGAACTCGTCGCCGCCGTACCGAGCCACAGCGTCCTGGGCTCGCAGTCGGAAGGTTCCCCCCTCGGGAGCCCGTCGACCGACCAACACCTCCGCGATGCACTTGAGCAAGGCGTCGCCCTTGTGGTGGCCGTGCAGATCGTTGATCGCCTGAAAGTCGTCGACGTCGACCAGCACCAACGAGAACGGCAGCCCGTAGGCGACGCTGCGCTCGATCTCGCGCTCGAGCATCTCGTGGAAGTGGGCGTGGTTGAACAGGCCCGTGAGCGGGTCGCGGACCACGAAGTCACGGCGCGCGATCTCGATGTGGGGGGCTGCGATCCCCGCCAGCAGCGTGAGCTGCTCTTCGTGCTCGTCGGTGAAGTAATTCGTTCGTGGGGTGGAGGCGCTGAGAACCCCGAGCATGGTGTCGCCCGCGATCAGGGGGACGCCGAGAAACGAATTGAGGTGGTCGCGAAGGGATTCGCGCGGCACGAAGCGGGGGTCGGCTTCGGCGTCGCCGGTTCGGAGCGACTCCCCGTGCTCGACGATCCAACCGAGCAGCCCCTCCCCGATGAGGAAGGTCTCGTTGGGGTTGAGGTGCATCGGGCTGCCCGCGCGGCACACTGCGAGCAGCTTCGTCCCGCTCGGATCGAGCAGCCGAATGCCCGCTCGGTCGACCCCGAGCATCGCCGTCGCCCGCTCGACGATGATCTGGAGCAACTCGCTGAAAGGCAGCGCGTGCTGCAGCTCACGCGTGAGCTGGGAGAGAACGCGGAGGGCGGTGCTCATGGGCGACTCGAAGACGGGGTTCGATGTGGGGAAGTGTACCCCGGGAGTCGAACGAATGACATCCCATACGACGCGCGACCCATCTACGACCTGGTAGCCGCCCCAAGTCGATGGAATGATGCGCGGATGGAGTCGGACGAGGAAGCCGCGCTACTCGGGCGGATCGCCGTACGGCACAACTTCATCACCCTGGAGCAGCTAGCGGAGGTTACGCGCGAGCGCGGCCGTGCCGGGAAGAAGCTCGGGGTGATCATGCTCGAGAAGGGCTTCATCGACGAGTTCGGGCTCGGCAAGATCCTCGCCCTCCAGCAGCGTCACAAAGCCAACCTCGAGAGGAAGAAGCGAGACCAAGAGAAGCGGCAGCGCCCGAGGGAGCGCAAGCGCGTCCCCACGCCGAGGGATTGGGTCTTCATGACCCCGCCGGAAGACCCGGCCATTCCGGCCAGGCAGGTGGACCGCAACACCCCTTCGGCGCCGGTGGCGGCCCGTCCCTCGAGCCCCCCGCCCGTCCTCGAGGACGAAGAGCCGCGCGCCTCGCGCCCCGCGCTCGCGCCCGAGGAACCGTCGTCGACGAAGAAGCCCACCTTCGCGCGCACCCGCCCCGGCGGCTTCGAGGGTCGGCGCGCCAAAACGAGCCCCGAGAAGGCGGCGAGGCGCGAAGCACGTACGGCCCCCGACGGGCTTGCGGCAAAAAATCAAACGCCCCCCGAAGAGCGGTCTCGCACGCGGCCCTCTCCTCGGTCGGAGCGGCCCACCGCCCCGTCGCGTCCCCGCGTGACCGAGACCGACATCGTCGACGAGCACACCTTCGACGACGACGAGGTCAAGGACCGGGAGACGATGCCGGACAGCGAGGTCCCGCCGTCTGAGCCGCCACGTCGCGCGACGACCGAACCGGACCAACCACGCTTCGTCCGGGCGCGGACCACCGAGCCGCCACGAAGCAGCGACGATTTCTCCGAGCCGCCGCCAGCGTCCTCGTTGGAGCCTCGGCCCCTCGGCAAGCCGACCGAGCCCCCGCCCAACGTTCAGAACCTGCACACCATTCTCGCCCACGCGGCCGACGCCCACGCAAGCGACGTTCACGTGTCGCCGGGGCAGGTGGTGAAGATGCGCCAGTTCGGGCGACTGGTACCGCTCACCGACGCGCCCCTGGCCCCCGAAGCCACCGAGCAGGTGCTGCGCGCCATGCTCAACCCTTGGCAGCTCCAGCGGCTCGACGAAGACGGACAGGTCGACCTCGCCTACGCGGTGGCGGGGGTCGGCCGGTTCCGCGCCAACGTCTATCGGCAGCTTCGTGGCTACTGTGGCGTCTTTCACCACGTGCCAGCGCAGGTGCCGACCCTCTCCCAGCTGGGGCTGCCGACGAGCCTCGCCAAGCTCACGAACTACAGCCAGGGCCTCATCCTGCTCACCGGTCCCGCCGGTTGCGGCAAGACCAGCACCCTGGCCGCGCTCGTACACATCCTCAACGAAGAGCGGCGGGATCACATCCTCACCATCGAGGATCCCATCGAGTACATCCACCGCTCTCAGCGTTGCATCGTCAATCAGCGCCAAGTGGGCCGGCATACGACGTCGTTCGCCGCCGCCCTGCGCGGCGCTTTGCGCGAAGACCCGGACGTGATTTGCATCGGTGAGCTGCGCGACCTCGAGACGATCTCACTCGCGCTATCCGCGGCCGAGACGGGACACTTGGTCCTGGCCACCTTGCACACCGGCTCTGCCATCGGAACCGTCAATCGAATCGTGGGGGCCTATCCTCCGAGCCAGCAGTCTCAGGTGCGGGCGATGATGAGCGAATCGCTCCGGGCGGTGATCTCGCAGCGGCTGCTGCCCACCTCCGATGGGCAAGGCGTCGTGCCGGCCCTGGAGATCCTCTACGTGACCAAGGCCATCGGTTCGATGATTCGCGAGAATCGCACCTTCCAGATCCGCTCCTCCCTGCAGACCGGCAAAGCCCAGGGCATGCAACTGATGGACACGGCCGTGGCCGAGCTCTTCCGGGCGGGCCGGATCTCCCGGGAGGTGGCCGCCGCCAACTCCGAAGACACGCGGGCGCTGGGTTGAGGTTGGGCTGATGGCAGAGATCGACGCGCTTCTGAGATACATGCACGAGCGAGGCGGCTCGGACCTACACCTCGCCGCCGGGCTCGAGCCACGCGTTCGCCTCAGCGGCTCGTTGCAGCCGGTGGAAGGTCGCAAACCCCTGTCAGAGGCCGAGCTCAGCGCCATGATGCAAGAGCTCGCGAGCCCGATGCAGTGGGCGTCCTTCGAGCACACGCTCGACACCGATTTCGCCTACGGCCTTCCGGGCGTGGCTCGGTTCCGGGTGAACTACTTCTGCCAGGAGAACGGGGTGGCGGCGGTGCTCCGGATCATCCCGGAGAAGATCCGCACCTTCGAGGAGCTCGGGGTGCCGGCCGCGGTGGAGCGGTTCGTCCACATGAACGCGGGGCTCGTGCTGGTGACCGGCCCCACGGGCAGCGGCAAGAGCACCACGCTCGCCGCCATCATCGACAAGATCAACAGCTCCTACGAGAAGCACATCGTCACCATCGAAGACCCCATCGAGTTCGTGCATCCGCCCAAGCGCGCGCTCTTCAGCCAGCGTGAGGTCGGCGAGCACACCAAGAGCTTCTCTTCGGCCCTGAGGGCGGCCATCCGCCAGAACCCCGACGTCATCCTCGTGGGCGAGATGCGGGACCACGAGACGATCGCCCTCGCGGTCACTGCGGCCGAGATGGGCATGCTGGTCTTCGGAACGCTGCACACCAACAGCGCGGTCAAGACCATCGACCGCCTCATCGACGCCTTCCCCGCCGAAGAGCAAACCCAGGCCCGCGTGAGCCTCTCCCAAGCGCTGGCCGGGGTGGTCGCACAGCTCCTGCTCCCCACCTTCGATGGCAAGGGGCGCGTGGCGGCCCACGAGATCCTGCTCCGCACCACGGGCCTGCCCAACCTCATCCGCGAGGAGAAGACCGGCCTGCTCCGCTCGCTCATCCAGAACAACCGTGAGATGGGCATGCAGATGATGGACGACGCGCTCATGGCGCTGGTCGAGCAGCAGCGAATTCTGCCCCGGGACGCCTACCAGAAGGCGCAAGACAAGGGCCGCTTCGAAGCCCTGCTCCCCCGCGACCAGATGTAGCGGAAGGACCGCGGTCGACGCTGGCACGTCCCTCGCCCGGTGTGCAATATGGGGGGATGTTGAAAGAAGGCACGACTGCTCCCGACTTCGAGTTGGGAGACCAGTTCCAGAGGAAGATCAGCCTCTCCAAGTACCGCGACGCGCAGCACGTCCTGCTCGTCTTCTACCCCCTCGATTTCACACCTACGTGAAGCGGTGAGATCCCGGCGCTGGATGCGCTGGTCGGTCAGTTTCACGAAGCGCACACCCAGGTTCTCGGCGCCAGCATCGACAGTCACTTCTGTCATGCCGCGTGGGGAGACAGCATGGGTGGGGTCTCGTTCCCGCTGTTGAGTGACTTCCACCCCAAGGGCAAGGTCGCCGAGAGCTTCGGCCTCTACCTCGCCGACGCGGGCATCACCGATCGGGCCACTGTGCTCATCGATGCCGGAGGCACCATCCGCCACATCTCGTCGGTGGGTCCCGGGGGCAAACGAGACATGAATGAGCTGCTCGCCATGGCGAAGAAGCTCGACGCCGAGTACGAGGGCGAGACGAAAGACGTCGCCAAACCCGAAGGGCTTCCCGCGGGCTCGGTCCTCTTCGTCAAATCCAACTGCATCTTCAGCCGTTGGGCCCAGGCGGCCCGCGCCAACCTGCACCTCGACGACCTCGCGCTCAAGAACGTGAGCGAGGATGCAGACGCCAAGGCCGAGCTCGAGAACCTCGGTGGGTCGCACCAAGCGCCGGCCCTGCTCGTCGATGGCGAGGTCCACTACGAGTCGGGCGCCATCGTGCAAGCCCTCGGCGAGCGCTGCGGCATCGCCTGAGCCCATTCCCTACCCCGCGCGCAGCGCCTCGACGGCCATGCGCGCGGGGCCACCGGCCTCGCCGAGGTAGACCACTGTCGCACATTGTCCCACTTACTTTCGATGAAGACGACAGAATGCTGCGCATGTCCGTTGCGGTCCGCGACCTTGTAGTGTGAGGGCACGAAGTTTCATTCCTGGTTGGGACGAGCCTTCGCGATCAGAGACGGGTGTGATGTCCTCGGGTGGAGCGATGAGCGACAGCGACGAGTGGGAGGAGACGACCCGGCTCGACGACATCGACCCGCGGCGGCGCCGGCGGGCCGATACCGCGAGCCTGCCCGCCGAGGGGCTCAAGCTCCCGCTCCCCTTTCGAGCGCCGGATACGGCGGAACCATCACGACCGAGCCAACCGCCGCCCGAGCCCTCTCCCGGGCAGACGATGGATTCTTGGTACCCGTCGCGCGGTGTGCCTCCGCCGACCCCTCCTCGGGCTCGTCGATCACCACCGCCACCGCGACCTCCACAGCATCGGGCCGAAGCTTGGCGACCGTCGGAGGCGCCTCCGGTGCGTCCGCCCAACCCCATCGCCGACGGTCCACCTCCTCCCCCACGCCGGTCGGTTCTGCCTTCGGCCCCGGAGCCCGAGCCTTCGGCCCCAGAGGTGGAGCCTGCGACGGTGCAGCATCTCGAGCTCATCTGGGGAGGACCCGACGAGGCCGCGATCCAGCGCGCGCGCCGCTGGAACCGCGAACAGGAGAAGCACCTCCCTCGAACGGGCGCCCGCGCAGTGGAGCCCCGAAAGGGGGCCCACTGGCTGAAGCAGTCCCGCCTCGCGGGTCATGACGACATCTGCGCCGCGGTGTCGGCCGGGGCCACCGAGCCGCCGGCACGGGTGGTGGAAGGCACGCTCACCTTCGACCTCGACCCGGCAGAAGAGCTCAAGGCGACACGCGCTGCGCTCCGCCGGGTCGCGCCCCATCACCCCGAGCTACGGCGCACCATGGAGTCGACCGAAGGCTTGGCCGAGGATCCCCTCACCCCCCTCGCCATGCTCCGCACCGCCACCCATGAGCTCATCACGAAGGCTGTCGCGGCCGGCATGGCCCGGGCCGAGCTTCAGAGCCAGACCCGCGACACCCTCATGCGCCACCGGAAACACGCAGAGCTGAACATCCTCGGCGGCGATCATCTCGTGGCGCGGCTGCACCTCGATTCGAGCGTGGCTCCCTGGGTCGCCTACGTTCCCAAGGAAGCCATGAGCACCCTCCCCCTCATGCCCGAGCTCCCGGTACGTGCGGTGGTGACCGTGCACGCGAGACAAGACCCCGAAGAGAGAGGCACCCATGGTCTGAAGCTGCACGCCCTCGCCCGCTTCGTAGAGGTCACCGAGCCTCGCCCGTCGCCGTCGGGCAACAAGAAGTGACCCGAGGGCTGGAGGGCCTACTCGAAGGCGCGCGTCACGTCCTTCTTGGCCACGGCACCGAGTCGGACCGCGTCGTAGCCGCACTTGCCACGAATGGCGTCGACTGCCGCCGCCACCCGCTTGGTTTGCGTGAACGGTAAGAAGAGCTGTCCACCATCGTCGACCAGGTTCGACAGCGCGATCCCGACCAGACGCACCGGCAAGCCCGCCGCGCGAGCACGCACCTTGCGATACAGGGACTGCACGCGCGCAAGCATCTCCTTCTCCTCGGCGGTCGCAGGTCCGGTGCTCGAACGCTGTACGGTGTGGAAGTCTGTCGTGCGCAACTTGAGAGACACGGTACGGGCGCGGAGCCCGCGCTTGCGCGCACGCCAACAAACCCGCTCGGTGAGGCCGAGCAGCTGGTCGAGCACGCGCTGCTCGTCATCGAGCGCCGCGAAGAAGGTCCGCTCGTTGGAGATGCTCCCGACGCGTTGTCCCACAGGGTCGTGCTCGCGAAAGGCGGGTCTTTCGCGACCAAAGCGCGCCGAGCCCTGTCCGTGCATCTCGCGTTCGACCACGGCGATGGTGCGCGCGAACCGCTCACGCGCGAGCGGTGTCGACTCGGCCACGAGCTCGTGCAGCGTGAAGAGCCCTTCGGCCTGCATCTGCGCTTCGGCACGAGGCCCAATCCCGGGGAACTTGCGCACGGGGAGCGGCCGTAGGAACGCGCCCTCTGCGCCGTGGCGTACCAAGTGCACGCCAGCGGGCTTGGCGCGACCGCTCGCGATCTTGGCCACGATCCGCGAGCCGCCGACGCCCGCGCTCGCGGGAAGGCCGACCTCGTCGAAGATGGTCTCGCGCATGTGGCGGATGGTGCGCTCGATGGTCGCGGCTCCGTCGTGGTCACCCGGCCGACGGTACAGTCGCTCGGTGCCCGTGAAGTCGAGGTAGAACTCGTCGATGCTCGCCGCCTGCACCACCGGCGTGTAGCGCTCGAGCACCGCACGAACCTTCTGGGCGTAGGGTGCGTAGATGCCGTGGCGACCCGACAGGAAGACGGTCTCGACCGGGGCGAGCTGGCTCGCCTCGCGCATGCTCATGCCCGAGCGCACGCCATGGGCGCGCACCTCGTAGCTGCACGCGGTGACGACCCCCGGTCCCCCGCGCCGACCACCCACGATGACCGGTTGCCCCTCGAGTGAAGGGTCGAGCAAACGCTCCACCGACACGAAGAAGGTGTCGAGGTCGAGACAGCAGACCCATCGCATACTGAACAAATATACAGTACACGCTCCCAGCAGGCTACCTCGGGCCGTAGACCATCGACAGCTCGGCCCACGCGTCTGAAGGGGCCAGGCTCCCGAAGAGAGCGTCGAGCTCGAGCTCGAGCGCACGGCGGAGCGGCTCGAGCTGCGCCTCGGACACGGCCAACCAAACCACGCAACGCAGGTCCCAATTCCACCGCAACCGCAGAAGGGGCGCGGCGAGCGCGCGCAGGCTCCGGTAGCCATCCACCACGGCCGGGCCATACGGAGCGGGGTGCATGGAATCCACCGGTCCCCATACGCGGCGGAAGAGGGCGCGATCGTGAGCCAGGTCGCGCGCTTCACCGCGGGCGTCCTGGCCCCAGGTGAAGAAGACGAACAAGTTCGGCCGCGACCGCATGCCGGCCCATCGCTCGATGAGTCGGCGGTAGCGCGCACGCCGAAAGGCGTGTTTCGCATGACGCCAGAGGCCGAAAGGATCGAGCACCACCAGGTCTCGGTCGTCCCACTGACCGACCTGTCGCGCGATGAGGCTCTCGCCGTCGACCCGCTGCTCGTCGCCCCCCACGATGCTCCACGTCGAGCGACCCGTGGCCCGAGCCACGCCGCGCAGGATGGCGCGGGTCTTCGGATCCCACTCGTAGGCCTCGTGTAGGGCCGCGTGAGGTGCGGCCTCGTCGAGCAGCAGACTGGATCCCGCATAGGCCCCCTCGGTCTCGAAGGCGCCGACCCTCGTCAACGCCGCGCGCTGCGCCTCGCCGAGCAACAACGCGCTCTCGAGCAAGGTCTTCATCGACGCGCGCCGCGGGTCCCCGTCACCGACCAGGTACACCCCGCGCCCCGCATGGCATTCGCGGATCCGAAGCGCGTCGCGCCAACGAGGCTGGCGAACGAGGTGCTGCGTCATCGTGAGCAGCGCCGTGTGTTTGACGAGGTCGCCCCCGTTGCCCGCGTTGGCGTTCTCGGGATTGTCGGGGTCACGCAGGTGTAGAAAGGCGCTCATGCCTCACCCGAGGGCATCTTTTCTTCCGCCAAAGGATCGATCTCCAAGTAGCGGCTGAGGTACCGCACCAGGAGATAGAAGGGGAGGGTGTCGAGCAGGGCCGCGACGAACTTGAAGGCGTAGTTGTCGCGCACGAGCAGCGCCATGCTCCCCGCGGTTTGTTCGCCGCGGAGAAAGGCGGCGCCGAAGGTGAGCCCAACGACCACCAGCGAGTCGACGAGCTGGCTCACCATGGTGCTGCCGTTGTTGCGTAGCCAGAGGTGCTTACCTTTGGTGAGCCGCTTCCAGAAGTGGAACATGTAGACGTCGACGAACTGGGCCGCGAGGTAGGCGACCATCGAAGCGAGCACGGCGCCGGCCGTGCAGGCATAGATGAGCCCGAAGAGCTCGCCCGAGCCTTGCACCTGGGTGCCGTCGGGCAGAAACACCGGCTCCGCCAAGGGCAAGACCTGCCACGGCGGCTGCTGCTCCGCCGGCACCCCGGGGAGCGCCTGGCCGAGCCAGAGCGTACCGATGATGAGCAGGTTGACGGCCAGGCCCACCCACACCACGGCGGATGCGCGCTTGCGCCCGTAGAGCTCGCTGATGAGGTCGGTGCAGAGGAAGGTGAGCGGATAGGGCAAGACCCCCACGGCAAGGGCCAGCGGGCCCACCCGGATGAAGCGGGTGATGCCGATGATGTTGAGCATCGCCATCGCGCCGATGAAGGTCCCCGCGAGAAGGAGAAAGACGCGCTCGCGACGCGCCTGGAGGGGGGAGGCCTCGATGGGATGCAGCGCCACCTCGGTTGCCATGGCCAAACCCTAGTGCATGACGACTGCGGCGGGAGCCTGGGCGGGGCACGTCGACCGACGCGGCATCGCGTGATAGGACCGCCGCGATGACGGACGCGGCAGAGCTGTCGGGCCTGGGCAACGCCTTCGCCTCGGAAGCACGGGCGGGGGCCCTTCCCCCTCACCAGAACTCGCCCCAGGAGGTCCCCTTCGGCCTCTACGCCGAGCAGCTGTCGGGTTCGGCCTTCACCGCCCCGCGCGCCGAGAACCGCAAGACGTGGATGTACCGTCTGCGGCCCTCGGCGGCGCACCCCGCGTTCCGTCGCCTCGACGATCTGGCGCCCGGGTGGTCGACCGGCCCCTTCTCCGAGCCGCCCGCGGCGAATCGGCTCCGCTGGAACCCCCTCCCCGCCCCCGCAGGCGAGGTCGACTTCTTCGCAGGGGTATCGACCATGGCCGGCAACGGGTCCCCCGACGCCCAGCTGGGCCTAAGTGTGCATCGCTACGCGTTCAACACGTCGATGGGCGACGCCTTCTTCAACGCCGACGCCGACATGCTCTTCGTGCCGCAGGCGGGCACGCTTCGCCTCGTCACCGAGTTGGGGGTGATGGAGGTTCCATCGGGCTGGATCGGTCACGTGCCCCGCGGCATGCGGATGCGCATCGAGGTGCTCGGCGCGGCGACCGGCTACGTCTGCGAGAACTACGGCGCGTCGTTCGTGCTACCCGAGCTCGGGCCCATCGGTGCCAATGGGCTCGCCAATCCTCACGACTTTCTCTCGCCCCGAGCCGCCTACGAGGAGGCTGCGACGCCCACCCGGCTGATTCAGAAGCTCGGCGGTTGTTTCTACGCGACCGATCTCCCGCGTTCGCCCTTCGACGTGGTGGCGTGGCGCGGAAACCTGGTGCCCTATCGCTACGAGCTCGCCCGCTTCAACACCATCAACACCGTCTCGTTCGACCACCCCGACCCGTCGATCTTCACGGTGCTCACCTCGCCGAGCCACCGCATCGGCACCGCCAACTGCGACTTCGTGATCTTTCCCCCACGGTGGATGGTGGCGGAGCACACATTCCGGCCCCCGTGGTTCCACCGCAACGTGATGAGCGAGCTCATGGGGCTCATCCACGGCGCGTACGACGCCAAAGCCACCGGCTTCCTTCCCGGCGGCGTGTCGCTCCACAACTGCATGAGCGCACACGGCCCCGACCGCGCCACCTACGAGAAGGCCGTCGCCGAGCCGATGGAGCCGAAGAAAATCGATGGCACCCTCGCGTTCATGTTCGAGACGTGTCGTCCCTTCCGCGTCCCCGTGTCGGCGTTTCGATGCGGCTCGCGTCAAGACGACTACGACGCGGTCTGGCACGGCTTCGCGTGAACCTGTACGCAGCGCCGCGGCTGCAACGTTGCCGCCTATCACTGGCTCGAGAGCGCACAGCCCTCCCGCGCGCGGGACCACTTGGAGAAGGTGATCGCGTTCGAACCGCAGTCTCGATTCGCGGCCGCGGCCTGCTCATCTAGAGCTCGATGTCCCAGCGCGCCGCGAGCTGGGCGAGCATCTCGCTCGCTGGGCCCCGCATGTGCTCGTGGTAGGCGTCGGACATCGGGGTCGGCTCCGGGTTGATCTCGATGAGCCGCGCGCCATTTCGCTCGGCCAGGAGGGGCAGCTGAGCGGCCGGATAGACCACGGCCGAGGTTCCGATGGAGACGAGGCAGTCGCACTGGCCGATGGCCTCGGCGGAGGCTTGGATGGTCGCCGTGTCGAGGGCGTCGCCGAACCACACGATGGCCGGTCGCCAGTACGCGCCGCAGTCGCAGGTCAACGACGACAACGGTGACTCACGACCCTCGTGGGTCGCGCCGCAAGCTTCGCAGCGCAATCGCCAGAGGCTCCCGTGGAGCTCGAGCACCGCTTCGCTGCCGGCGAGCTGGTGCATCCCATCGATGTTCTGGGTCACGACCGTGACGTGCTCGAGCTGCTGCTCCGCCGCGCGGATCACCCGGTGGCCATCGTGGGGCGCGCAGGCGCTCACGAGCTGGCGACGGTAGTTGTGAAACTCCCACACCGCTTCGGGGTTGGTTTCGAAAGCGGGCTGGCAGGCGTAGCGCTCGTAGTCGTACTCCTTCCAGATCCCGCCCTTGCCCCGAAAGGTGGGCACCCCGCTCTCGGCCGACATGCCGGCGCCGGTGAAGAAGACGAGCCGCTGTGGACGAGGAGACGACATGAGACACGCATAGCACCGCGCTGGGCGCTCTCACCCCCCTGAGCTCAGCCGCCCACGTCTTTGCAGCAGCGAAACGACAGGTGATAGTTCTTGTGGTTCATCCCCTCGTTGTCGTGCCAGGCCGGCGCCCGCCAGCGACAGTCGTCCTCGTGGGCCTCCTTGCTCGACCAGATGAACCAGCTGCCCTTCATCTCGGGCACGCCCTGCCCGCCCCGCGCCCCGAGCTTCTCCTCCTTCATGGGCAGGAGCATGTGCTCGGCCGCGTTGCCGTGCTGGTCGTACACGCCGAAAGCGCTCCTGCACTCAGGGAACGAGCCGGCGGGGTAGGTGTTCGAACCGCAGCTGCTCCACTTGATGGGATCGCAGCCTCCCTTCCCGGACCGGTGGCTCCCGGTGGCGCACTTGCCGTGGTCCTTCTCCTTGCCGTAGGCCCAGACGACCTCGCGGTCCTTGTTGTGAAGCCAGCGCATCGACTGTCGCTCGCCCCCGAATCTGTACTCGGCCTCGGGTGGCAGGAGCTTTCCTGCACAGGCGCCCTCCCACTCGTGGGCGTCGCAGAGTCGCTTCCCGAGGGACTGGCAGATCTTCTGGGCCTGCTTGGTGGTGACCCAGGTCACCGGGTAGTCGCAGGGGAGGTTGGGAAACTCGTAGCGGTCGATGCAGACCTTCGCGTCCTCGGGCTTCTGCGTCTCCGGGTCGTAGACGGGAGCCATGTAAGGCGAGCCGCAGACCTCGGCTACGACCTCCTTCGCCCCCGCTTTGGCCCGTCGCTCGAGGCACTCCTTGCGGGTCAGAGGATGCTCGACCGCACCCGGATTGCCCTGCCCGATCCACTTGCCCGACTCGAGCACTTCGCGGAACGCCTTCTCCTGGTTGCCCTTGAAGACCCCGAGCTTGCGCATGCGCCGGATCATGGCCTCGCGCTGCTCCTCGAGCGTCTTGGCCACGAACTCGGCGTGGGGAAGCTTCTCGTTCTCGTAGGCCACCGGCGGCGCCGTCGCCGAGGGCGCCGCGGTCACGGTCGACGTGGGGGTCGCGGTCGCCGTGGGCTCGGCGGTGGGGGCCACCTCTGTGGGCCCATCATCCGACGAGCACGCCACGCCGCAGAGAAAGATACCCCCGAGCATGAAGAAAGGGCGGCCAGACATCTTGCGCCCATCTAGCGGAACTCCTGTCTCGCGTCAGGGCTTAGAACCGATCATGCCGAACGCAGTGCGGCAGCTCGACGAGCTTCCCAGGGTTCCGTCGACCACGACGTGAGCCTGGTGAACCCGAGCTTCGAAGGGCGACTGATTCTGGTAGTTGTGAGCGGTAGGTCCCACTCTCACGGACCGGTCACCGTCGAGGTAGTCGAAGCCTTCGAAGCCGTCGATGAGCTGCATCGATGCCAGCGTCGTGCCCTGGTAGAGGTGCCAACCGTCTGCCGCACGACAGACGCCCACGAAGCGTGGCGCGTTGACGGGCGCATCCACCCTCCCGCTGGGGTTGACCATCACCACGTTCTGCGATGTGTCCGCCGGGAACACCGTGTCAGGCCACGGGTCTCCGATGCTGTCGTTGCGGTAGTAGAAGAGCTGGACGCCGCCTTCCGCCGGAGGCCCCTGGGCAATGGTGGTGAGGGAGAGCAGCATCCAGTGCCCATCGTCGGAGTGGATGCTCAACCCGGCGCCCTGATAGTTGGTGCTCGCGTTGAGGGGCTCGACCTCCGCCGCGGCCACGAAGAGATTGTCAGCGACCTCGATGTACAGGGCTCCTGCGCGCTCACTGCCCGACCATGCGAGGCCTTCGCCGGTGCTACCCCCGTTTCCGGCCTGAGGGCGGATGAGCAGATACTCATCTGCTTCGCAGATCTGCATGTGCGCGGTCGATGCCTCCGCGATGAAGCGTCCGTCCCAGGTCGAGATGGAATCAGCGACATTGCTGAAATCGTCAGCGATATCGCAAGGCCCACCCGCGCAGTCTCCCCCGCTCCAAGCGTCGTAGGCGAGAACTTGGCAGGGAGCCGATCCACCACCGCCAGCATCGCTGCCCCCCGCGGAGCTGCCTCCTCCAGTCCCGCCTGTGCCACCGGAACCGCCGGTGCCCTTGGGGCGCTCGCGGTCGTAGGTTTTGTCTTCGATGCCGATGACGTAGTTGCAGCCCGACGCGAGCACGATCGCGGCGGCGAGGCCGATGAAACCATGGGGCGTCTTCACGACTGCACCTCGTACTTCTGTAGAAGCTTGCGAAGATAGCTGCGGTCGATGCCAGAGCGCCGGGCCGCTTCGCTGAGGTTACCCTCGGCGGCGGCCATGAGCATCTCGAAGTAGACCTGGCTGAACTGGTGGATGATGAGGTCCTTCTGGGCCTGGTAGGCACCCATGGGATCGATGGTGTGGCGAAGCGCCGTCGTCAGAAGATCACCCGCGGGGCCATCGGGCACCTGCCCAATGGCGAGGTAGGCCCGCACCGCGTTGCGGAGCTCGCGTGCATTGCCGCGCCAGCGACGACCGCGCAGCCGTGTGAGCACGTCATCGGGCAAGGTGCCTCCTCCCTGACCGGCGAAGTGCTGCGCGAGCAGTGGAACGTCGTCCGGGCGCTCGCTCAACGACGGAACGTGAAGGGTGACGACCGCGAGACGGAAGTAGAGGTCCTCGCGGAAGCTGCCATCGTCGATGGCCTCGTCGAGCTTGCGATTGGTCGCGGCCACCACGCGCACGTCGACACGTCGGGCGCGATCGTCGCCGATCGGCTTCACCTCACCCGACTCGAGCGCGCGCAGCAGCGCCGGCTGCACGTCGAGCGGCAGCTCCCCCACCTCGTCGAGAAACAAGGTGCCTCCGTCGGCAGCTTCGAAGGCACCGGGCCTGGAGGTGGTCGCACCGGTGAAGGCGCCCTTCTGGTGCCCGAAGAGCTCGCTCAGGACCAGCTCGCGGCTGATGGCCCCGCAGTTCACCACCACCAGCGGGCCGTCGCTTCGCTGGGAACCGGCGTGGATGGCCTTGGCCACGAGCTCCTTGCCCACCCCAGACGGCCCTTGCACGAGCACGGGTACGAGCGAGCCCTCGAGCCGGGCCAGGGTGGCGAAGAGGCGTCGCATCGGGGGTGAGGCGCCCACCAGTCCGCCGTACCCGGGCTCGCTTCCCACCTCGACGTCGTCGAGGGCACGGGGGTCGGGCTCGATCGCGACCTGGGCCCCACCGACGGTGATGTGGCTTCCGACGGAGAGCACGGCTTTCTCGATGCGCTGGCCGAGGTAGAAGGTCCCGTTGCGGCTGCCGAGGTCTTCGACCGCCACCCCCTCGGGCACGAGGGTGAGCATGACGTGGCGCCGGGACACCGCCGCGTCGGCGACGACGAGATCGGCGTCGCCGCCCGCGCCCACCACGCAGCGCCCCTTGGCGAGCCGATGGGTGGAGCTCTCGCCGTCGAGGTGCAACCGCAGCTGAACCCCGAGCGGCGGCGGGCGCTCACGCACCACCGTCTGGGTGGCTCCACGGGTGCGCTCACGTCGGGTCACGTCTTCCAAGCTACGCCAGGCCCGGTTCTCCGCCAACGTCGGCAACACGTTTCCCAGGGGGTGGGAAATCGATTCTCGGCCGCGGCGACGAAATTCCCACGACATGCACGCGGTGGGCATGGATGAGGTCCTCATGCCACGGAACTACGGCAACATCGGGGCCAAGGAGGGCCATCTCGGCCCTTGGCACGCGGCTTGGATTCACTCCCCCCGATGCGCAACACAAACCTCTACACTGACCTCCACGCTGGCCTCTACATTAAGAAGGTATCCACCATGGGCATGACGAGGATTCTTGGTTTGGCGGCCGTCGCCCTCGGCGTCTGGGCTTGTGGTGGGGACGACGGTACCCCCGCCGGAACCAGCACGACCGGTACCGGCGGAACTGGTCAGGGCGGCATGACATCGTCGAGCTCGGGCATGGGGGGCATGACCTCGAGCACCGGGGGGGGCGGCACGAGCAGCAC
>JAUHZF010000034.1 GCA_030426145.1 Polyangia bacterium
CGGAAAACTCTCGCCAAATAGCACAACCGTGCCATCGGTACCTACCGGGTCGGGGCACGGCCACAGCTTGCCCTCGAGCCCCAGGTGCTCGTAGGTCAACCCGGCGTAGTTGCGCGTGAGCCCAGTAAACTCGGCAAACACGTCTTCGACCGAAGCAAACTCAAACCCCGGCGCTCCCATGCGTTTGCCGATTTCGCAGGTGATTTTCCAATCGTGCCGCGCCTGCCCCGGGAGTTCCAACACCGGGCGGCCAATCTGCACCCGGCGGTCGGTATTGGTGTATGTACCGGTTTTTTCAAAAAACGAAGACGCCGGCAAAATGACATCGGCAAACTCGGCGGTCTCCGTCAGGAAAATATCTTGTACCACCAAGAAGTCGAGCGCCGACAGGGCCTTGCGCACCTTGTTGGCGTTGGGGTCGCTGAGGAACGGGTTCTCGCCCATGCAGTAGAGACCGCGGATGTCGCCCGCGAGGGCGCCGGCCGTGATCTCGGTCACGGTGAGACCAGGGGTGGGGCTCAGCGCCACGTCCCATGCCGCTTCGAACTTCGCTTTCACCTCGGGGGCGGCGACGCTCTGGTAGTCGGGGTAGACCATGGGGATGAGCCCCGCATCGGACGCACCCTGAACGTTGTTCTGGCCACGCAGCGGGTGCAGGCCGGTTCCCGGCCGACCCACGTTGCCCGTGAGGAGGCACAGGGAGATGAGGCAGCGGGCATTGTCGGTCCCGTGCACGTGCTGGCTGATCCCCATGCCCCAGAAGGTCATGGCCGCCTTGGCCTTGCCGTAGGCGTGGGCGATCTCTTCGATGAGGGTTGGTTCGACGCCACAGAGGGCACTGGCGCGAACGGGGTCGTAGGCCTGCACGTGAGCCTTCAGGGCGTCGACGTCGCGGGTGTGATCGCGCACGTAGTCGTGGTCCACGAGGTCGTCGCGGAAGATCACGTGCATCACCGCGTTGTAGAACGCGACGTCGGAGCCGGGCTTGATGCGGGCGTAGCGCCAGGCATGGTCGGCGATGTCGGGGCGCCGCGGGTCGACCACGATGAGCTTGGCCCCACGTTTGGAGGCCTCCTTGAAGAAGGTCGCGGCGACCGGATGGTTGTGGGTGGTGTTGGTGCCCGTGAAGAGCGCGACGTCGCTCTCGGCGATACCGGCAAAGGTGTTGGTGACCGCACCAGAGCCGATCGTCTCGAGCAATGCGGCCACGCTCGATGCGTGACAGAGCCGCGTGCAGTGGTCGACGTTGTTGGTGCGGAAGACCGCACGAATGAGCTTCTGGAAGACGTAGGCTTCTTCGTTGGAGCACTTGGCCGAGCCGAAGCCGGCCAGCGTATCCCCGCCGTGCTCGTCGCGAATGGCTTTGAGCCGGCTGGCCACGAGATCGAGCGCCTCGTCCCAGGTGGCTTCGCGGAACGCGGGGAGCACGTCCTCGTTGCGCACGATCTTGCTGCCGCGGCGGCGCTTCTTGCCGGGGCCGGTCTCGCCCGCGACTTCGGGGGACAGCGGCTTCTTGGGGTAGAAGGCGTCACGTCGGATGAGTGGCTTCTGCAGACGCTGCTCGTGGTGGGCGTAGTCGAAGCCGTACCGACCTTTCACACAGAGGCGACCGTGGTTGACGGGGCTCTCGCGACCCTCGGCGTAGACGATGCGGTTGTCGTCGCGGTTCACGTGGTAGCGCAGCGAGCAGCCCACGCCGCAGTAGGGGCACACGCTCTCGACGGCTTCGAGGACCGGGCGATCGGGCGCCAGCGGCAGGCGCACCACGGGCTTGTCGACGAGCGCATCGGTGGGGCAGACGGCCATGCACTCGCCGCAGGAGACGCAGGTCGACGCGCCCATGGGCTGGTCGAGGTCGAAGGCGATGGTGGTGCGGTAGCCTTTACCCGAACGTCCGATGACCTCGTTGTTCTGGACCTCGTCGCAGGCGCGGATGCAGCGGTCGCAGAGGATGCACGCCTGGTGGTCGACGGTGATGACCTTGGAGCTGTGATCATGGGGTCGGCTGTTCTGACGTGGGAGCCGCGGTTGCTCCACGCCGTAGCGCTGGGCGAGGGCGAAGAGGTCGTTGCTCTTCACCGCTTCGTCGGGGCGTGCGTCGAGGGGCGCCTCCCCCGGTTGGTCGCTCATCATGAGCTCGGTGAGCATGGCGCGGTGGCGCTCGACCTTCTCGCTCTTGGTGTCGACCTCCATACCCTGCGCGCAGGGACGAACGCAGGCCGCGGCCAGGGTGCGCCCGCCGATGTCGACGACGCAGACGCGGCACACACCCACCGGTTCCAGACGAGGGTCGTGGCACAGCGCAGGGATGTCGATCCCGACCTGCTTCGCAGCGTCCCAAATCGTCGTGCCCTCCGGCACGGTCACGCTCACCCCGTCGATGGTGAGGTCGATCGCGTCGTCGCCCTTCATCTTTCCCCATGTGCCCGTCGGGACGGGCTGTTGCATCATTCTGGCACGCCTGGTGCGCCGGCGGCGAGGATCCAAGCGTTTGCGTTGGCGTGGGGGATGAGCAAAGACCCGCGGGACGGCGCATGCACCTCTTCGACGACCTCATCGCCCTCATGGCGGCGACGATCTGGCTCATCCACATCGTCGCTCTCGTGCGGGCCAAGGGGCCGGGACGGACGGCGCCGCTCTTGGTGGCTGCGGTGGGGCTCGGCGCGACGGCCGTCGTGCATCAGCTCGCCCGCCACGTGGCGGCTGAGGTCAGCTTCGGGGTGCTCGCGTGGTTGTTGTTGGTGCCCGGATGGCTGACGCGGGCGGCGTCGCGTGCCCTGCGAACCGGTCGTCCCCGTCGCGCCGAGCTCTACGCCCGCCTGGCCGTGGTGCTGCGCCCTTTGCCGGGTCAGCGCATGGCACTTCGTTCGATGCGTCTCAGTCGCCGATTCGCCATGCGGGAGACCGAGGACGTCGACGCCGCCGTCGAAGCCCTGGGGCTTCGATCGGAGGGGGAGCGGCAGGCGTACCGGCTGGCGTTCCTGTCGTGGACGGACCGCTTCGACGAGATGGTGGAGATGCTCGAGGACCCGCGACTGCGCAGGCTCGCCCTGGTGCACCCCAACCTGGCCGGGGCCGTCGTGGTGGCGGTCGGTGAGACGCAGGGGGAGGTGCCGCTGCTGCGTTTGGTGGCGGATCTCTTGGCTGCGCCGTGGATGCGGCGCCGAGGGATCGAGGTCGGGTGGGGACTGGCCGTGCTCGCGGCGTACGCCGGTGCCGTGGATGTGGTTCGGCGTGCGGCCCGAGCCTATGCCGGGCAGCTCTCGCTCGGACGTATCGCCTTCGTGGTTGCCACGGCCGAACAGCGTGTAGGTGACGTGGCTGCGGCTGAGCAGACCCTACGGCGAGCCCTCGTCTCGGAGCGGCTCCCGGCCAACCGCGCCCGGCTCGAGTTCCGCCTCGCGCATCCACTCGTCCCGGCGACCGACATGCTCGCCGATGCGCGGACGCGCATCGCGCGCCGTCTCCGATCGCGCATGGTGCTGGCTTCCCTCGGGCTCGACTTAGCTGCGCCCGCGCCCGTGACCCGCGGTCTCGCCCTGTTGGTCGCGGCGGCCTTCGCCTACCAGCTCCAGGCCGAGCCGGGGCCGTTGCTCGACGCCTGGGCCGTCGAGGCACCCTATCGCGGCGAGGTGGCGGAGCCGGTAAGGCTGCTCTCCTACTCGTTGCTCCACCTCAACGGCTGGCATCTGGGCTTCAATCTGGTGGGGCTGCTGTTGTTTGGCCGCTTCGTCGAGCGCGAGTTGGGGCGGGTCGCAGCGTTGCTCATCTACCTGGGCGGGGTGCTCGGTGGCGGCCTCGCTTTCCTCGCCGTGAGCGACGTCGTGGGCCAGCAGGCCATCGGTGCCTCGGGAGGCGTCATGGGATTGTTCGGCGCTACGGTGGCACGCATCGGGCTCGACCCCGAGCTGAGGCGACCCGGCGCCGGGCGCCGTGAGCTCATCGGCCTCGGCATCGTCGCGGCAGGGCAGCTCGCCATCGACGCCTTCTTCGCGCAATCCTCCGGAAGCGCCCACGCTGGCGGCCTCGTAGCGGGAGGGCTGATCGCAGCCATCGTGATGATCGGGCGCAGAACGAAGAACTGACGGCTCGATCTCGGGCTCGGTCTCGTTCTCGACCTCGGTCTCGTTCTCGGGCTCGTTCTCGACCTCGGGCGCGATCTCGGTCTCGGCCTCGAGGACCTGGAACCTCGAACCTGGAACCTCGAACCAGGAACCTCGAACCTGGAACCTCGAACCTGGAACCTCGAACCCGGAACCTCGAACCCGGAACCTCGAACCTCGAACCCGGAACCTCGAACCTGGATCAACCCCGCCGAAGGCTACCCCCCCTGCGGGGGTCACCGGCACCGCGGAGGGTGCCGTCGGCGAGGCGCTCGACGAGGTGGACACCGCCGAAGAACATGTTCGGTGCGTCGAAGCGAATCATGCGCTCGGCGCCGAGCTGCTCGAGGGCGGCGCCACGGTCGTCAAAGGCGAAGACCTCGGCGTTGAGCACGCCGCCTTCGAAATGCACGCGGGGGGCGGCGACCGCTTGTTCGGGGCTGCGCTTCTCGTCGACCAGGTAGCGGACTGCCTGCACGATCGCGCTGCGGATCCGGTTGGCGCCGCCGGTGCCGAGCACGATCTCGCGCCCATCCGGGGCGCAGATCATGGTCGGCGACATCATCGTGGTGAGTCGCTTGCCCTTGGGGGCATGGGCGGGGCCGCCGGGAACGATGTCCTCTTCGCCGAGGAGGTTGTTCATCATGATCCCCGAGTCGGCCACGATGTGGGCGTTGCCTTCGCCGTAGCTGAAGGTGACACCGCAAGCGTTGCCGGCCGCGTCGATGACGCTGAGGTGGGTGGTGTTGCCCGGGCCGTTCACCGGTGGCGCACCGGCGCGTCGGAGCTGGGCTTCCTTGCGTCGTCCCGCAAAGCGTTCGGCCCACGGATCGAAGTCGTCGAGCGCGCCGAGACCCTTGGTGCGGGCCTCGTCAGCCACCGCCATGGCATCGCAGAGCTGGCGGACACGGGCGACCGGCGTCTCGGCGATGGGCTCCGCCGCGAGCAGGCGCAGCATGGTCGCGACCATCGCGCCGCCCTGGGCCGGCATCGTGTAGACGTCGTGGCCGTGGTAGCGGAGGTGGAGCGGCTCTTTGAAGAGGACCTCGTAGTCGGCGAGGTCTTCCGGCGCGAGGAGCCCCCCCCCTGCGGGTCCGAACTGCTGCAGCATCGCAGCTCCGAGCACATCCGCGTAGTAGGTGCGCCATCCGGCTGCTGCCATGGCCTCGAGGGTGTCGGCGAGCTGGGGAAGGCTGAACCTGTCGCCTTCGGTGAGGAGCCGGCCTTCTTGTTCGAAGATGGCGCGGCCACTCGCCTGGTCGGTGAGGATGGGCCCGAGGAGCTTGATCGCGAAGCCCTGGTAGTTCCCCATGACGGCGCCTTCCCGCAGCTTGTCGCAGGCGGGGGCCACCACGTCCTTCAGGTCCATGCTGCCCCAGCGTTCGAGCGCAGTGCAGAGGCCTGGAATCACGCCGGGAACGGCCGCGGCCCCAGCCCCGATGCAGAAGCGCTGGGTGGTGGGACCGAAGTCGAGATCCACCCCTCGGTAGTCGAAGTCGGCCATGCCCTCCGGACCGAGTCGGGGCGCGTTCGCGAAGCAGTCGCAGACCGTGACCTTTCCGGTCCTTCCGTCGCGGTGGATGATCATACCGCCGCCCGCGAGGCTGGTGAGCGAAGGCTCACCCACCGCCGTCCCGAAGCAAGCGGCCGCCGCGGCGTCGACCGCGTTGCCTCCTCGGGCCAAGATGGCTGCGGCGATCTCGGCCGTTGGGACCGAGCCGGCCGCGACGACGCCACCCCCGGCGTTGGACTGCTGCGCGCTCATCGTCGCGCTTATAGCGCAAACGCCGAGCGGGACGCGTCACCCCGATGCCCATGGGCGTTTTCCGCCCCCAGCGCCACTAACGATGCGTCGCGTCATGTGGTATGGCTCGGCCAAAGGTGAAATAGATCTGGCGTCGGGATGGCACCGGATCGACACCTCGCTGCCGCATCGGACCATCGCCATGCCCCCGTTGAAGTTCTTCGTGCCCAACGGCTTCACCGCGCTCTCCTTGATGCTCGGTCTGGCTTCGGTGCTGATGTCGTCCGAGGGCAACTTCGAGCTCGCGGCGTGGATGATCCTTTGGGGCACCCTGCTCGACAAAGCCGACGGAAGTGCGGCGCGGCTGCTCAAGGCGACGAGTCAGTTCGGCATGGAGTTCGACTCCTTCGCCGACTTCACCGCATTCGGCATCGCGCCTGCCGCGCTCGTTTACTTCCGCCTCGCGGCCACTGGCGACTACGTGGGCTTCAACAAGGTCGCCCTCATGGTGGTGTGCGGGATCTACGCGGTGGCGCTCGCCATGCGCCTCGCCCGGTTCAACATCACCGAAGGCAGCCCCACCCACTTCAGCGGGATCCCCGGCACCCTCATGGGGGCCATCGTCGCTTCGGGTTACCTCACGTGGAGCGCCCACGACCTCGATCCGGCTCTGCTCGACTACTCGCCCGCCTACCTGCTCATCTTCGCCGCCCTCATGCTGTCCAGCCTTCGGCTGCCGAAGCTCAAGGCGCGCAAGAACAAGCTCTTCAACATCTTCCAGTTCGCCAACGTGGCCGCCGCCTACGTGTTCGGCCCGATGATGATCTTCCCTCAGTACCTCTTCGGGCTCGCGGTCACCTACCTCACGGTCGGGGTAGCGAGCGGTCTCCTCACGCCGCCCACGGCGTTGCCAGCCGAAGACGAAGAGCCCGAGCAGCTCCCCACCTGACGCAGGTCTGCACCCGGGGCGTCGACGTCGGAGCGTCGACCATTCGGCCTTCTCAGGCGGCTTCGACCTTCTTCTTGCGCACCGACCAGATGAAGCCGTCGTACCAGAAGTGCATCAGCGAGACGGTGATGGTCATGGCCCAGAAGATCTCGGTGTCACCGGTGACGAAGACCTCGACGCAGAAGCCGTAGCCGAAGCCGACGATGAGAAAGAGCAAGAGCGTGATCCATTTGGCGCCGGGCAGCTTCGAGACCCGGAACACCTTGGACATGTTCTTGTTCTCCGACATCCAGACGATGCCGAAGTACTGCACCGCGTGGAAGACGTTCATGATGAGGAACGCCTCGCCCCAACTGTTGAAGCCCCACGTGTAGAGCGAGACCGCACCGGTGCCGACGTAGAGAAAGACCTTCTGCACGGAGACGTTTCGGCCTCGTTGGTAGGCGCGTACGTTCGCGTAGACGTAGTAGGCGAAGAAGAGCGCCCCGAGGCCGATGACGACGCGCGCGATGGTGCCGTGGTGAACGGTCATCGCGGGGGGAATGGTCGAGAAGACGTAGACCCCGATGTCGTTGTATTCGTAGATGTCCTCGAAGTGGTCGAGCATGACCGCGCCGGCGAGGATGGGGCCGGCGTAGAGGAACTGATTGGCGATGAAGTCGAGCCAGCGTCCCTCGTGGGGGTCGTTGCCCGCCTTCGCGTCGTAGATCCGGCCGAAGCCGAAGGTCTGGGCACCCGAGTGGTAGACGTCCCAGAAGGTGGCCAGCACCGACGCGGTGACCGCGAAGACCGGCCACAGCAGACACCCGACCATGACCACCGCGGGCACGATGGTGAAGCGGTAGGGGTGGGTGTCGAGCACGGACCTGTTTCCGTGGCTTCGGAAGAAGACGATGAAGAGGTGACTCTGGATGAGGATCCCGAGCAGCAGCCCCGACCAGGTGAACCTCTGGCCGGAGACCGTGACCAGCCCGTCGTCGGACTCGATGTTGGCGAGGAAGACGCCGAGGGCGAGGGCCAGAAGGGGCGGACCCAAAAACAGGAGCCAGTCGTAGACCGGACCCTTGATGTAGGCGGAGCGCACGCGAGATTTCGGTCGGCTCGCGTCGAGCTCACCCGCCTCTTCCACGGCGGCTGCCTCATCGGGGGCAGGGTGCGCCTCCGGGATGGCCGGTGCGGCGACGGACATGCTCTGCGCGTGTTCCATGGCAGCTGGCACCGACCTCGGGTCCGTGCGCCTCAGTGTTAGCAACCGTGCCCCCAGCGACGCAACCTCTCGGCCCGAATCTGCGCTTCGTTCAGACTTTGTGCCCCGGCGCCCATGGAGGGGTCTGCAGAGACGGGCGCCGCGTGGTGGGCACGGACTTGGCGACGACCACGTCGGTGAGGTCCTTGGCGTAGGTCACCAGCCGCTGGTGGGGGGGCGTCTTGGGGCGCCGGTGCTCGAGATCGGCTGCGTCGAGGGCCTGGAGGCATGGCGTCGCGATGATGCGATCGCCGTCGATGCCGAAGACCACGGCTCCGCTCGACGTGGCCACGTGGGTGGCGGCGCGGGCGGCGAGGCGCGCTGCAGCCACGCGGTCGCGCGGCGCGGGTCTGCCGCCCTGCTGCAGATGCCCGAGCACGCAGAGGCGGGTGTCGAAGCGCCCGCGGGCCTCCCCCTGGTAGATGCGGCTGAGGGCGTTGGCGTCGTAGGCGTCACTCGCGGCGTCGGCCACGAGCACGAGGCCCACCTCCCGGCCTTCTTCGAAAGAGTGGGTCAAGGCGGCGACGTCGGTCTCGAGCCGCTTGAGGTCGATGCCCTCTTCGTTGGTGTACACGGTCTCGGCCCCGGTCCCAATTCCCGTCACCGCGGCCAGGTAGCCGCACGCACGACCCATGACCTCCACCACGAAGACGCGACGTCGCGAGCCGATGGCCGATTGTTTCAGCCGGTCGACCGCCTCACAGATGGCGTTCTCCGCCGTGTCGCACCCGAGGCTACGGTCGGTGGCGGGAAGGTTGTTCGAGATGGTGGCGGGAACCACGGCGACGGGTAGGCCCATCGTTTGCAGCTGGGCTGCGGCGCGGAGGCACTCGAAGCCCCCCACCAGCACCACACCCTCGATGTCGTGGCGGGTGAGGGCTGCGTCGAGCGCCACGACATCATGTGGCTCCTGGGGCCACCAGCGATGGGTCCCGAAAACGGCGCTCCCCGCGGACGCGATGTCTTCGGTGTCGAGCCAGTCGAGCGGTCGAAGCTGGTCGTTCAGCATGCCGTGAAGGCCCTCGAGGGCCACGAGAGGCTGGTGTCCGGCATCGGCGACCACGCGGCCAAAGGCCCGCACGGCGGCGTTCATGCCCGGCGCCGGGGCGCCGATGTGTGCGATGAGCAGGCGCTTGCCACCGTCGACCGTGAGGTCGCGGGCAGAGACCAAGGTTCGCTGGAGCTGCAAGAGCTCGGCGAACTCGGTCCCTCGGGCTTCGATGGCGTCGTCGAAGCGCTTCTCCGCGATGGCCCGCGCGACCTCCTTGGAGCCGCGCACACACTCCATCAACGGCTTGTCGATGACCTCGTGCCCACGGGTGGTCATCAAGAGCGGCTCGGCGCCGGGCGCCATGCTCATCAGACGAGCGGCGCCTTGGGTGCCGAGCACCGTCGACATGACGCGGTCGTAGGCCGACGGTGTGCCTCCGCGTTGCACGTGGCCGAGGTTGGTGATCCGCGCCTCGACGTCGGTCTCAGCCTCGATTGCGGCCCGCACCATCTCCGCGGTGATCGGTTCCCCGTCGACGTCGCAGGCGCCCTCGGCGAGCACCACGAGCGACTTGCGTTTGCCGCGATCGCGCCCCGCCGCGATGGCGGCGCCCATCTTCTTCTGCCAGTCGTGCTCGGGGGCTTCGGGCAAGAGCACGTAGTCGGCCGCACCGCAGATCGCGGCAGCGAGGGCGAGGTAGCCGCAGTGTCGGCCCATGACCTCGAGCACGAACGAGCGCTGATGCGACCGCGCGGTGGAGGTGAGGGTGTCCATGGCGTCGACGATCCGGTGCATGGCCGAGTCACAACCGATGGTCATGTCGGTGCCCCACATGTCGTTGTCGATGGATCCGACCGCGCCGACCACGAGCAGTTGCTCGTGGCCCTTGGTCTGCGCGGGCACGAGGTCGCCAGAACCGAGCAGCGCTTCCACGTGGGAGGGCCACTCCGATCGAAGCACGTCGGCGCCGGTGAGGGAGCCATCGCCGCCGATGATGAGGAGGCGACTCAAACCCTTCTCGATGGCGTGCTTCACCGCGAGTCGGCGTCCATCTGGGCTGCGAAACGCCGCGCACCGCGCCGTTCCGAGGGAGGTCCCGCCGAGCTGCATGATGTTGGAGACGTCGCCCCACACACAGGGGTGGATCTGGTCGCCACCGGCGACGAGGCCCGCGTACCCCTCTTGCACCACATAGACCTCCGCCCCGAGGGCGAAGGCGGCGCGCACGGCGCCGCGCACGGCTGCGTTCATGCCCGGCGCGTCACCGCCGCTCGTGAGGACCCCAATGCGCATGGGGCGTTTCTAGAACAAGCCAGAGGTCTCGACGAGGGAGATGAGCACCGCGCCCACGCCGTAGGGGATGTCGGCCTCGACGGGCACGGCAGCGTAGTCGTCGAATTCGCCGACGGTGGTGGGGCCACTGATCCCTTCGACCGAGCCTTCGGGGGTGATCTGGCTCTCGACCCCGACCATCCCGGCCTCGATGGCGGGGAGCACCTCGTCGCCGAGAAACCCCAGGCGATGGCCGCGGGCCATGCCCGCGCAGAAGAGGGCGCTGGCACTGGTCTCGAGGTAGGTCTCGCCCGGGCGGTTGACGATGGTCCACCACAGCCCGGTGGTGGGATCCTGCGCGGCGAGGATGGCCTGGACCTGCTTGGCCAAGGCCGCCTCGACGACCTCGTCGCGCTCGCCGCGGTCCATTCGAACCCGGAGGTAGTCGTACCCGGCGGCGGTGACCCACGCATTGCCTCGTGCCCAGTAGACGTCGGGGGTCTGGGCGGAGACGGGCCAGTCGTGCGCGTGCACCATCCAGCCCCCGTCGTCTTGCAACGCGTCGATGAAGATCCGGTACTGCTCGGCCAGCGCGTCGAGGGGGACGACCTCTCCCGTGAACTCACCCCACGCGGTGAGCACGACGCCGAACATGAACAGCGAGTCGAGCCAGAGCGAGATGCCGAAGAGGTCCTGCGTGCCCAGGTGGTTGAGTCCGCCCTCGGCGGTACGAAGGGCTTCGTCGTCGAGGTAGCGGAGCACGCGCTCGACCACCGCGCGGTAGGCGGGGTCGCAGGTCTCTCGGTAGAGCGCGAGGGCCGAGGCTGCGGTTGGGCAGCGGTCGCTCGAGACGACGAGCGTGTCGTAGCCGGCGGCGACCCAACGATCGATGTAGGCCTTGTAGTAGTCCCGAATGCGCGTCTCTCCCGTGAGCCGGTAGAGCTCGATCATGCCCACCATGAGCACAGCGTCCTCCCAGTCCCACTTCGCTTCGGTGGCGGGATGCGCCGCGATGTAGCGGTCGGCGATGGTGAGGGCGAGGGTCGCCTCGGGCCCATTCGGGTCACGGGTGGAGGCAAACGTGAGGTCGCCCCCTAGGGCCTTTGCTTCGCAGACGACGCCGGGGTCATCGGGGTCGCTCGAGCAGCCCATCGCGAAGCCACAGAGCGCGAGCAGCTCGCGTCGACCGAGCGTCAACGGACGCTTCATGTCAGTTGGCTCCCTCCGAGAGCACCACCGGATCACTGCCGCTGAGGATGGGCGTGCCGTCGCGGGTGACCTCGCTCCCACGGGCCATGAGGGCGAAGCCGGCGTTCAGAGACACGACCGTGAGCTCGGCATCGGTGGTGAAGACGGTGGCATCGACGGTGAGGCTCGTGTCGGCCCCGTTGCGTCGAAGCCACACGAGCTCGCGTTCCCCACTTGCGCTCTCGACCGTGAAGGCGGCGCCTGCGCCACCCGCGTCGAGGCGCGTGACGACGAGGGGCGCATCATCGCCTCCGGCCGCGCCGACACGGTAGGGGGCGAGCACGGAGAGGAAGCCGGGGGCGAGGGCGGTGACATCGCCGTCGATGACCCCATGGTCTTGCACGTTGCGCTCGCGATCGAAGGCGCCCACGTGGGGAGCGGCGCCGGGCGTGTAGGGAGGCTCGGCCACAGTGACCGCGATGGGCGTGAGCTCGCCTTCGCTCGCGGCGGCGAGGAAGACGTCGACGCCGGCCCGCTCGCGTTCCCATTTGGCGCCGCTGACGACAGCGAGCGGGTCTCCACTGCCGGCCCAGACGTCGAAGGTGCCGCCCACGTCTTTGCCGGCCCAACCGCCGAGGCGGAACGTGTGGCGTCGCGGGGTGGTGGCGGTGGTGGTAATGCGATCGGCAACCACGAAGTAGCGCTGCCGCACGAAGACCACGCTTCGCTCGATGTCGCTCGACGAGTAGCTCTGATGGGCCTCGGCGTAGGCGAGGGCGTCACCGTCGAGCGCATTCTCGAGGAAGGCGTCGGCATCGCCGAAGTCGATGAGCAGGCCCTTCTCGGGCGCACCGTGGCCGTCGATGAGGAGGGTGTTGTGGGAACCGCCGTCGGCGGTGACGGCGTTGTCGAGCTCGTCGGGCTTGTGGTACCCGGGGTCGAGCAGCAGATACTCTCCATAGGCGGCGAGGGAGAAGGAGAGACCGTCGACGTGATCGTGCAGCGTCTTTCGGGCGCTTCCGTTCTCTGCCACCAATAATAGCCAGCGGTCGTCGGCACCCCATCCGGACCGAAAGACGGCGTTGCCGGCCACGGGCATGAACTTGTTCCGCCACGACGGCTCCACCGGTTCGACTGCATCGTTCACCCACACCAAGTGGTGGGCGGAGAGATCCAAACCCCAGGTGTAGGTGGCGTCGCCAGAGACGGGTGGCGCCGTGTCGACGTCCCAGCGGAGATGACCGCTTGCGCCGAAGCTCGTGAGAATGGCGCCCCCATTGTGATGGAGGAAGTTGGCGTCGGCGAGCGGGGGCCGGTACCCATTGGGCAACCGGAGGTTGAGGCTCCAGTCGAGGCTCTTGAAGAGGCCGGAGCCAGGGTCGTCGAGCGGGTTGTCGAAGGTGAAGTCGACGCCGTCCTGGCATCCGTGGTTGGTCCAGGGATCGGCGTCCTGACGGTTGCGGCAATCGTATTGAAAGACGCGGCTCGCCTTGTCGGGGTCGTTCCGCATCGCGAGCAGAAAGGCGATGGCCGGTCCGTAGGCGAAGGCGTAGTAAAAGGGTCCTTCGCTCACGCCACCATCGGACTGGATGTAATGGCCGTTGGGGCCGAGCAGGTAGTCGAGCTCGCTCACCGACCAGTTGGCCCAGAGCTGTGACTGGGGGTGGTCGGGGAAGGTGATGGCCACCATCCCGATGCTGGCCGCGGTGCGAATGGGGTGGTTGTTCTGTGCGAAACCCAGGATCGATTGGAGGTTGATCGAGGTGTCGACGAACTTGTCGAAGAACTTCGCCGTGACCTCTGTGACCAGGCGCTGCATCTCCGCCGCTTCATCCGGACTGAGGTCGCCGCGACCGCGAAGCAGGTCGAAGGCGGTGCAGTAGGGCATGAGCACCCGCGGCATGCGGATGTTCACGTCCCAGGTTTGGTTGGTCTCGAAGTCGGTGGGCAGGCCGAGCAGAATCGACTTGGCGCGTGCCGCGGCGGCGTCGTCGTCGAACAGCCAGGCGAGCACGGCGTTGGCCTGGGCGATGGCCATGTTGTGCCCGATCGCACCGTGGTCCCACGCGTCGGGGTTGGGTGTCTCCAGTTCTCGGGCTGCGATGTCGCGCACCACCTCGAGGTAGGTGTCGAACGGAGCCGTGTTCGCTTTGACCGCGATGGCGTCCTTCATGTCGGCCGGAGCCAAGATGGAAGGGGGCGGCATGTCGAGCGCGGCCTCCTCACTTGCGCACCCCACACCGGCAAGAAGCAACGCCAACGGCGCAGCCCTCATGACGGCTTTCGCCCCGACCCGCCTACCCCTGCCCATGGAGCGACTCATGACACAAGTTGCCGTGGTGCACTACATCGGCGCCGCGGCCGAGCTTGCCCGAAAGCATGGAGAAGAGGAGCCATCTCGATACGCCTGAACCCGTTTCCGGGGCCCAACCCAGGTTGAGCCAGGAAGAACACTGTGCCTGGGCGAAGGGGAGATAGCGCCTAAAGCGGCCTAAAACCGCGCTCGTTCTCGTGCTCGTGCTCGTGCTCGTGCTCGTGCTCGTTCTCGCTCTCGAACCTCGCACCTCGAACCTCGCACCTCGAACCCGGAACCTCGAACCCGGAACCTCGAACCTGGCGCCTCGAACCCGGAACCTCGAACCTCGACCCCGGAACCCCTACGAACTTCGCGCCGGCAGAACTAGCGTCGAGCCCATGCGGTTTTTGCACCCCGAGCTCGACGAGGCACGTGAGCTGTCGCTGGAGGATGTCTTCATTTGTCCCGGCTATTTCGATGGCGGTTCGCGGCTCGATGTCGACCTGACCCCCGACGACTTTGCAGGTGGCTCGCATCCCGTGGTGGCGGCGAACATGAACGCCGTGACGGGCAAGCGCATGGCCGAGACCATGGCGCGCTACGGCGGCCTCGGGGTGCTGCCGCAGGACATGGCGCTCGAGACGGTGGAGCGCATCGTGCACCACATCCATGCGGCCCACGTGCGTTTCGACACGCCGCTCTCGGTCAAACCGGAGGCCACCCTTCGTGATGTGGCCGGGATCATTCTCAAGCGGGCGCACGACATGGTGGTGGTGGTCGATGAAGACCAGCGGCCCATCGGCATCGTGACGACGTCCGACCTGCGCGACCGAGACCAGTACACCCCAGTGCACCGGCTCATGCGCAAGGAGCTCGTGACGGTGACCACCGATGTCGACAATCGGGCCGCCTTCGAGAGGATGGAGAGCCAGCGTGTGAAGGCTACGCCCGTGGTCGACGGGCAGGGGCGCCTGGTCGGCATCATCACCAAGAAGGACGCCGTACGCCTCGAGCTGCTCACGCCCGCCCTCGACCGCGACGGGCGGCTCATGGTGGCGGCGGCGGTTGGGATTTCGAAGGACGCACCCGACACCGCGCGGTCACTGGTGGACATGGGGGTCGGGGCCATCGTCATCGACACCGCCCACGGCCATCAGCGCCGTATGGTCGAGGTCATCGCCGCCGTGCGGCAGGTCATCGGCGATGCCGTGCCTTTGGTGGCGGGCAACGTGTGCACCGCCGAAGGGGCGCGCGTTCTGTGCGAGGCGGGCGCGGATGTGATCAAGGTGAATGTGGGGCCGGGCGCGATGTGCACCACCCGCATGCAGACCGGGGCGGGTCGCCCGAGCTTTACCTCGGTGCTTCACTGCGCGCGCGAAGCGCAGAAGTACGGCAAGCACGTCTGGGCTGACGGGGGCGTGCGGTATCCACGGGACATGGCCCTCTACCTGGCGGCCGGCGCCTCTCGGGTGATGGTGGGCACGATGCTCGCCGGAACCTACGAGAGCCCGGGGGACATCAAAGAAGACCCAGAAGGGTTTCTCTACAAAGAGAACTACGGGATGGCGAGCGCGCGCGCGGTGCACGATCGCAACGAGGGTGAGGTCTCGTTCGACCGGGCCAAGAAGGCCTTCTTTCGCGAAGGGATTTCGTCGTCACGCATCTATCTGCGCGAGGGTTTCGAGAGCGTAGGGGCCATCCTGACCGATGCGATCAGCGGGCTTCTCAGCAGTGTGACCTACGCCGGCGCACGCAACCTCGTGGCCTTCCGAGAGGGCGTGGTGGTGGGCACACAGACCCCCGGGGGCTTCGCCGAGGGGCGACCGCACGGTCGCGTGCGGCGTTGACGTTGCCCATGGTACGTGTGTAGGACCACGTCCCACGCTCCAGGTCCGGAGCGTGGCTTGCTCGGGGACGACGGTCCCGAAGGCGGGGGAAAGAGGAACTGATGCAGCGATGGATGCTTTTTGGGCTGGCGGGGGCGATGGCCTTCTCCGCGTGGGCGTGTGGTGATTCCGAGGACGATACGGGCGCGGGCGGCGGCGGCGGCACCACGACCTCGTCGAGCAGCGGCGCTACGGGTGTGACGACCGGCACCATGGCCACCAGCACCTCCACCACCACCGGTGGCGGCGGCTCCACCCCCTGCAGCGAAGCGTGCGACAAGCTCGAAGACGTCTGCATGTACGGCAGCGGCTACTGCGCGCTGAACGGCAACCTCGGCTTCGCCGACCTCAACACCTGTGGCGGCGTCAATGCTGAGTGCACTGCCCAGTGTGTGCTCGACGACGCCTGCATGGATGTGGGGCTGCTCTTCGACGTGCTCACCACCGAGCAGGGCGTGCTCGACTGCGTCGCCGCCTGCTACCCCACCTGCTTCGCGTGCGTGCTCAACAACTGCGACTCGCCGCGCCACGCGGCTTCGCAGGACGACAGCGAGAACGGCCGCGCCTACCTCGAGTGCCTCGCGGGCTGCCAGGACAACGACACCACCTGTGCTGCGGGCTGCGCGACGAACAACCCGGGCGGCACGACCACCAACGTCGACACCTGCGCGCAGACGAACTGCGACGCCCAGTGCTTCGGCGGCACCTGAGCCACACCGGCTCGAGTGGCTAGTCAGTCCCGGCGCTTCTTCTTGAAGCCGCCGGGACTCTTCTTTTTGAAGGGCTTCTTGAAGGGCTTCTTCGCGGGCCGCTCGCCGGGCGGTCCCTCGCGACGGGGGCCCTTCGGACGGTGGCCGCCCTTGGGGAACTTGCCCTTGGGCTTGCGCAGCGGTCGCGAAGGCCGATCCGGGGGAGGACGCCGGTCGTTGCGGGCGAGGGTGATCGGCACGTCGATCCCGCGCACGGCGGCGCGGGGCAGGACCTCGAGCACGTGCTCGGCCATCTCGCGGGGCAAGGCGACGAAGCTCTCGAAGGGCTGGATGTCGATCCGGCCGATCGACGGCCCCGGGATCTGAGCTTCGTTGGCGAGCAGGCCCACCAGATCGCCGGGGCGCACGCCCTTGCGGAAGCCCACGGGAAAGCGCAGCTCGACCTCGTTGGGATCGCGCTGACCCCGGGGTACGTCGCGCTTTGGGGTCGGGCGGCGGGCCCAGGCAGGGGGGCCGTCGTCGGGCTCGTGGAGGGAGATCCCGCGCTCTTCGGCGAGGGCGTAGAGCGCGCCTGCAGCGAGATCCTCGGCGCTGAGGCCGCTCTGCTCGAGCGCCGACGCGAGCAGACGCTGGGCGGCCTTGCGGTCTTCGGGGGTGGTGTCGGTCACCGACTCGACGAGGGCATCCTGCTCCACACCGGCGATCTCGAGGTCGGTCGGGGCCGGCATCTCTTCGATGCGCTGACGGATCCTCCGCTCGAGCTCCCGGATCCGGCGCCGCTCGCGCGGCGTGACCAGGGAGATGGCCATGCCCTCGCGACCGGCGCGCCCCGTGCGGCCGATGCGGTGCACGTAGCTGGCGAGGTCGTCCGGGAGGTCGTAGTTGACCACGTGCTCGATGTGCTCGACGTCGAGCCCGCGGGCCGCGATGTCGGTGGCGATGACGATGCGCAAGCGCTGGGCGCGCATGCCCTTCATCACCCGGTCACGGGCGGCCTGGTTGAGGTCGCCGTGCAGCGCGTCGACCTCGAAGCCGTCTTTGACGAGGCGGTCGCTCAGCTCGGCGCACGCGGCGCGGGTTCGCGCGAAGACGAGGGTGGTGCCGCGGGCGATGGCACGCAGAACCCGTACAAGCGCGTCGGGCTTGAAGCGCTGCGGCACGATCATGAAGCGCTGCGCGATGTGGTCGACACTGATCCCGTGTCGCTCGATGGCTACCGCCACCGGATCCGTGAGGTAGGTGTCGGCCACAGCGCGGATCCGCGGTGGCATGGTGGCCGAGAAGAGCACCACCTGCCGGTTGTCCGGCGTGGCCGCGATGAGCTTCTCGACGTCGTCGATGAAGCCCATGCGGAGCATCTCGTCGGCCTCGTCGAGGACCATGACCTCGACCGCAGACAGGTCGAGCGCGCCGCGATCGAGCATGTCGATGACGCGACCGGGCGTGCCCACGACGACGGTGGGGCCATCGGCGAGGGCCTTGAGTTGGGGCCGGTAGTCGGCGCCACCATAGATGGTGGCGATGCGCACGCCGTCGAGCTTGGTGGCGAAGCTTCGAAGAGCCTGCGCCACCTGAACCGCGAGCTCGCGGGTGGGGGCGAGCACCAGGGCCCGGTTGGCGCCGCCATCCTTGAGTCGGTCGAGCAGAGCGAGGCCGAACGCGGCCGTCTTGCCGGATCCGGTACGCGCCTGGCCCACCACGTGGCGACCCTTCAGCAGGGGCGGGATGGTGCCAGCCTGTACGTCGGTGGGCTCGGTGAAGCCGAGCTCGGCGACCGCCTCGAGGAGGCGCGGGTCGAGGCCGAGGCCGGCGAAGTCGTTGGGGGCCTCGTCAGCGCCCATCGACTTGACCAATCTGGATGGACGGGTTCATGGGAGCCGTCCCCTATCACAACCCGAGCCGAAACGCCGTGAACTTCGGTTCGCAGGACCCCCCTTCGGGGTGCTCGGCACGGCGGTGCAGCGCCGTTGGGCACCGGGCTCAGCTGAGATTCAGGGTTGCGGCGCCGCAGCTGCGGCGTCAGACCCACGCCGTGAACAAGCAGGGCAAGAGCGGCGGTTTCGCTGACATGTTCGCCGAGATGGAGAGCGGGCAGCGGTCGGTGGGCCGCAAGCCGCGCGTGGGTGAGGAAGTGACGGGCCCCGTCATCGCCATCACCTCCGACGCCGTCTTCGTCGACCTCGGGGGCGCGGCCGAGGGCATGGTCGACCGGGCGGAGCTGCTCGACGACAGCGGCATGCTCACGGTGAAGCAGGGCGACCAGGTCAAGGCGCGGGTGCACCGCATCGATGACGGCGTAGCCGTATTGCGCACGCGGATCCGCAAGGAAGACGGCGGCGTCGATGCGATGAAGGACGCGCTCGAGCAGGGGCTACCCGTCGAGGGCAAGGTCACCGGCGTCAACAAGGGCGGCCTCGAGATCGAGCTCGGGAGCGTGCGCGCCTTCTGCCCGAAGTCGCAGATCGACATCCAGCGCATCGAGGACCTGCAGCCCTTCGTGGGCCAGAGCTTCGAGTTCCTGGTCACCAAGGTCGAAGGTGGCCCACGCCCCGACGTCGTGGTGTCGCGCCGCAGTTTGCTCGACCGACAGCGCAAGGTGGCAGCCGAGCAGCTCCGCAAGACCCTCAAGGTCGGCACCGTGGTGCGCGGCACCGTGACCAACCTCAAGGACTACGGCGCCTTCGTCGATCTCGGCGGCATCGAAGGCATGCTGCACGTCTCCGAGCTCGCGTTCCAGCGTGTGCGGCACCCGCGCGAGGTGCTCTCGGCCGGCGACGAGATCGAGGTCAAGGTGATCGACATCCAGCCCGCGCACGATCAGTCGCGTGGCGACCGGATCAGCCTTTCGCTGAAGGCGATGGGCGACGACCCGTGGAGCCAGCTGTCGCTGTCGGTGGGCAAGGTCCTCAACGGCACCATCACCCGGCTCGAGCCCTTTGGCGCCTTCGTCGAGGTGGCCGAGGGCATCGAGGGGCTGGTGCACATCAGTGAGCTGGGAGCCGACAAGCGCATCACCCACCCGAAGGAAGTGGTGGCGGTCGGCGACAGCCTCGAGGTCGTGGTCAAAGAGCTCGACCTCGAGCGACGCCGTCTATCGCTATCCCGCAAGGGGGCCCAGCGTGCGCGTGAGCAGGCCCAAGTGGCGGCTTTCAAGGGCAAGTCGCAGAGCCTCGGCACCTTCGCCGACCTCCTCGGTGACAAGTTCAAGAAGTAGACGGCGCGAGGAACCGGCCGTCGGCTAAGCTCGGGGCGTGGACGCCGTCGTCGAGCAGCTCCTGCTACCCGTCGATCGCCTTCGGACCTTCGTCTATCGGGTTCTCGCCCCATGGCTCGGGCCCTGGATGCGAGATCGACAGCGGCGGGTGGCGGCGCTCGGCGTCGTCACCATCTTCGTCTCGCTCGTGCTCACGCTCGAGGTTCCGTTGTGGCTGCTGGCCGTGGGGCCGATCGTGCTCGGGGTGCCTCACGTGGTGGCCGACCTCCGCTACCTCTGGGTGCAACCTGGGTTTCACCAACGTCGGCTGGTCTGGCTCCTCGTGGTCCCCGGGCTGGTGGCGGGCGCGGTCACGGCGGAGCTGCGATGGGGCCTCATCGCCGCCACCATGGGCCTCTTTGCCCTGAAGACCTCGTGGCTCCGGCGAGCGGCAGGGCTCCTGGTGCTCGGGCCGGCGACGGCGGCTTCGTTCTTGTGGCCATACTGGTCGAACCTCGCCTTCGCCTACCTCCACAACCTGGTGGCGGTCGCACTCTGGTGGTGGCTGTGGCCCAAGGGTGGGCGGGCACACCACCGGTGGGTCATCGGTGCCTACGTGGCGGTGAGCCTGGCCCTGGCATCAGGCGGGCTCGACCCCCTGGTGGCCCGCGCCTTCGATGGCGGGCCCGACGCGGGTCATCCATTCCGCTTCTACGCCTACACCATGGCTCCGGGGCTGCCGGAGGCGATGGCCCTGAGAGCCGTGGCGTTGTTCACCTTCGGCCAGTCCGTTCACTACGCCATCTGGCTGCGTCTCGTTCCCGAGCACGCGCGGCGCCGTCGTGCGCCGCGACCCTTTCGACAGAGCTACCGGGCGTTGCGCCACGACCTCGGGCGGCCGCTGCTCATCCTGGCCGTGGTGGCCGCACTGGCCACGGCGGTGTGGGCAGTGGCCGACCTGTCCGCTGCGCGCGACGGTTACCTCCGCTTCGCGCTGGCCCACGGCTACCTCGAGCTGGCGGCGGCGGCGCTTCTGTTCGCGCGCGGCCGGGGTGCAGCGCTCGGCAGCTGACCATCGGGGTCTATTCGCCGCAGACGAGTTGCTCGACCGCGTCGTCGTCGCGGCGCGTGAGGTAGAAGAAGTCGCGGATCGCTACGGCACGAACGTACTCGTCGGGGCTGAACTCGAAGCCGTCGCAGAGCTTGGTGGCCTCGGGCTGGCCGTCGGTACGGTCGCGGTAGACGACGAACTTCGGGTAGGACCAGTTGACGTCGAGCTGCGCCACTTGGCTCGCACCAGCGTGTTTCATGGCGGTCGCGATGGCACGGGCGGTGGTGTGGTCACCGATCCCGGAGAAGAGCGTTTGGCCGTCGGCGGAGATGCCGATGGCGGAGCGGCGGATCACGGTCTCGCCCTTGAGCGTCGCGCCCCAGTAGGTGTTCTTCTCGCTGCGGAGGCCCACGTGGAGCTCGCCTCCCGCGACCATGCAGTCGGGGGTCTGCCGCCACCAACGCATGTCACCGAGGGTCGCTTCGAGATCGGCGATGGGGCCAACGACGATGCGCCCATCGTTGCGCTGACCCACCACGCAGGCCCCCTTGCGGGCGGGGATCAGGGTCACGCCGTCGACCATCATGCCCCAATGACCGTGCTCGGCCTTGAAGCCACCATTGAAGGCGGCGAGCAGCACGCGCTGGTGGGCTGGCGGGATGAGCCCCGGGCGCTCGGCCTTCTGGCCCTCGGGCGTCGCGGCCTTGGGTTCGTGGCGGCCTGCGACGAGGTGCAACGCGACCTGACGTAGGTCGATGGCGACCAAGCTCACCGCAGCCCAGCTTCGCTGTGCATCGGGGTGGAGGAGGGTCTTGAACATGCGCGGCGGGGCCTCGGGGTCGACCCGGTCGTTCACCGGGACCCAGATCCCGTCCCCGGGCGCCTCGAAGTGTGCGTGCACCGGACCGACGTCGGTGGGGCGGAAGGTGGGAAGCTCGCAGTCCTTCACCTTCGTAGAGGCGGGCAGCTCGAGCTGGGGCGGTACCACCCAGTAGGCTTTGGGGGCCTCGTCGCCGCGCCATGCCATGGCTGCACGATCCTGCAGCCCGTAGGCAAAATCCTCCAGGGCCGCGACCGCTTCGACCCCGACCACGGAGCGCAGGCCATCCGCGAGCGCCGACCCGACCCAGGGAATGCGGTGCGCGGCGAACCAGAGCAGCCCGAGGGCGACAGCTCCTCCGGTTGCGAGCCCGAGGAAGATCCGACGCCATCGACGTGTCTTGGGCTGGGCGGACACGCGCGGCTTGCGGGCCCAGACGGAGAGCGCGGACGAGTCATCGGGCGAAGGGGGAGCATTGCACGCCATGGCAGGTAGGGAAGTGTAGGGATGGTGTCCGCCGCTGGCCCAGAATTGCTCGATGACCTTCTCGCCTAAGGAACGGGAGCGCGCTCCCGTTGTATGATGAGAAGGTTGCCTTGCGTGCCAGAGATGAGAGCGGGGGCGAGGAAGAAGCCGTGACCTGGAAAGCTTCCAGCTTCATCTGCGCCGAATCGGACGCGGAGGACGCAGCGCGCGAGTGCGTCGCGCATCTGGAGGCGACGGCCGAGGGACCGCTCCGGGGCGTGCTCGTCTACTTCACGCTTCTTCACGACCCCGAAGAGATCGTGGAGGCTTTCGCTTCGGCGCTGGGGGACGTGCCCTTCGTCGGGGCAAGCGTACAAGGCGTGGCTTCTGCCGGAGTGCTGGGCGAAGACGGCTACCTCTGTGGCGTGATGGGATGGTCGGGTGACATCGCCGTCGACGTACATCGCGTCACGGATGTGAGCGAGGCGACCACCTCCAAAGGGGCCGAGCTCGGCGCCTTCGCCAAGTCGGTGGAAGGTGGGCCAGGACAGCTCGGGGTGCTCTTGTACGACCCCCTCACGGGGGCGAACGCCCGTGAGCTGCTCGAGGGCTTCGACGCAGCCTGCCCGGGCATGGCGCTGCTCGGCGGGGCGGCGGCGGCGCCATGGGGACCGTTGGTCGAAACGTGGCAACTGTACCGTGGCGAGGCGCTACGCGACGCCGCGGTGATGATGGTGCTCAAGGGCGACTTCGAGTTGGTGCACGCCACCTCGACCGGGACGATACCGACCGGCCAACCGATGACGGTGACGGCGTCGATGGGCCCGGTGCTGCAGTCGCTCGACGACAAGCCCGCGTTTAGGGTTTGGCGCGAAGCGCTCGGGTTGCCGGAGACGGTGATGTTGGAAGAGACGGCCTCGTGGGCCCTCGGCGTGGAATGCGGGCACGGGAGCAGCGACTGGACGGTCCTCGCGCCCTTCAACTACGACGCGGAGCAGGAGGCGATCGGGTTTGCCGTGGACGTGCCAGAGGGAACGGCGGTGCGCCTTCACAAGCGCAGCCCGGAGGTGATCCTCGACCGCACCCGCGCCATGGCCAACGCGCTTCGAGAAGTGGTCGGAGAACGCAGCGTCGCCGCGATGCTCACCTTCGAGTGCGGCGGGCGAACGACGCCGTTTCTCGGCATCGATGCCACCCGAGAGGAGCACGAGCTCGTGCAGTCTGCCCTCGCGTCTGAAGGAACCCCGTGGCTCGGCGGTATCCTATGGGGGGAGATCGCGCCTGTGGGGCGAGGCAACGAGTTCTTCAACTACACCTACCCGATCGCACTGATGTGCCGACCTTCGTCCCCTGCGAAGGGGTCGTGCGACGGTGTCGATGGGTGAAGGGGACCAGGCCCTCGAAGCTGTACGGCTCATCGCCGCGCAGGAGCGTGACGCCCACCGTTTTCGTGCGAGCTTGTCTCGTGCCAGGGCTTGGCTCGGGGTCGTCGACCGTTGCGTTGCGGCCTCGCGTGAGGGGGACGACGTCGGCCTGTTTCGAACCTGGTGCACGGCAGTCTTGGCGCACACGGGGGTGCCGTTTGCCGCGGCCTACCGAATCCGCGGCGACCGGCTGGAGACGTTGCACGCGCGAGGCCCGCGCAAGCTGCGCAGCCTGGAGGAGGTCGAGCTGGCGCGCGAGCCCGTGGGGTCGGGGAGCGGCAAGGGAGGGCTCGACTTTGCGCCGAGCTTGCCCGTGTTGAAAGCGAGCTGGTGCGTCGTTCGACGCGAGGCCGACGACGACGTGCTGGTGGTCGTTGGCTACGACGCGCGCACCGCACGATTCGTCGAACACGACACCAGCGAGCTCATCGACGACCTGCGCATGTCGGCGCTCAATCTCGAGGCGCTCAGTGCCCAGCTGCGTGCTCGAGCGGAGCTCGAGCGTGAGCACCAGCAGCTATCGGCCGTGAACGAAGAGCTCGCGCGACGTGATGGGGAGCTTCGCAAGACGAATGAGGAACTCGGTACCGCGCTGAGCGGCTTGCGGCGCGCACAGGCCGACCTCGTGCACAACGAGAGACTGTCCGCGGTGGGGCAGCTGGCGGCGGGCATCGCGCACGAGGTGAACAACCCCGCGAGCTACGTCTCGGCAAGCATCGAGGAACTGATGGAGCTCGCCGCAGCGGGAGAGCTCACCGCCGACGGTCGGTCCAAACAGCTTCTCGCCGAGGCCTCCAGTGGCCTATTGCGCATCGTCGGTGTGATTCGTGAGCTCGGCCGATTCTCGAGCGCTTCGACATCCGAGGAAGTCGTGGTGGTCGAGCATCTGGTGAAGAGCGTGGGACAACTCGCAAGTCACCACATCACGCAGGTGGCCACGCTCCATACCTCCCTGATGGAGCGGCTCACCGTGCGTGGCAACCTGCGAGACCTCACCCAAGCCATCCTCAACCTCGTCATCAACGCTGCGCAGTCGCTCTCGCGCAAGACGTCGCCTGAAGCCCAGCGGATCGACATCGCATCGGAGCTGCGTGGCGAGCAGGTGGTCATCTCCGTCTCCGATACCGGACCTGGGATCCCAGAGTCGATGCGCTCACGCGTCTTCGAGCCGTTCTTCACCACCAAGGGCGCACATCAGGGCACCGGACTCGGCTTGAGTCTCGCCGTCGACATCGCGCGTCGTCATGGTGGCAGCCTCGTGTTGGCCCGAACTGGCCCTACGGGTACGCGGTTCGAGCTGTCCTTGCCTCGCTACACGCCACCGACGAAGGCGCACGATGCGTCGGTCGCAACGCCGATGGCTCCGAAACGAAGCGTGCTCCTCGTCGACGACGACATCCGGGTGCTCCGCGCTCATGCACGGCTGTTGAGACGCGACTACGACATCACCGTCGCGCAGAGCGGTCGTGCGGCCCTCGAGATACTGGCGGCGGGCACCTCATTCGACGTCATCTTGGCCGACCTCATGATGCCCGAGATGGATGGCCTCGAGCTTTGGAAGACGGTGATGGATCGATACCCACGCTACCGAGGGCGCTACTTCTTCATCAGCGGTGGCGTTGCCGACCCAGACATGCGGCGCGAGATCGGTGAGCGCGGGCTGCAAGTGCTTCCCAAGCCCATGGATGTGCGGGAAGTGCACGAGCTCGTGGCCTCGGCGCCCGTCGCGTCGTGAACCGGCCGCCAGACATGGAATCGAGGGTCGCGTGCGACGAGCCGGGTCACGGCATGGGGCTCAAAGGCCGGCCAAGCGCTGGCGGGGACGGCGGTAGCGGCGGATGGCCTCCATGGGGAGCTTCGGTGGTGCCTTCTCCGCGGGTTTGCCGTGGTGGGGGTGGACCGTCTCTGGAGCCTTGGGAGGTGGTGCCTCCCTGACCGTGCAACCCACCGACATGGCGCCAAGCGCCGCGACCAACGTCCAGAACCGCATGCTTTGCACGAACGGTCGTTCGCGGCGTTGGTTGAGCGATTCAGCGGTAGCGCTCGAAGAGCGCCGTCTGTCGACTGCGGAGGCTGGTGGAGAAGCCGCGGATGAACATCCGCTCGACCCGACTCGAGAACTCCAGCGGATCGCCCGACCACACGACCAAGTTCGCGCGCCGCCCTTTCTTGGGGCTGCCGTAGTCTTCTTCGAGACCGAACGCGCGCGCTGGCCCGTCGATGATGGCGGCGATCCCCTCTGCCTTGGGCAGCCCTGCGCGCACCGCATTGCCGGCGGCCTGACGCAGCTTGCGCGCGTTGTGGCTGCTTCCCGTGGAGAAGGCGAGCTTCACGCCCGCCTCGTGCATGCGCTTGGCGTTGTCTTCTCTGGCCCCGAGGGCCGCGAAGGAGCGGGGACCGTGGTCGAGGGGATAGAGCACGACGGGCACGTCGGCCTCGGCGATGTCGTCGGCGGCCTTCCAACCCTCTGCGACCGAGGCGAGCACCAGCTTCAGGCCCTCTGCCTTGGCGAGTCGGAGGGCGGTGCGGATGTCGCTCGCGCGGTCGACGTGGAGCACCGTCGGGATCTCGCCCTCCAGAGCCCGCTGCGTCGCCATGAGGTCGAGGCGGCTCGCCGACATCTGGCGCATCTGTCGACGGTCGTAGCCCTGTGGGTTCTTGGCGAAGGCGCGCGTGTCGGCGATGAGCTCCCGCAGGCGAAGCCACGCGTTGGCGCGGTTGCCCTCGTAGCTCCCGTAGGCGCCGTCGTCGATGCGCACGTGGAGCGCCATCAGCTCACGGCCGAGGGTCTGTTCGGGGGCGGTGCCCCGCAGGTCGACGAAGGCCGACTGCCCCGTCACGAGGCCGCCGCTCGGGATGACGCCCACCGTCGTCAGACCTTGCTGCCGCGCGATGGCGACGAGGCTCGACGCCGGGTTATAGCCGTCGGCGGCGCGGAACGCGGCCTGGATCGGGTCTTCGTCGTCGGCGCTCTGATCCGACGTGGATGCCTCGAGGCTGACCTCGACGAGGCCGATCTGCGTGAGGGGATCACAGAGGCCGCCGGTGATGGTCTTGCCGGCCACGTCGATACGGCGGGGCTTGGGCGTGCCCGCGGAGGCTTGGGCTTCGTCGTCACCCACGTAGGTGATGCGCCCCTCTTCATCGGTGACGACCACCGCCTTCGGCAGAGGCTTCTCGCCCGCACGGAGCAGCGTGCCCCCCACGAGCGCGATGGGGGCCGGCTTGGGTGGGGCCTTCTTGGCGTCCTTCTCCTCGGGGGCGGCGTGCGCTTCGGCGCCAGCGGCGAGCGTGGCGACGAGGAAACCACGGCGGGACAATCGGCTCATAGGGCCTCCTTCTTCGGCGTCGGAGGTGGGGGAGGCTCGTCGGGCGCGGCTTCGAAATCGCTCCAGGGGGCGGCCTTGGCGCTCCGATCGAAGCTGAGCCGTCCATCGACGTAGACGCGTTCGGCGGAGGCGTAGACGCTGAAGGGATCGCGGTCCCACACCACGATGTCGGCGTCCTTGCCCGCCATGAGGCTGCCCACGCGGTCTTCGACGCCTAGGGCCCACGCGGGATTGAGCGTGATCCATCGCATGGCCTCGGCGGATGTGATGTCGATGCCGGCGTGACGACCCGCCCACATTCCCTTGGCCGCCTCTTGATTGAGACGGCGCACGCCTTCCGCGGAGTCGCTGTGCACGATGGCGCGCCCCCCCGACTGCGACACGAGCGCGAGGTTCTCTTGGATGCCGTCGTAGGCCTCCATCTTGAATCCCCACCAGTCGGCCCAGGTGGAGACGCTGATCTGCCGTAGCGCGAGGCTCTGACGGATCTTGTAAGCCTCGAGGGCGTGGTGGAACGAGCGCACGCGGAAGCCCATCTCGTCGGCGAGCGCGATCATGCGCGACATGTCGTCGGCCCGGTAGCAGTGGATGTGCACCAAGATGTGCCCTTCCAGCGCGCCGGCGAGGGTCTCCAGATCGAGGTCGGCCTTGGGAGGTAGCGAGCCGATGTCGCTCGGGGGCACGAGCGGCTCGGCTGCCCACTTCGCCTTCCACTTGCGGCAGGTGCGGGGGGCGATGCGTCCCGCATCACAGCGGTCGGTCTTGGCTTTGCGGTCGGCCTCTTCGGCCGCGAACTTGCGTCGCTCGATGGCGAGCTTTTCGAGGCGCTCGCGTTCTTTGGCGCGCCACTCGGCCCATTCGGCCATCAGCCGCTTGGCGTCGCGGAAGGCTTGGCGCTGCACCTCCAGGTTGCCCATGCGCGACATGGGCATCCTCTTCCGCTCTCCGTAGACCCGCTTCGGGTTCTCCCCGCACGCCATCTTGAGCCCATCCGGCGCGCCGACGAAGCGCATGCTTCCGGCGTCGGTGCGGCGGCGCAGTTTGAGGGTGACCGCGCGGCCGCCGATGAGGTTGCCCGACCCGGGCAGCACCTGGATGGTGGTCACGCCACCAGCGAGGGCGCGCTCGAGCGACGGATCCTGGACCCAGACGGCGTCGATGGCACGAACCCCGGCCGTGATCGGATCCGTCATCTCGTTGCCGTCGGCGTGAGCCCGAACGCCTGGCGATGCGTAGACGCCCATGTGGGAGTGGGTGTCGATGAGGCCCGGCGTGACGACCTTTCCCCGGGCGTCGACGACGGTGGTGCCCTCGGGCACGTCGACCGCATCGCCGGCGCCGGTGGCCACGATGGCGCCGTCGCGCATCAGGACGTAACCCCGCGGGATGTCGCGGCCGTCGCCGGTGAGGAGGCGAGCGTCTTTGATGAGCACGGACGGACTCTCGCGGCGCGTGGCGCCGAGGCGAGGCCCTTTCGGCACCCATGGCGGGGAGGGAACGGCCGGGGCTGCAACCTTCTCAGCAGGCGGCTCGACGGTCACCGGCGGCGAGGGGTGGCAGGCGCTCACGGACGCGGCGAGCGCAGAAGCGAGGGGTAGCGAGCAGCTCGAGAGGCGCACGGCGGCATCGTGCGTTGCGAGGGCTCTCGTCACAAGCACCTTGCGCTTCGGGTGGGGTTGGGTAGAAGTTTCTGGCTCAGGGTGCTCCTCATGAACAAGCTCGCTTCGCTTTCGCTCGTCCTCTCCTTCTCCGCCACCATGGCCGCCTGCGCGGCTTCGCCCGAAGGCGACTGGCAGTCCGACAAGACCCTGGGCAACGGCGAGAAGAACGAGATGAGCCTCACCGCCGGTGACATGCGCGGGAAGGCGACCATCTGGGCCATCCGTCCCGGGGAGTCGAGCTACTCCGAGTTCGACTTCGACGTGGAGTGGAAAGAGAAGAGCAACGGCGAGTACGAGTTCGACATGGAGTGCGACAGCGGGCCATGTGAGGACGGCGCCAACGACTTCGAGATGGAGTGCGACTTCATCGACACCACCGCCGGCGAGAAGCTCGACTGCAAGGGCGACGAGCGTTGGTCGGAGACCATCCTCCAGTGGGAGCGCGACGAGTAGCTCTCGTGGCTACGCGCCGCTCACTCGCACGGCGTGCCTAGGGCGGCCGGGGCGAGCACCGTCGCCGTGCCGGTGGTGAAGAACGTCTCCAGGAAGCAGCCGTACTGGTACTTCACTTCGTCCAGCTGGGCGTAGATGGAGTGCGGGTCGGAGAAGCCGTCGCCCGCGTACTGCACGGCGATGCCGGTGAAGGCGTTGCCGTTCGCACTCTGCAGGTTGTTGGCCACCGGGTAGTCGAGGAAGCCGTCGAGCCCCGCGAGCGACAAGGACGTCTGCATCTCGGGCCAGACTTGGTCCCCTGCCTGAGGGTGACCGTAGGCGAGCACGATGCGATCGTAGAGCTGCACGGGGAAGAACGAGTCGCCTTGCCCAATGGGCTCGTAGATGGGGCGGGCCGGGTGTCCTTCGAGCGGTCGTCGAGCCAGTCGCGGCATGTAGACCGCAGGCTCGGCCGCTTCCCATGCGGTCTCGAGCAAGGCGAGAGCAGGGTGGATGAAGCTCAGCTCGGCCTCGGTCCCGAGCACGATGGGCAGCAGGGTGCGCCCTCCCACGAGCTCGGTCTCGAGGATGAAGTAGCTCCAGAGGCCCCCTGCGCCGGTGGGCACCACCGCTTCGATGCGCGGCTCCACGGCGCCGATGAGGTTGGTGTACATGCCGCCCATCGACTGGCCCATGGCCATGACCGGTTGGGGGTCGATCTTGTAGCTGGTCGCGCCGGCAGGGAGCGTCATGCCGGTGCAACCGGCGACGGTCGCGGGATCGATCTCCAGCTCGAGCAGCGCGTCGAGGTAGAGACGTTGCTCGATGATGCCTTGCCGGAAGGTGTCGCGGAAGGCGCGCAGGTTGTCGAGATTGAGGTAGGCGATCGAGCTCGCGCCGGGGTCGCCGAGGCGCTCGGGATTGACCGGATGGGCGCTCCCGACGGTGGCGAAGCCGTGGGCGGCGAGTACGAAGGCGGGCCCTTCGCCTTTGGTCTCGACGCCGCCTTGCGGCATGTAGCCGCGGTCGACCACCTGGCCGGCCACGCCGCCAGAGCCGTGGAAGTACATCACGAGGGGGTAGCCTTCGGCCGGCATCTCGCCCTTGGGCAGGGTGATGACGACGGGCGCGTCGAGGGTCCGCTGCTCGACGGGCAAGCCGTCGGCGCCGATCTCGAAATTGCCCTCGGTGGGGTAGGGCGGTGTCCCGACCTGGAATTGCGGGAAGCGGATGGTGCCGATGAGCTCGCAGAAGCGCTCGTGGTCCCCGTCGTCGGGATCGACCTGGAGGTTGTCGATGGTGAGGTCGTAGGCCGCGCGGACGCGCTCGGTGAGGTCGTAGGTGTTCTGGACGATGTCGCCGGTGGTGAAGACGCTCGCCGAGACCACGATGCTGCGGTCGACGCCGAGCGTGTCGAGCGTCTCCCACAGCGGTGCGTAGAGGGTCTGTGCCTCGCTGCCCTGGTCGCCCGGGGGGACACCACCATCACGGAGCGTGACGAAGCTGTCGGCTGCGGTGACCGGTCGTTCCTCCGCGTCGAGGATGCGGTTGGTGACGACGTAGGCGTAGGTTCGCTCCGGGTGGAGGATGAAGCCGGGCACCATCGACATCGCGAGCAACCCGCTCGGCACGTAGGGATCGGCCTCGGGGGTATTGGCCACCATCGGGTACAGACGCCCGCGGTCGGGAGAGTCTGGGTCGATGTCGATGAGCATCAAGGGCGACGCGACCGAGGCGGGGATGACGTCCGTTTCGACGAGCGGGGCCAGCGCCGCATCGAAGCGCGTGTAGCCAGCCGCCACCGTGGGCCATGCCGGACGGTCGGGCGCGATGTGCAGGATGTTGGTGGCGAGGTCGGTGCCGTCGGGTCGGGCGGCCTCGTTGATGAACCCGTCGAAGACGGGATGCCCCTCGGCGTCGAGTCGCAGATCCGAAGGCCAAGGAGCGTCGTAGAAGCGCCCCTCCGTGGTGAGGTCGACGTCGAGCGCGAAATAGGCCGACGTGGCCCCCGCCCCTTCGTCGTCTCCGCCGCAGGCGGTGAGTGCCAGGAGCGCGATGAGCGCACCACCCTGCGCCAGGCGGCGCCCCGTCGTCGTGAGTCTCTGCTGCATGTGCCCCGTCCGTCGGACGGCTTAGCACACCGTGTGGGACCCTGGGCACATCGGGGTGTCATCACGAGCATTGACGGGGCGTCTTCGGTGCGTATACTCCCGCGCCCTACTGGGGGATCCGCCAAGGGCCCCCGTCCACCAACAAGGCCTGCCTCGTGGGCTTGCGCTCGAAGCGAGCGTCATGACTCAGAGACAGGCGTCACGGAGAAGACATGCTTCATCCGATTCGTAAGGCCGAGATCGTCAAGAAGTACCAGACGCACGAGAGCGACACCGGGTCGCCCGAGGTCCAGATCGCCCTCCTCACGGAGCGCATCAAGGAGCTCACCGAGCACTTCAAGACCCACAAGAAGGATCACCACTCCCGTCGTGGCCTTCTCAAGCTCGTCTCGCAGCGTCGTCGGCACCTCAACTACCTCCGCCGTACGGACATCGAGCGCTACAAGACCTTGATCCAGCGTCTCGGACTCCGTAAGTAAGCGCCGCATACTCTTCCGTCACAGATGTTCGCCCAGCGGGCGTCTGTGGCGGTACAAGGCGGATCGCCGTGATCCGGACCGCAACCGAAAGCCCATCGTGGGCTCGAGGTCTTCGTCTTCGCTTCGTGCACATCAGCCCAGATTTCGGGCTCTTGCGTAGGAACCGAGGAAGAAGAGCGACTCCGGTCCCCGGTGGAATCCCTACATCCCGCGCGAGCCGAAGACCGCTTCGGAAACACGGAGCAGTGTCGGCTGGCTCGCGGTGACAACCGGAGCAACCATGATCGTTCGTGAATCCGTGATGCTGGGCGGAAAGCCGCTCACCATCGAGACCGGGCGCCTCGCCAAGCAGGCCGAGACCGCCATCCTCATCACCTATGGCGAGACCCAGGTCCTCGTCTCTCTCTGCTGGGGCGAGCCGCGCTTCCCCACCAACTTCCTCCCGCTGACCTGCGACTACATCGAGAAGACGTACGCAGCCGGCAAGATCCCCGGCGGCTTCTTCAAGCGAGAGGCCCGTCAGCGGTCCTCTGAGATCCTCGCCTCGCGTCTCATCGACCGACCCTGCCGCCCGCTCTTCGCGGAGGGGTACCGCAAGGACACCCAGATCATCGCTACCGTCATGAGCGCGGACGGCGAGAACCGGGCCGACGTTCTGGCCATGACCGGCGCCTCGGCGGCGCTCCACCTCTCCAGCCTGCCCTGGGAGGGCCCGATCGTGGGCGTGCGCGTTGGCCGCGTCGAGGGTGACCTCATCATCAACCCCACCGAGGCGCAGATCGAGGTCAGCGACCTCGACATCATCGTCGCTTGCTCGCGCGACGCCATCGTCATGGTGGAAGGCGGCGGCGAAGAGATCAGCGAGGCCGAGCTGGCCGACGCCCTCGAGTTCGCCCACCAGCAGGCCCAGCCGGTCATCGAGCTCATCGAGGAGATGCGCTCGGTGGTGGGCAAGGAGAAGCTCGTCTTCGAGGCCCCTCAGCTCGAGGAGAGCATCAAGAAGCGTGTCCCCGGCATGGTGGACGCCAAGATCCTCGAGGCTTGCCAGATCAAGGACAAGCACGCCCGCTACGACCGCTACTCGGAGATCAAGAAGGAGCTCATCGCGACCCTCACCGAGGAGATGGGCGAGGAGGCCTTCGCCGAGCACGAGAAGCTCGTGAAGGGTGAGTTCGACGACCGGAAGTACAACGTCGTGCGTGAGCTCGTGCTCGGCGAGACGCGCCGCATGGACGGCCGCAAGTACGACGAGATCCGTCCCATCGTGACCGAGGCGACCACGCTCCTGCGGGCCCACGGCAGCGCGATGTTCCAGCGCGGTGAAACCCAGGCCATCGCCAGCACCACGCTCGGCACGACGACCGACGAGCAGAAGATCGACGGGCTCACCGACCAGTACTGGAAGCGTTTCTTCCTCCACTACAACTTCCCGCCCTTCTGCACCGGCGAGGTGAAGTTCCTGCGTGGGCCTTCGCGCCGGGAGATCGGCCACGGAGCGCTTGCGGAGCGAGCGCTCGAGAAGGTCATCCCGACCAAAGAAGAGTTCCCCTACACGATCCGCATCGTGTCCGAGACGCTCGAGTCGAACGGCTCTTCGTCGATGGCGGCGGTCTGTGGCGGCTGCATGTCGCTCATGGACGCCGGCGTGCCGATCAAGGCGCCGGTGGCGGGTATCGCCATGGGGCTCATCTCCGACGGCAAGCGTCACGCGGTCCTCAGCGACATCCTCGGTGACGAAGATCATCTCGGCGACATGGACTTCAAGGTCTGCGGCACCGAAAAGGGGATCACGGCCATCCAGATGGACATCAAGATCAAGGGCCTGTCCCGCGATCTGATGCTGGAGGCGCTCGAGCAGGCCCGCGCGGGCCGGCTTCACATCCTCGGCAAGATGGCGGAGACCCTGCCCGCGCCGCGGCCGGAGCTGAGCAAGTACGCCCCGCGGATCCACACCATCAAGGTCAAGCCGGAGCAGATCCGCATCATCATCGGCCCCGGTGGCAAGACCATCAAGGGCATCGTCGACCAGACCGGCGTCGCCATCAACGTGGAGGACGACGGCACGGTCAACATCGCGTCGGCCGACGCCGACGGTCTGCGCCGCGCCATCGACATCGTCGAAGGCCTCACCGCAGAACCCGAGGTGGGCAAGGTCTACGACGGCGTCGTTCGTCGCGTGGCCGACTTCGGTGCCTTCGTCGAGATCCTCCCCAACTGGGATGGCCTCGTGCACATCTCCGAGCTCGCGTGGGGGCGCACCGACAAGGTCGAAGACGTGTGCAAGGAGGGCGACCCCCTCAAGGTCAAGGTCCTCAGCGTCGACAACGACGGCAAGGTCCGCCTCAGCCACAAGGACACCCTCGAGAAGCCGGAGGGCTACGAGGAGCCGAGCGAAGAAGACCGCCCGCGTCGGGGTCGTCGCGAGCGGAGCGACCGCGGTGACCGCGGGGGCCGTGATCGCGACCGCGGCCGTGGCCGCGGCCGCGGGGGTCGGGACCGGGATCGGGATCGCGACCGGGATCGTGATCGCGACCGGGACCGCGACGACGACAAGAAGGACCGGGTTCACACCCAGGATCGCCCGGCGGAAGACCGTGATGGGGACGACGGCGGCGACGAGGGTGGCGAGCCGCGCCGCCGGCGTCGAGGCCGACGCCGCAGCACCAGCACCGGCGGTGAGGGTGACGGCGGCGAGAGCAACGGCGAGCGCCGTCGCGACGACGACGACGGGGGCGACGACGATCGTCCGCGCCGCCGGCGCTGAGATCTGAGGTCGAGAAGAACCCTGCGAGAGGACGTCGATGAGCTCCCACGGAAGCGAAGGCAACCGGTCGCTCATCGACGTCATGCAGGAGTTCTCCATCCCGCTCCTATCGGGCGTGGTGGTGAGCCTCATCTGGGCGAACGTCGATCTGCACGGTTACGAAGCGGCGATGCATTGGAGTCCATTCGGACACCACAGCCCGATCAACCTGCACTTCTTCGCCAACGAGCTCTTGATGGTCTTCTTCTTCGGCGTGGCCGCGAAGGAGATCACCGAGGCGGCGCTTCCTGGGGGCGCGCTCAATCCGCCCAGCAAGGCGGTCAATCCGCTCATGGGCACCCTCGGTGGCGTGCTCGGCCCCGTCGGGATCTACTTCGCCATGGTGAAGCTGCTCGGCGCGCCCGACATCACCAACGGCTGGGGGATCCCCACCGCGACCGACATCGCGCTGGCCTGGCTGGTGGCCCGCATCGTCTTCGGCTCACGCCACCCCGCGGTGAGCTACCTGCTTCTGCTCGCAGTGGCCGACGACGCGATCGGCCTCGGCATCATCGCGGTCTTCTACCCCGACCCCAACAACCCCACCGACCCACGGTGGTTGGCCCTGGTGGGCATCGCCCTCCTCATCGCTTTCGCGCTCCGGAAGCGCGACGTGAAGAGCTTCTGGCCCTACTTGCTCGTTCCGGGGGTCATCAGCTGGGCGGGCCTCTACTTCGCGCATTTGCATCCCTCCCTGGCGCTCGTGGCCGTCGTGCCCTTCATGCCCAGCCGCGGCTTCGATGAGGGGATCTTCAGCGAGCGCGCCAACAGCGCCCAGTACGTCGACACCCTCAACCGCTTCGAGCACACCTTCAAGCGCCCGGTCGACTTTGGGCTCTTCGCCTTCGGGCTCGCCAACGCCGGCGTGACATTCTCGAGCATGGGTCCGGCCACCTGGGCCGTGCTGGCCGCCCTCGTCGTTGGGAAGACCGTTGGAATTACGGGCTTTTCGATGCTCGCTCAAGCGCTTGGCTTCAAGCTCCCGCAGGGCATGGACCTGCGCACGCTGGTCATTGCTGGCCTCGTGGCCGCCATCGGGTTGACCGTCGCCCTCTTCGTAGCCGGGGTCGCGTTCACCGACCCGGGCCTCCAGGGGTCGGCGAAGATGGGGGCGCTGTTTTCGTCACTTGCTGCGCCCTTGGCCATCGTTCTGGGTAGGATGGTAGGGATCCGTCGGATGACGGACGATGCCCCGTCGAGCCAAGCCACCTCCCAGGAGGTAGCCAGCGAGGCGGAATAGGAGCTCCCGACCGCGTCATGAGTGCCGACCCCCCGATGAAGCGTACGGCTTTTGCCCAGCAGAGTCTGGACTTCGTGACGCTCTTTTCGGCCAAGTTCCACAATACCGACGTGAACGGCTATCGGCCGCAGTTGCGCAAGCCCACTGACTCGACGGCGGGCGGTAAGCAAGCGCTGCAGCAGATCTTCTTCGAGTCGCAGCGCGAAGGTGAGCCCATGCTCACGGTGGGCACCGTCAACGTCGTGACCAAGACGGCGAAGCTGCGCACGTTCGACTGCGTAGAAACGCTCTTCGTGCGCCGCTTCCGCGGGCGCCCGTTCCTCGTGCACCCGGCGAAGTACCAAGCCTTCTTCGATGCCGCGATGGAGTTCATGAAGCGGCAGGGCATGCAGGTCGAGGTCGAGACCCGGCCTCCCGACGTCAGTCGCAGCTCCAGGCCCCCGGCGAGCGCCGTGGTGACCACGAATCTCATCTTGGGGATGGTTGCGATCGCCGTGCTGACCGCCACAGGCACGGTGCTCGCGCTCTACCTCACCGGTCGCATCAGCTTCTGATGTGCTAGACCGGGCGTCGTGTCTGCCACCGATAAGCTCGCCGCGCTTCGTGACCACCTTCGAGGGCTCGGGCGGGTGCTCGTCTGCTACTCGGGGGGCGTCGACAGCGCCTTCGTGCTCGCCGTCGCCCACGAGGTCCTCGGGGCCGACGCCATCGGCATGACCGCGGTCTCTCCGAGCCTCGCGCCCCTCGAGAAGGATGAGGCTGCGAGCGTTGCCAAGGCCATCGGCGCCGAGCACCGGCTCGTGCGCTCGAACGAGATCGAAGACGCGAACTATGTGAAGAACGGGCCCGACCGGTGCTTTCACTGCAAGTCGGAGCTCTACCGAATCGCGGCGAAGATGCGTGAGGAGTGGTCGATGGACGTGGTGCTCAACGGCACCAACTGCGACGACCTCGGCGACTATCGTCCCGGGCTCGAAGCTGCACGCCAGGCCGGCGTGCAGAGCCCGCTGGTCGAGCTTGGCTTCAGCAAGGACGACGTGCGGGCGGCGGCCCAATCCATCGGCCTCAGCGTTTGGGACAAACCCGCTGCGGCGTGCCTTTCGAGCCGCATTCCCTACGGCACCAGCGTGACCCCAGAGCGCCTCCAGATGGTGGGCGGCTTCGAGGCCGAGCTGCGGGAGATGGGATTTCGCCAGGTGCGCGTGCGCTACCACGACACCATCGCCCGCCTCGAGCTCGACGTGGCCGAGCTCGCGCGCGCAGCCGACCCCGCGGTGCGCCCCGGCATCGTGGAAGCCGGTCGTCGCCACGGTTTCAAGTACGTCACCCTCGACCTGGGGGGCTACCGAACCGGAAGCCACAACGAGGTCCTGCAGGGTCGCTCCCTACGCGTCGTGAGCTGAGCCGCGGGCCGTACCATCGGCCCATCCAGCCGTTGTCGTCGGTGACCTGCCGCGCTTCTGCTGGCGCAAACTTGGCCATGTGCGCCGATGTAGGGAAAACGGGGTGCATGGACGCACGCTGGATGCAAGAGACCCCGACCGAGCCCCTCCACACCCTCGTCACCCGCGAGGACGCCCGCCGTTCGCCGCGTCGAAGCTGGCAGGGGCGCTGTGAGGTGATCAGCGCAGGAGAAGACGACCCGCGGAGCATGCAGGCGGGCAACGTGTCGCTCGACGGGGTGTGGCTCGACACGCGGCTCCCGCTGCCCGTGGGCCAGAAGGTGGTGCTGGCTTTTCGTCCCCCCGGTTGGTCCAACGATCTCACACTCTTCGCGCAGGTGCGGCGCTCGAGCCCGGGGCGGCTCCGACGCGATCGCGGCCGCGTGGGGATGGGGCTGTCCTTCCTCGACCTCACCCCCGACCAGCGGTCGAGGCTGGCCGACGCGCTGAGCCTCTGGCCCAGCGCGGCGTAAAAACGAAATCCAAAGCTAGGCAGAGGGGCGAACAAAACATCGTCAACCAATCGACGTTGGTCCCAGCCGATGACCGCTGCGGACGAGAACGTCACGACCCTCTGGAAAAGCATCAGACCATGACGATCAAACGCAATGTGCACGGCCTCGCCCTGGGCTTCACGCTCTTCGCCGTCGCCTGTGGTAGCGCCGAGAAGCCTGTCGAGACGGCAAGCGACGAGACGATGGCCGAAGGCGAGATGACCGACGGTGCCGTCGAGGCCGAGACCGCGAAGGACATCGTGGACACGGCGGTCGAAGCGGGGACCTTCACCACGCTCATGAAGGCGGTGCAGGCGGCAGAGCTCGTCGAGACGCTCAAGGGCGAGGGACCCTTCACGGTCTTTGCGCCCACCGACGACGCCTTCGCCGCCCTGCCCGAGGGCACGCTCGATGCGCTACTCGCGCCCGAGAAGAAGGACGAGCTCGCCAGGATCCTCACCTTCCACGTGGTGCCGGGCAAGGTCATGGCGGCGGATGTGACGACCATGGAGGCGGACACCGCGGCCGGGGTGAAACTGCCCATCAAGGTCGACGGCGACAAGGTCGTGGTCGGTGACCAAGAAGCGACGGTGGTCAAAACCGACATCGAGACGAGCAACGGAGTGATCCACGTCATCGACAAGGTCGTAATGCCGTCCGAGTGACGACTCGCCCCGCCGACGGGTGGGGCCGTGACTTAGCCGCGGCACCTGCTGCGGTTCCCATTCATCCATCCATCCAAGCGGCGGCGCCTCCACGGGCGCCGTCGCCCTTTTGTGGGCCCGCGACCGAGGGGTCGCGGTGGCCGGCGTCCCGTGCGATGGGAGGCGGCATGGAATCACGACGACGGAGGACGAGGGCATGGGCCTCAACCGCGGGTCGATGAGCTACGCGCGCTTCTTCGTGCGTGGCGACCTGCCGAAGAAGCACCAGGAGCGCTTCATGGAGGGCATTCGCCTGCGCGTCTTCCGCGAGCTCGACCCGGCAGAGGAGATCGAGCAGCGCGCGGGGTGGTGTGTCTGTGACACGCCCTTCGACCTCGACCTCACCTACGACAAGGTCTTCGCCAACAACTACCTGAACCTCGGCCTGCGCATCGACACCTGGCGGATCCCGCGGTCGCTCTTCAAGGCGGCCTTCGGTCAGGCCGAGCGAGAGATCTTGGCCCAGAGTGGCGAGCAGAAGCTGTCGCGATCTCGCAAGAAGGAGCTCGAGGCTGTGCTGAAGTCGCGTCTGCGCCGAAAGGTGATCCCGTCCATGCGCGCCTTCGACCTCTCGTGGAGCCTCGAGGAGGGAGTGGTGCGCTTCTTCTCGAACGCGCCCAAGGTTCAAGAGCAGATGGCGGAGCTCTTCGAGAAGAGCTTCGACCTCGAGCTGGTGGCCGATGGTGTCTACCTCGGCGCCGAGCATGCGGCCGTCGACGCGGCGACCCTCGAGCGCATGCCCAAGCTGTCACCCCTGGAGTTGTGATGGATCTCATCGACCGTATCGAGAACAGCAGGTTCCTCGCTCGCGAGTTTCTCCTGTGGCTTTGGTACGAGAGCGACCGCCTCGAGGGGCGGATCGAGCTCGAAGAGGGGGACTTCATCGAGCTCTGGTTCGAGGAGACCCTCGTGCTCACCGACGCCACAACCGAGGTTCGGCTCAAGGCACCGATGCCCACCACCACCCCGGAGGCCTTCGAGGCGCTGCGCCAAGGAAAGCGTCCCGCCCTCGGCAAGATCCGCATCACACGGGGCACCCAAGCTTGGACCTTCACCTACAAGGCGGAAACGACGAACCTGTCCGGGGTGACGCTTCCCACCGAGCTGCGCGAAGACAACGACGAGAGCTTCTACGAGCGCATGCACCTCGTCGAGCAGCTCGAGGGGATCATCACGCTGACGCAGCGGGAGGATCGTGAAAGCTCCACCCGACCCGGTGCGGTGCTGCGTGTGCCCTGCGGCCCAAGGCGCAGGTTGGCCACTTTCCAGGCCAGCCAAAGGATATAGGCGGCGGAAACCCATTTCAGCGTTTCAAA
>JAUHZF010000395.1 GCA_030426145.1 Polyangia bacterium
TGAAGACGCGCATCACCGAGCTCTTTGGCATCGAGCATCCCATCATCCAGGGCGGCATGCACTACGTGGGCTTTGCCGAGCTCGCTGCCGCGGTATCGAACGCGGGGGCGGCGCAGACCTCGGTTTCGAGGACATCATGGAGGAGGTGGTGGGCGTGTATCCCCGCATCATGCGCGAGGGCGACATGGACGCCGGCGCCTGGTCGTGCGGCATGGTCGCAGGCCTCATTCACGACCTTCCGACCTGTCGGGTGCTCATCGACCGCATCATGGCCGAGGCGGAGTCACTCATCGCCGAGCGCCTGGCGGGCATTCTCCGCGCAACTTAGTTTAGGCGGTTTGCAGGGCGGGGAACTCGAGGGTGGGCAGCTCACTCATGATGGAGACCACTTCCCAAGCCGACAGCTTCAGTGGATCGAGGGATTCCACCCCGTAGCGCCGCAGCACGCTCGCCGCGGCACTACCGGGGCGGCTGTAGGCCATGCTCCAGTCGGAGAACAGCCGGGTAGGTTGCTCCGTCAAACTCAAGATGCACGGGTCGCGGTGTCTGGTGTCTTTGGAGATGCACTGGAAGGTGCGGTTCACCGCGCGGAGATCGCCTTCGAGGATCTGAATGAACATCTCCCCGTCGAAGTAGAGCTTGCCCGTCAGGTCTGCGGCCAGATTGTTTCTCGAGGCAGCTACCGCAAGCGCGTAGGTCGCCGCGAGGCCCATCGGGCGCGTCGCGAAGCTGAAGTAGACGAGTCGGGTCAATTTCATCGCGTCGTAGGTACCTCCCGAGCCTCTGAACGGTCGATGCCGGTACAACTTGAGCCAGCGCTCGAGATGAAGGCTCGCGGGGTCATCCCGCGTCGCGTGGCGGGGGCTCAGAAGCGCACGCTGAGCTCGACGAACCCCCCGGAGCCGTCGAGCGCCGGCGCCGCGCTGAAGGCGACGTCGCCAGGCTCGTCGTCTCCGCCGGTGAGTCCGAGCACGACCAGCACCACACCCACCGCAGTCACCCCCGCGCCCACACCGAAGACGACCGTACCGATGGTGCCAGTGCTCCGCGCGTCGTTGGTGGCCTCGATGCCAGCCGGCGTGCAGCGGCCGTCGACGCAGTGATCCTCGAGGGCGGCGTCGTAGTCACCTTTGGCCGCCGCGGCGATGCCGATCGAAGCGGCCATGCCCACCACGCCGAGGCCACCCACCGCGATGCCCGCGATGGTGAGCGTCGATAGCGAGGCATCATCGGTGGTCACCGGTGTCTCGTTGGAACCGTCGTCGGCACGCGGTTCGAGGGCCGGGATCGCGAGGGTGGCTTCGGCCCCGTCCTCGACCGTGACCTTGCCCGTGAAGGGCTCGTGACCGGGGGCGGTGACGACGAAGGTGTGCTCGCCCGCGTCGAGGGGGATGGGCGCTTCGACGACCGCCGCCGAGACCGTCTCGCCATTGCGGGTCACTTCGATGGCCAGCGTCTTCGTCGCGGGGTCGAGCTCGAGCCGGGCCGTGCCGACCTTGGAGCGCACGTCCTTTGCGCGCTTGCGGGCGAACTCCTCGCGCTTGGCCTCACCTTCGTTGTGGGCCTGTTCGGCGACACGCACGTAGTTGGTCCACGCGCTCGCGAATCGCCCGGTCTTCTCGTAACACTCGGCGAGGTAGAACCTCGCCCCCATCGCGTCTTCGATGGCGAGGCTCTTCTCGAGCTTGGGGCAGGCGCTCTCGTAGTCACCCGCGTCGATGGCCTTCATCGCCTCTTCGTAGAGGAGCTGGGCCGTCGCTTCCTGCTCGTCGGCGTGAACCGAGGTCGCGGTCAGCAGGAGAAGAAGCAGAACCAGTGGTCGAAGCAAGCGGGTCATCGTCAGCGCCGGGTCTTGAAGGGGTTGTCGTCGCTCGGGGGCGGGGCAGGGCGTGGTCGCGGGCGAGGCCTGGGGGCAACCACAGGTGCCGGAGCAGGTGAGGCAACCGAGGCGGACGGCGCGGGTTCCGGAGGGGGCGCTTCGGCGTCGGGGTCCTCGGGCGGCTCGGGGTCCTCGGGCTCGTCGCTTTGGGCTGTTGGTGTGTCAGGAGCCTCTTCGGTCGCCTTGGCCGGTTTGGGGTCGTCGTCGCTCGCGTCGGTCTGGGCCTCGGGGGAGGACACGTCACCCTGGCCGCGCACCACCACGAAGCCTGCCCCTGCGAGACCGAGCACGGCGATCGCGGCGAGAATGGGGACCACCGGTGACCGTTTTGGCGGCGCGACCGCCACCGGCCGATGACGCGCGTCGGTGGCCGCCATGGGCGAGAGCGTGGATTGCCCCATGGGCTGATGTTGCGGGGGGGGCTGCCATTGGTGCGCGCTCGGCACCGAGCCCGGCGACGCGACGACGGTTCCAGTGCCCAGCGTCGGCGCGGCGGGCGCCGGCCCTGCGGGCGTCATCATCACGGTGCCGGTGGTGAGGTCGGCACCGGTGCCACCGCGCAGAGCGAGCTCGAGCGCTTCGGCCATTTTCGAGGCGCTTTCGAAGCGCTGCTCGGGCCGCTGATTGAGGGCCCGCTTCATCCACAGATCCAGCGCCGGCGGCAGGTCGGAACGTACCCGGGTTGGAGGGGGGAACTCGCCGCTGTTGATCTTGAGCGACAGGGCCGCGAGCGTCTCGGCCACGAAAGGTAGCTGTCCGGTGAGACAGGCGTAGGTGGCCACCGCGAGCGACCACAGATCGGTGCGGTGATCGACATCCTTCGGAGTGAGCAGCTGCTCTGGGCTCGCGTAGTAGGGCGTGCCCATGAGCGCCCCCGTGCTCGTCATCCCTAGATCCGAGCCGAGGAACTTGGCGACCCCGAAGTCGAGCACCTTGACGAAGCTTCCGCTCCCGACGTCGCAGAGGAAGATGTTCGCGGGTTTGATGTCGCGGTGCACGATGCGGCGCTCGTGGGCCGCGCCAAGGGCTCGGCAAACTTGGGTCACGATCTCGAGCGTCTCGTCCTTGGGCAACGCCCCTCGGGCCTCGATGTGGTCGCGAAGGTCCTTGCCGCGCAGCAGCTCCATCACGATGTACGGCTCCCCGTCGGCCGTGACCCCGTAGTCGAAGACCTTCACCACGTGGGGCGAATCGATCTGCGCCATGCCGCGCGCTTCTTGCTCGAAGCGTTCGCGTGACGCTCGAGCATCGCGCAGCACCTTCACCGCGACTTCGGAGCCGAGAGAGACGTTGGTCGCCACCCAGACCGCACCCATGCCTCCATGACCGAGCTCACGGTCGAGCCGGATGGTGGGCGTCAACATGGTGCCGGCTTGCAGAGGCATCGGTTTCAGGGGCTCGAAGGGCTGCGAAGGGACCGCAATCACGCCCCGTGTCCTAAGGCTACTCCAAGCCGAGGCCCTCGCGACACTCCTGCTCCCCACGACCCGTCCCTGAGGAGGGAAAAAAATAGAGTTTGGTCGGCGGTGTGCTCTGGGTGTAATTTTACATGATGGGGGTTGGGGACATGTCCGGAGACGGCAGCGCGAATCAAGAGGGCGAGCCGACAGGGGCTCAGGCCCAAATCGACGGGCTCGAGGCGATGGGCCTCACCCCCGACGCCCTCGCGGCGGCCATCGGGCGCGCCAAGATCAAGGCTCAGCGTCAGCAGAAGCGGCGCTGCCGCCCGAAGCTCAATACGAACCCCGAGCTCGACAAGTGGTTCGACTAGGGAGAAGCGTCGTCGCCTCGCTCAGGCCGACTTGATCTCGGTCGCGAGCTCTGGGGGGATGGCCTGGCCGAGCGTGAAGTGAAAGGTGCTTCCCTCGCCAGGCGTCGACTCGACCCAGATCCTCCCCGAGTGCAGGCCCACGATCTTCTCGCAGTGCGCGAGACCGATGCCGAGTCCAGACTTCGTGTCGTGGAGGCGCTCGAAGAGGTTGAAGATGCGCCCGTGGTACCGCGCGTCGATGCCCTGCCCGTTGTCCCGCACCATCAATCGATGGGTTCCGTTCTCGGGTGGTGATGCCTCGACCTCGATGCGCACCGGCTGGCCCGGCTTGCGGTACTTGAGGGCGTTGGTGATGAGGTTCTGGAACAGCAGCCGCAGCTCGGCCTCGAAACCCACCACCTCCGGCAAGGGGCCAACCGTGAGCGTGGCGTTGGCTGCCTCGAGTTGGACCTTGAGGTCGCGCTTGACGAACAAGAGCACCTCGGTGATGTCGACGGACTGGGGAGCACGCGAGGTGCCGATGCGGGAGTGCACGAGGAGGGCCTCGAGCACCTTCTGCATACGCGCCGTTCCTTCGAGAACCCAAGCCATGTACTCGCGGCCTTGGTCGTCGAGCCGGTCGGCATACTCCTGGTTGATGAGCTCGACGAACGAGCGAATCGTCCGCAGCGGTGCCCGAAGATCGTGGGAGACGACGGCCGTGAACTGCTGCAGCTCTCGATTCTGCTGCTGGAGCTGCGCCGTCCGTTTGTCGACCATGCGCTCGAGCTCATCGCCCAGGTTCTCCATCAGCAGCTGGTCCGCCACGTCCTCCGTGATGTCGACGGAGAAGATGATGAGCTCGCCGCCCACGAGACGTTCGACCCGGAGCTTGAAGTACTCCTTGCTGCCGTCTGGGTAGGTGAAGTCGTTCGTCGTTCGCTGCGGTTCGCCTGTGGCTCGGCACCGCTCGAGGGCCTCGAAGACCTTGGTCGTCTCGAAGCCGGGGTAGGCCTCCATGAGGGTGCGGCCCAGCAGGGCCTCCCGCGTGGTCTTGCCGTGCTTCACGACCACGTCGTTCACGTAGACGTAGCGCCACTCGGCATCGATGATCTGAACACCGTCCGAGAGGTTGTCGAAGACTTCGAAGGGAGAGGCCATACGCCGCCTTCGATTCTACTACGGGGTTACCAAAGGGCGCCACCGGGCGCCTCACTACGAAATCGACTGCGGGGTCGCTTGCCATGGCCCGGTGGTCCGGTTAGCTCCTCGTCATGGCGAAGAGCAATCAGGTCACGATCTTCCACAACGCGAATTGAAGCACCTCGAACCATGCCTTGGCGGTCGCCGAGGGAAAGGGCTTGGAGGTCGAGGTCGTGAACTACCACAAGAAGGCAGAGCGCCCCGATCGCGCCACGCTCGAGAAGCTGGTGCAGGCCGTCGAGGACCCGGTCGAAGACCTGGTCCGTAAGGACAGCCGGTTCAAGAAGCTCGCGCTCAACCCCGACGACTACGTCGGCAACGCAGCGGCCGTGGTCGACCTGCTCGTGGAGCAGCCATTGCTGCTACAGCGACCCGTCATCCTGAGAGGCAAGAAAGCGATCATCGGCCGACCCCGAGATCGGGTCGACCCCTTCCTGAGTTGAAAACATGCAGTTTCTCCACACGATGGTTCGGGTGAAGGACCTCGATCGGTCACTCGCCTTCTACTGCGACCAGTTGGGTCTCCAGCAGGTTCGACGCAGCGACCACGAGCAGGGCCGGTTCACGTTGGTCTTTCTCGCTGCGCCCGAAGACGTCGAGCTCGCCCGTGAGCGCAACGCTCCCCTCATCGAGTTGACCCACAACTGGGACCCCGAGGACTACGACGGGGGCCGCAACTTCGGCCACCTCGCTTTCCGCGTCGACGACATCTACGCGCTCTGCGCCAAACTCCAGGCCGCCGGCGTCACCATCAACCGACCCCCGCGCGATGGTCGTATGGCCTTCGTGCGGTCACCGGACGGGATCTCGGTCGAGCTGCTGCAGCGCGGCGACGCCCTCCCCCCGCAGGAGCCGTGGAGCTCCATGCCCAACACCGGTTCTTGGTGACGACGACCTAGCCCCGCGCTGGCGTCGGCCAGCGCGGAGTGGAATCATCCCGGCATGGCTTTCTTGGCATGGCGCCTCGCGGCGCCCACCTCCGTCCTCCTGCTCGTCGCCACCGCATGCGGAGGCATCGCGGTCTTCGACGATCTCGACGAGGGAAGCGGCGGGGCTGGCGGTGGAACGGTGAGCAGCACGTCGGTCGTGTCGTCGACCACCACGGTGGTGACGAGTAGCAGCAGCGTCAGCAGCTCGAGCAGCGGGGGTGCGCCCCCCATTCCACCCCTCGTCGAGACCGACTTCGGTACTGTGCCGGCGGGCACGCCTCTGTCGGTGGTGACCCCACCTGACGCTTTGGGGGTCACGGGCTACGCGCGCGGCACGAGCATCAACGCCCAGGTGACCATCAGCACCGTCAGGGCTCCCGATCAGACTCAACTGGTGTCCAACGGAAGCCTGCCGGGCACCCTCAACAGCTACGACAACTTCGACATCGCCACCGCGTCGGTACCCGAGACCAACGACCCGCAGGCCATGCCGTTTCTCAATGGCGAATGGACCTTCGTGCCCGGCGTGGTCTCGGGGCCACCTCAGGTCGACGTCTCGATCTGGTACCGACAGACGCTCGATGGCTCATTTCACGGTGGAGCGGTCGACGTGAACGTCTTCCGTGTCCCGAGCGCGGCCTCCGACAACTACGTCAATCAGATGGTGGCGGGGGCCATCGAAGGCTTCGCAGGCTTGTCGCTGGGTACGGTGCGGAACTTCGCACTATCGCCCAACTTCAGCGTCGTCGACGAGAACAACTTCGCCGCCATCTACCCCGAGACGGCCGGTGCGCCGGGCAAGCCGGTGCTCAACGTCATGGTGGTCGACTTCATCGACTTCGGGATGTTCCAGCCTCTCGGCTTCGCGCCCGGCATTCCTGGCAACCCGCTCGTGCAAGGGAGCTTGCAGAGCGCGGTCGTGATGATGACCACCGGAGACAGCGTGTTCGACGCCGCCACCCTGCGCCATGAGACCGGGCACTTTGCGGGTCTGCTGCATACCAGCGAGCAGCTCATGGGCTTTCACGATCGGCTGAGCGATACCCCAGAGTGCTTGGACGTGATGCAGGTCAACTGCCCCGACCTGAACAACCTCATGTTTCCTTTTGCCTTCCCCGGAAGCCAGCTGACGGTGTCGAGCCAGCAGGCCACCGTCGTTCAGGCGAGCGCGCTCTACCGCGGGGCTGTCGAAGCAGGGGGCGGGTTCGCCGAGCCCCTCGATGGATCCATGTCGTTCGCGCCCGACGGCTCGTCGGGGGCCGCGCATCTCGGCTCCCGAGCTCCCTTCGGCGGCTGGCGTGATCTGCGTCTCGCCGACGCGGCCGAGCGATTGCTGCAGTCACACTGGTGCCAGCACGCGGAGACCGACCCGCATGAGCTCCTGCTGAGCCATGTCGACCCGGCCACGCTGCTTGCGGTTGGGCTCGACGAGGAGGCACCGCCCTTCGTTCGCGGGCGTGCCCTCGAACACGCCGTGCGCGGAGGGGTCACGACCACCGAGCTCGACCGGGTGGTCGACGTGGCGCACGATGGCACTGCGGCCCGGTGGGTGCGTGTCGGCGCGGTGCGAGGTCTCAGGGTGGTGGCGCCGGAGCGCGTCGCCGACCTCGTGCGCGATCGTGACCCCGTCGTAGCAGCCCTGGCCGCCCGCCGCTGACCGGCTCATGCCGCCAATGCGCTTGCCGATCGCGCCGGTTGCTGGCGTCGTCGTGACGCGGCGACCATGCTGTCTCGTCCATGTCTGACGACACTCCGCCCCGACGCAGGCGATGGCGCAAGGTCCTGGCCGTCATCGGCGCGCTCATCGCCACTTTTTCCTTGGTGGTGTTGGTCGATGGCTGGTCCGCCTTCGGCAAGGCACCCGAGGGCGAACGTCGCGCACGTATGGAGCAGTCCCCGGAGTGGGACGCCGACGGTGAAGTCTTCGAAAACCCGGAGCCGCTCTGGAACGACTGGTGGGGGATGATCTCAGAGGCGACTTCGGCGGATGAGAATGGTAGCCCCGCGTCCCCGTTGCCCGTCGAAACCGTGGACCCCGGGCGTTTCGCGACGCCGCCCCCGACGGGCCTTCGGATCACCTGGCTCGGCCACTCGACGATGCTCCTCGAGATCGAGGGGCGTCGGTTTCTGACCGATCCCATCTGGGGAGAGCGCACGGGACCGCTCACGTGGCTCGGTCCCGAGCGCTGGTACGCCCCGCCCCTCGCCTTCGAAGACCTGCCCCCGCTCGACGGGGTCATCATCTCCCACGACCACTACGACCACCTCGACCATCCCACCATCGTGAGACTGGCCGAGCTCGAGGTCCCCTTCATCGCGCCGCTCGGTGTTGGTGCCCACTTGCAGTACTGGGGGGTGCCGGCCGAACGCATCAGCGAGCTCGATTGGTGGCAGAGCCATCGCCTCGGTGGCATCGAGATCGCCGCCACGCCGGCGCGGCACGCGTCCGGTCGCTTTCTCGGTGGTCAGAATCGCACCCTGTGGGCTGGCTACGCCTTCTTGGGGGCGACACACCGGGTCTACTTCTCGGGCGACACAGGGCTCTTTCCCGCACTCCACGAGATCGGCGAGCGCTACGGTCCCTTCGATCTCACCATGATCGAGGTGGGGGCCTACGGTCAGGCTTGGCCCGATTGGCACCTCGGCCCCGAGCAGGCCGTCCGGGCCCACCGAATGGTGCGTGGGAAGGTGATGCTCCCCGTGCATTGGGGCTTGGTCAACCTCGCCTACCACGGGTGGACGGAGCCCATCGAACGCGTGCTCGTGGCCGCCGAGAAGCAGAACGTGACGGTGGTGAGTCCGGTCCCGGGAGGAAGCTTCGAGCCCGCCCATCCGCCTCCTGTCGCGTCGTGGTGGCCGGAGCTACCGTGGCGTACCGCCGACGAGTACCCCATCGTCGCGACCAAGGT
>JAUHZF010000396.1 GCA_030426145.1 Polyangia bacterium
GTGATGGGCGCCAGCATCATCAACCTCAACCCGGCCATGGTCACCTTCATGGGGGTGTCGATCAAACTCGACGGCAAGACCTCCGACCTCGGCGCTCTCATCGTGGACAACTGATGGCGAGGAACCTGCAGATTGGGTTGACCATCGCCGAGATGGCGGTAACCCGGGTGGTGCGCGTGGACAGCGAGTCCGAGCTCGGCCGCCCCCCGACCGTCGACGCCGAGGTGCGGCTGGAGATCCCCGTCCCGCTCGAGAACCTCATCGGGCAGCCCGTGCTCCTCCAGATGGGCTTCGACGACGGTTCGATGCATCGCTTTCGCGGCATCGTCGAAGCGGCGGAGATCGCGGGCAGCGCCATGGCGGGCAAGATCGACCACCGCTACCGCTTTCGGCTCGTGACGCCGCTGTCGCTCCTGTCGCGCTACGTCGACGCGGTGATCTTCCAAGAGAAGAACGTGCAGGAGATCGTCGATGAGGTTCTGCAGAAGCGTCTCGGTGGGAGCTTGACCGCCGAATGGCGCTTGAGCGGAAGCTATCCCTCGCGCACCTACTGCGTGCAGTACATGGAGAGTGATCTCGACTTCGTTCACCGTCTGCTCGAGCAAGAGGGGATCCACTACTTCTTCGAGCACGGGCGTGACGACTCGACCCTGGTCTTCAGCGACGACAGCCCCTCGGCGGCAACCATCGAGGGCGATCCGCTTCTACCGGTCCGCATGAAGACCGACATGACGGTCGACGCAGATCAGGCCCTCACCCCCGCCGACACCCGGCGGGTGCGCTCGGGCAAGTTCGTCTATCGCGATTACAACTTCGAGAAGCCTGCGCTCGACATGACGGTCGAAGCGGAGGCCGACGCCGACGGGGATCTCGAGGTCTACGATTACCCCGGGGAGTACGCCGAGCCCGACGAGGGACAGCGCCTCGCGCAGGTACGGCTCGAGGCGGAGCAGGTGGCGCGCAACACGCTACGGCTCGAGGCGGTCTGCCCGCGTGTGGTGGCCGGTCGGCAGCTCGCGCTCGGCGACATCGGAGACCTCGATGGAGAGTATCTCGTGGTGCGGTGTCGTCACCATTTCGACGACGGCGGGGGGGAGGCACCAGATCTGACGGTGCAGGTCGAGCTCATCGAGAAGGACGTGCCATTTCGGCTGTTGCCCTTCACGCCCAAGCCCAAGATCTACGGACCCCAGACGGCGACCGTGGTGGCCCCGGACGGTTCCGAACCCGAGACCATCCACACGGAGGCGTTCGGCCGCTGCAAGGTGAGCTTCCACTGGGACCGTTCCGGCGTCACCAATGACAAGGCCTCGTGCTGGATGCGGGTGGCACAGCTCCAGACGTCGGGCTCACTCATCCTGCCTCGCGTCGACTGGGAGGTCATCGTCGAGTTCCTCGACGGCAATCCCGACCGGCCCATCATCACGGGCCGCCTCTACAACGGCCGTTTCATGCCGCTGTACAAGCTCCCGGACGGCAAGACCCGCACCTCCCTCTTCAGCGCGAGCACACCTGGAGGTGGGGGCTCCAACGAGATCCGTTTCGAAGACAAGGCCGGCTCCGAGGAGATCTTCGTGCATGCCCAGCACGACCAGGTGATGGCCACCGCCAACAACAAGAAGACGACGGTGGGCAACAACCTCACCTCGGTGGTCGGGGCCAACGCGAGCCTCAGCGTAGGCAACAACCAGAAGGTTCAGATCACCAAGGGCAACGCCAACACCATCACCGCCGATCAGACGGTTACCGTGGGGGCCAATCGCACGGTCGAGGTCAACGCGGTGACTGGGCTCACCTGCAAAGGGAGCGCGACGACCACCGTGGGGGGCAACCAGTTCGAGATGGACGGCAACCCTCTCGACGCCCTCCTCGAGCTCGCGGCCAAGACGGCTCAGGCCTTTCTCGAGGCAGCCGCGGCGCAGGCCATCGGGGCCATCCAGGCGCAGGTCCAGGGGGCGGTGAACCAGGCCCTGGGCCCCATCGACGGCCTCGTGGCCCAGGCGACGTCGCTCGGCGGTGGCATGCAGGCGCTACAGGGAGGCAACCTCGGCGCGCTCGGCGGACTCACGGGCGCGGCGGGGGCCATTCCCGGGGCGGGGGCGCTCGTGGGAGGCATGGGCGGTGGCGGAGGAAACATCATCGCCGCGGCGGCTCAAGGGGCTCTGCGGTCCCCGCGCATTCAGGCCCAGACCGCGGCCAATCAAGCCATTGCCGACGCGGGAGGCGCGGCGCAGCGCGCGGTTCACGACCTGCTGAGCGGCGACGCGGAGGGTGGGGGAGGAGCGTCCCAGGACAACGTGGAGGGGCCGGAGGGCAACGTCGACGGGGTCGAGGGAACCGACCGAACGAAGGGGCCCGGACACGCCATCGGCAAGATCACCGGGAGCTACACCGAGACCGTGGGGGGCATCAAAGCCGTGGGCCTGCTCAACGGTCACGACACCAAGGTCGCGGGCGACATGAGCCAGAATGCGGGGGCGGCGCACGTGGAGATCTGCATCGGAAGCCGCTCCGAGTCAGGCCAGGGCAACAAGACGGAGACCCAGCTCGGGTTGGTGGTGCTCAGCAAGGGGGGCGAGAGCGAAACCGTGACCGGGGCCCGAACCACGATGGTGGGCGGCGCCATCGTCGACAAGCTCAAGGGTTCGCATCAGGTGGAAGCGGGGGGGCCGGCCACCTTCATCGGCGCTTTCCACAAGATGGAGGCCAAAGGGGCCATCACGCTCAAGTGCGGCGCCAGTGAGGTCGTGATCGACAAGTCGGGGGTGACGGTGACCTCGCCGATGGTGACCTTCATGGCGGGCAAGATTCATCTGCCCAAGGACGTCTCCGAAGTTTGACCCGAGCACGTCTCATCGTGCGCCCCGGAGAAGGCGGCGAGCAGCAGGTCGAGCTCTCACCTGGCCAGTACACCATCGGCCGCACGCAGCAGAACGACGTCTTCATTCTGCACAAGAGTCTGTCTCGGCAGCACGCGCGCTTGACGGTGACCGAGACGGGGGAGGTGACCCTCGAGGACCTCGGGAGCAAGAACGGCACCTTCGTCGACGGCATGCGGGTCTCGGAGGCCAGCCTGGGCCGTCGCCACTACCTCAAGTGCGGTGACGTCGTCTTCTCCTACATCAACGAAGAAGCGCCGGTGTCCGGCCGCGATACCGACCCCGAGGTGGTCGTCGACCCGTCGCTGGATCCGACCCGGCAACCGCTCGAGACGATGCTCTCGAAGACGGGCACGGCGTCGATACACGAGCTCTCGGCGACCCATCGGGCCCACGAGACCCTCCGGGTGCTGCTCAAGGTGAGCGAGCTCTTGGCCTCGCCCGGTGACCTCGACGACATCCTCATCCGCACCCTGGAGCTCATCTTTCAGCTCCTCGATGTCGACCGCGCGTCGGTGCTGCTCGGGGAGCCAGGCGAGGTCCCGGTCCCCAGAGTCGCACGCCGGCGAGACGGCCAGCCGGTGGGGCAGGCGCCGTTCTCGCGTCGCATCGTGGACTACGTGCTCGGTCGCAAGATGGCCGCCTTGTTCGGGGATGTTCGGTCGGATGTGCGCATCGCCGCGGCGGGGTCGATCGTGCAGCAGTCGATCGCGGCGTCGATGTGTGCTCCGCTCCTCAATCGCGACCAAGAGCCCATCGGTGCCATCTACGTCGATCGCCTCGTGAGCCATGGTGCACCCGCGCGGCGCTATGGCCAGACCGACCTGGAGTTTCTCTCGGCCTTTGCGCATCAAGTCGCCATTGCGGTCGATAACGCGAGCCTCCGCATGCGACTGGAGACGGAGGCCCTACGCCGCAGCACCCTGCAGCGGTTCTTCCCCCCCACCACGATCGAGGCGTTGATGAAAGCCGGAGGAGAGCTCCCTGTCACGGAGACGCCGGCGACCGTGCTCTTCTGCGACATCAGCGGCTTCACCGCGCTCTGCGCCAGGCGCCGGCCGCGTGAGATCATCGAGTTCCTCAATGCTTACTTCCCCGCGGTCGTGGGGGCGGTCGTGGCGCACGAGGGCACCCTCGAGAAGTACATCGGCGACGCGCTGCTCGCGACCTGGGGGGCTCCCCTTCGCCACGATGACGATGCGGCTCGTGCCGTGGCCGCGGCGCTCGACATGCAGCGTGCGGTGGGCGAGCTCAACGAAGACTTCCGACGGACGGGGCGCTTCGAGGAGATCGCCGTGCACATCGGTGTGGCCACCGGAGCCGTGGCCGCGGGCAACATCGGCTCATCGCAATACCTACAGTACGCAACCGTGGGCCAAGTGACGACGCTCGCAAGCCGCATCTGCGACGTCGCCGGACCGGGCGAGGTGGTCATCGACGAAGCCACCCGAGCCACCATGGGCGCAGCCGCTCGCGAGGTCATTCCCCTTCCCGTGACGACGGTGCGCGGGCACCCCAACCCGCTGACCCTATTCCGGGTGCGAGGCGCGTCGGTCGCATGAGGGGGTCATCGTCTCTCTCTTTGTGCTGCTGCGGGATGGTTCGCCTCGTCATCGCGGCCTGACGTTCGCCTTCGTGGCCGCCAGGTTGGCGAATGACCGGCTTCTGAGGTGCGGCGAGTGCGAGAAGATTCGCGACACCTTTGGGCCGACGGCCTCGCCTCGGCCCCAGCGCGCGGGCGGTCGTCGATGCCTTGCTTTCCTTGCTGAGATGACGTGTCCGTTGCCGAGGACGGCCAAGGGGGGATAGATTCACCTCTGAGGTTTGGCATGAAGAAGAGCTTCTCTTGGAGGGGTTGGGCCGTCCTTGCGCTCGCGGGCGTGGGACTGTCGGCTCAAGGTGTAGGTTGTGCAGCGGGGGACGTCGTCGAGATCGCCGACGACGATGGGCAGGGTGGTCAGGCGACCACCACGACCTCGTCCGGCATGGGTGGCGAGGCGGTTGGCGGCAATGGATCGGGCGGCGAAGACCTCGGGCCCTGCGGTCAGGATTGCAGCACCTTCACCACCCCACCGTGCTTCATGTCGGTGTGCAACGAGGGCAACTACCCCGGGCCCGTCGGAAGCTGCGTGGTGGTGCCCGAAGATCAGGGCACGGCCTGTGACGACGGCATGTTCTGCACCGTCGACGACGCGTGTGACGGCCAGGGCGTTTGTGTGGGTGGACCGCAGAACACATGCGGCATGACGGCCCCCGAGTGCCAGTCCATCACCTGCGACGAAGACAACGACAGCTGCAATACGGCGCCCCTCGACAACGGCACCACGTGCACGAGCACCGACCTGTGTCTTCAGGGCGCGACCTGCGTGAACGGTGCTTGCACCGGCGGCAACCCGAAGGACTGTTTCTTCTCGCCCGTTCCCAACGAGTGTTACGTCGCGGTCTGCGATCCCATGGACGGGATGTGCAAGCCGGAGGTCGGCAACGAGGGCGGCAACTGCGTCGACGCCATGGACCTCTGCACGGTCAACAAGACCTGCAACATGGGGGTCTGTCAGGGCGGCAACCCGAAGGATTGCTCCAACCTCACGCAAGGCTGCGTCAATGGTGTTTGTGACACCATGACCGGCGCCTGCACCACCATGCCGGTTCCCCCCGGCGGCTCCTGCCAGGCGGCCGTCGATCAGTGCAACACGGGCATGTGTGACATGAACGGCAACTGCCAGCCGGTCCCCGTGGCCAACGGCACGCCGTGCAATGACGGTCAGATCTGCACCGCCACCGACACCTGTCAGAACGGCACCTGCACCGGCGGCTCCCCCATCACCGTTTGCATGGCCGGCGACTTCTGTTGCCCGGCCGGCTGCAACGGGATGAACGACAACGACTGCAACATCACGACGGTCACGCTCAGCGCGGAGCACCGTGGATGGTGGAACAGCACCGGAAGCCACACGGCGACCAACAACAACACCATCACCGGGATGAGTGGCGCGAACGTCTACAACTCCTACTTCACCTTCAACCTCACGGCACAGGCGGGGCAGACGGTGATCGCGGCCGAGCTTCACCTCGAGCTCGAGAGCGTGAGCGGGACGGTGCCGCAGGATATCGAGATCTACGACGTGAGCACGCCGGTCACGACCCTCGAGGCTTCGGGCACCAGCACCGTCATCTTCCAGGATCTAGAGACGGGCAACCAGTACGGCAGCCTCGCCGGCCTCACCACGGCGATGATCGGGAACATCCTCATCATCCAACTCGGCCCGGCCGCCATCACCGACCTGCAGTCCAAGGTGGGCACCAACAACTTCGCCGTCGGCGTGCACAACGTCACCCAGTCGAACTGGGTGCGGTTCAGCGCTTCCAGCGAGGCTCGGATCCACCAGCTCGTGCTCGACGTCCTCTGAGGACGACATGTCCGCACCCTTCCAGGTCGGCTCGGTCATCGGAGGCCGCTATCGGCTCGACCGCCGACTTGGAGAGGGAGGGATGGGCACCGTGTGGGCAGCGACCCACACGGTGACCCTGCGCCGTGTGGCGCTGAAGCTCCTGCGCCCCGAAGCGCGCTCGCAGCACGAGCGCTTCCTCCGTGAGGCGCGGGCCGCCGCATCGGTGGAGCACCCCCACGTGGTGCGCGTCGAAGACGTCTTTCAAGCCGAAGACGGCACGCCGACGATGGTGATGGAGCTGCTCGCCGGCGAGTCGTTCCAGGCCCGCCTCGACCGACAGGTTCGACTCTCGGTGGGGGAGGCGGCCGCCATCGTGTTGCCCGTCGTCTCCGCGGTGGGAGCGGCGCACGCGGCTGGCATCGTCCATCGCGACCTCAAGCCGGACAACATCTTCCTCGCCACGCTTCCCGACGGCAGCACGCAGGTGAAGGTGCTCGACTTCGGCATCGCCAAGCTCACCGTCGTCGACAGCCTCGCCCAGCGAGATCTCCCGGGGATCACCCGGACCGGAGCCCTTCTCGGCACGCCGTTCTACATGTCACCCGAGCAGGCGGTGGGGGAGGGGGTGGACCATCGCTCCGACATCTGGTCGCTCGGCATCATTCTCTACCAGGCGCTCACGGGCGTGCTGCCCACGCGTGCCGACACCCTCGGCGGCGTGCTGCGCGTGGTGATGATGGGAGCCCTGCCCCCACTTCGGCAGCAAGGCGTAGCGCTGCCTGAAGAGGTGGTGAGCCTCATCGAGCGAATGCTCGCCCACGACGTGGGCGAGCGTGTGGCGGACCTTCACGAGGTGCAGGCGGTGCTGTCGCGCTTTGCCTCGGTGTCGGTGCCGACGTTCGGGGAGCCGGTGGCGGTCATCACGGCGCCGGGGCTCGCGTCGTCGCCCACGTTGCAGATGGGTGACACCCTGCTCGACGCGACGGGCGACGTAGCTGGAACCACGACGGGGGCGCTGATGCGGACCCCGCCCGAGTCCGTGTTTATTCCGAAGCGCTCCTCGGCGCCCCTTGTGTTCGGCGGGCTCGTGTTGGCCTTGGCCGTGGGCGGCGGTGTCGCGTGGCGCGCGGGGGTCTTTGCCGAGGAGCCGGCCGTGCACGTCGACGAACCCGACGACGTGCCCGAGCTCGAAGAGCCCAAGCTGGGGCTCGAGGTGATGGCCCAGTACCGCGATCCCGACGACGACAAGATCGGCACCCAGCGCGACGCTTCGTGGTGGGAGACCGGAGCGCGTGACTTCGAAGAGGCGGCCAAGCAGCCTGGCGCGCCCGAGCGATGGCAGGCCGCGTACCACTTCACCCTCGGCATGGCGAAACATCGCCGGGGCGAGCACGAGGCTGCCTTGGAGGCAGTCGACCAGGCCATCGCCCTCGAGCCCAAGTGGGCCGAGCTCCACGCGGGGCGGGCTGATGTGCTCGTCGACCTGAAACGACCCGACGATGCCATCGAAGCCTCGCGCTTGGCTCAGCGCTTCGAGCCCAAGTGGTGGGTTGCGGTCGCAACCATGGCCCGCGCGCAGGCGTCCAAACAGAACCTCGACGAAGCGATCGCGACCTACCAGCGCGCGCTGACCCTCGCCCCGAAGAAGCCGCGCCTCCTGGCTGAGCTCGCGCTCACGTGTCACGCCAACCACCTCGACGGCGAAGCCGTGCGCTACGCCAATGAGGCCCTCGCCATCAGCCCCAATATGGTCAGCGTTCGCACGATGCTCGCCGAGCGTGCCATCGAGGGCGGAACCGATGTGAACGAAGCGCTGGAGCAGTCGGAGCGCGCCGTCACGCTCGCCCCCAAGTCGCCCAACGCGCGACTCCTCTATGGTGACGCATTGCTTCTGGCTGGCCGGCGCCAGCACGCCGAAGCGGCCTACGACCGGGCCCTCGAGCTGGTGGCAGAACACGGCGACGCTGGCCTTCCCGAGGCTCGGTTGAAAGAGGTGAGAGAAGCACGAGCGGCCGGGCGCCTGCCTGCACCCCGGGGGAAGGCCGTGCCGCAGACCCCTCGCTCCGACCGGTCGACGCCGAAGGCCAGCCGAAGCAAGCCCAAACCTACCCAGCGATCGTCGCCGAGCCCGACGCCGGCGCCTCCGCCGAACCGGTCGACGCCCGGCGGCATTCCCGACGTGTTTTAGGCCGTCTCTTCGACGGCTATGGACCGTGGGTCGCGCGGGCCCTCGACGGGCTGGCGGCGGTGCTCGATGCGACCGTCGCCCTCACCCGATTCCGGGGCGAGCGCGACGCGGCCGCCGCTGCCGAACTGGCCGTGCGGCTCGGGGCCGAAGCCGTCGTGCTGCCGGCGGACGTCGACGAGCACGTTCGGAGGGTGGCCGGTGCCCGGC